>JAUMBO010000034.1:7338-19089 GCA_032119635.1 Solirubrobacterales bacterium
CAGACGACCGGGAACTCGAGGCCCTTCGACTTGTGGATCGTCATGATCTTCACCGCGTCCTCGTCCTCGCTCGCGGTTGCGATCGCCGCCTCGGCGTCGGCTTCGCGGCTCGCCGCGGCCCAGTCGAGGAAGCCGCGCAGGTCGCGGCTCTCCTGGCGTTCGTAGTTGCCGGCGATGGTTGCGATTCGTTCCAGGTAGGCGAGCGAGGAACGGTCGCGGAACAGGTTTGCGAGATCGAGTCCCGACCGGTCGAGCAGGCTGGAGACCAGGCTCTCGAGCGGAAGGGTCGCCGCCCCCGTCCGGGCCTCCTCGACGATCCGGTAGAGGCTCGCGATCGCTGCCAGTTCCTCATCGTTACCTTGGCCCTCGTCTTCCCGGGCGATCTCGGCCACGCCGGTCCAGAGCGGCTCGCCCGGCCCTGCCGCCTTCCTCACCTTCCACAGTCCGTCCGGTCCGGCCCCACAGGCGGGGGAGGTGAGGACGGAGATCACGGCCTCGTCGTCGTGCGGGTTGGCGACGGTCGCGAGCAGAGCGATCAGCTCGCCCACCGGCCGGGACCTCCAGAAGCCCTTCGATGCCGGGACGACGGTCCTCAGCCCGAACTGGTTGAGCGCCGCTTCGAAAGTCGGGAGGTCGGTCGTGTACCGGAGCAGGACGGCGACGTCGCCCTGCGAGTACTGCCCTTCGTCGACCAGGTCGCGAATCGTCGAGGCGAGGGCCAGGGCTTCGGCGACGGTCGCCTTCTTCCCCTCCGAGAGTCCTGACTCCGCAGGGGCGAGATCCCCGAGGTCGGTCTTCTCCCAGCCGGTCTTCGGGGTCAGGAGCAGGGTCGTCGCCGGCCCCGTGCCGGTGTCGTCCCGCCCGGCCTGGAGTTCGGTGAATGGCGGGGGCCCGGCCTCGTCGCCTTCGCCGGGTCCGGAGTGGATCTCCCTGCCGAGGGCGTTGACCGCCTCGATCACGGCCGGCGTCGAGCGGTGGTTCTCCGGGAGGTCGATCAGGTCTACCCGATCACCGCCACCGGCCAGCTCCCTGCGCCGCTCCCTGAAGATCCCGACGTCGGCATGGCGGAAGCCGTAGATCGCCTGCATCTCGTCGCCGACCGTCAGTAGTCGTGCCCTGCCGTTCCCGCTCCTGCCGCTGCCCCTCAACGCTTCGATCAACTTCATCTGGAGCTGGTTGGTGTCCTGGAACTCGTCGACCATGATCTCGGCGAAGCGGGACCCGTACTCGGCGCTGATCGCTTCGTTTCCTTCGAGCAGGCCGAGCGCCTTGATCTGCAGATCCTCGAAGTCGAGCGCCGACCGTTCGTCCTTGAGACGTGCGTACTCACGCCCGAACTCCTCGAGCAGGGCACCGAACTCGACCAGCCAGGGCCAGGACTCCCGTTCGGCGAGCGTCTTCTGGATCCCCTGCCACGTCGTGATCAGGCAGGTCTTCTCATCGAGGTCCTTGTTCGAGAAGGAGAGGGCGCCGAAGTTGCCCGCCGTCGGCATGCGAGCTTCCCGATCCTCGATCAGGGTCACCATCTTCCGGCACTTCTCCTTCTGTTCGTCCGAGAAGCGCTTGACGTCATCTCGCTCGAGTGCGGCCCCGATCGCCTCGCCCAGCGCGACGATCTCCTTCTCGGGGTAGTCCGGGCGCCCGAACGGAAGCTCGAGCCGCGGGAACTCGTCCCCCCGCGACCTGAGCAGGTCGAAGATCGACCCGATCGTGTCCCGGAGCGTGTAGCGCGATACCTGGGCCAGGGCGGCCATCCGTCTCTCGGCCTCTTCCGTCCCTTCTTCCTCGGTCGCTTCGAGCCGTCGCCGGAGGGCACGGTCGAACGCCTTCCTCCTCATGATCGAGGAATTGATGTCGTCGATCACCGTGAAACCGGGGTCGACGCCCGCCTCGAGCGGGTAGGCGGTCAGGATCCGGGAGCAGATCGAGTGGAAGGTCCCGACCCAGGCGTCGCTCATGCTGACCGGCTCCCCGGTCGCGGCCGAACGGGCCCGGCGCACCTCCTCCCGCAGCTTGGCGGCCGCCTGGTCGGTAAAGGTGAATACCAGTATCTGGTCGGGACTCAGTCCCTGCTCGTTCAGCAGCCTCTTGTAGCGCTCGACCGTGACCGTGGTCTTGCCCGATCCCGCGGCGGCCGAGACCATGATCTCGTCCGCATCCGACCCGATCACCTGTTCCTGCTGTTTCGAGAACTCGAAGTCCCCGTAACCGTCCCTGCCGTCAGGCTCTCCGTCTTCTTCTCCGGAGACCGTTTCGGTACGGAAGTCCGGCTTCCTGACCGGGCGCAGGGGGGGCAGGAGGGGTCCTGAGTCGCCGTAGTGGCTCCGGCACCCGCCCTCGGGGTGTTCGATCCCGCCGTCCCTGATCTCCTCGACCGCCCCCTGGGAGAGGTCGAGTGCCCTGACGATGAATTCCCCGACGTCGGGCACCGTGCCCTGCTGGTAGAAGCCGCGCTCACCGATCACCTCGGTCTCTCCATCGGGGATGGCCCCGCGCGGCCTCGGGTCGGCCCCGTCCTTCACGGGCAGGACGAATCCGGCGATCGGATCGATCCCCAGGGAGCGCCGCAGGGCCTCCATGTAGAGCGGGATCTGGACTGCCCCCTTCTCTTCCATCCCGCCCGGCGAGTACCGGGCGTCGACCGCACCGCTCTTGTAGTCGATCACCAGGGCCCTGACCCCGGCGGCCGGTGTCTCGCCACCCTCGGTGTCGACGCGGTCCACCTTGCCCCTGAGCTTCCAGTCGCCCATCTCGACCTCCTCGAGGGGCGTCTCCAGCAGGGCCGGGACGAAACTCGGGTTTGCCTTGTCGGCCTCGTTCTCGAGCAGACCCGCGATGCCCCTTTCCAGGGCCAGCCGAGCGAGCAGAGCCGATGGCTCGTCGCCTGCGAGCGGGTTCTGCTCCTGACCTTCGAGGATCGATTCGAACAGCTCCGGCAGTTCTGCGATCCAGTCGGCGACGGTCCCGGGTTCGGGCCTCTGGCCCTGATGGTTTGCGTAGAGGGTCTCGAGCACCTCGTGGACGAGACTCCCCGCCGCGAGGAACTCCTCGTCGGGCGTGAACCTCCTGGGCCGAATCCGGCGGTCGATGAACCAGGTCCAGGGGCAGGCCAGCCAGGCCTCGATCTCCGAGGGGGAGAAGGTCTCGGTCCCTTCGAGCTCGGCGAGGACCTCGGGATCCTCGAACTTCCCGAAGGCACGACTCCGCTCGGCGAGGTTCCCGGCCCGCTCGAGGCTCGATCGGATCTCCTCCGCCACGGCAGGATCGAGGTCGAGGTCCTCGAGCGAACCCGAGGCCACGGCCAGCGAACGGGCCAGCTCGGCCGCGGTCGGTGCCCGGTCCGCCGGGAAGGCGACCGCCGAACCGTTTCGCTCGATCACGGGAAGTGGCTCCGGGCAGAGCGCCTCGATTTCGGCCAGCAGTGGCGAGGGGGCGGTCGACTTGCCGCTGTCATCGCTGATCGTGCAGGAGAGCCAGAGCTCCTCGGTCGGCACGTTCAGGCAGGAGAAGAGCAGGTAGCGCTCCTGAACTTCGGGGTCGACCCTCTCCAGCATTTCCAGGCCCCGGCGCTCCGCGGTGGACAGGAACGGCCCGGCCCGGCTCAGGTCTCTCGTTCCACCTTCCTGGAGCCCGGCCACGAACAGGAACCGGACCCGCTTCGCCCGCATCGCCCAGAGCCCGGTGATCCGCACCGTTCCCTGGGTGGGAACGGTCCAGACGGAGACGTCGCCCCTCCGGATCGCTTCCAGCATCAGCGCTGCGCCGCTCCGGCCCCCGGTATCGGAGACGGCAAGGTCCGTTGCGGCCTCGGCCAGGGTCTCGGCCATCCGGACCTCGAGTTCGAGTTCCGGTTCCGGTCTGTGGAGACCCTCCGGACCACGGGTCGAGCTCTCGAGGATTCGCCTCCCGGCTTCCCTCGCCAGGGCCGCGGTCAGCTCCAGGGCCGCACTGCCCCGGTCGCCACCTTCCTCGAACAGTGAGGCCCACTCGCGCCTGTCCTTCTCATCCACCTTCTTCAGAGCCTCGAGGGCAGTCCCGATTCCCTCCCAACGGCATTCGGCCTCGATCCGGTCCACCTCTGCCCGCTCAGGTCCTAGCGGTCCGCGGAGCCAGAGGATCAGGTCCCCGGCCGTTCCATCCGGGCCGGCAGCCCGCAGAAGCGCGGCAAGGCTTGCGCCGACCGTGGTTTCGAGGGCGCCGGTCTCGGTCTCGAGGGTGGCCGGGATGCCGTACCGGCGAAGGATCCCCTCGAGCAGCCGACCGGAGGATCCCGGGTCGAGATGGGCCACAGCGATCTGGTCCGGCAGCACCTCCCGCTCCCGGTCGGCCAGCAGGCGGGCGATCTCGGATGCGATCGCCTCGGCCTCCCTCCGCTCTCCGGCGGCCCTGATCAGGGTGACCGGAGGATTCCCGTCCAGCGGGGGCCGTTCGCCGGCGCCGATCAGTGCGTCGGCCAGTCCCGCGAGGGCGAAGGCCGCGGAGTCTCCGTTCGTTTCGACCCGGAAAGGATCCTCGGATGCGATCCCGACCCGGTCGGCGAGCCTGCTCCGCAGGCGATCGGTGAGGAACCCCCGGCCGGGATCGGTGGCCCAAGTGACCGCCATTCGCACCTCGACCCCGGCTTCATTCGAGAGCTTTCTCAGAAGTTCCAGCTGCTGGCCGGTCATGTCGTCGAACCCGGCCACGAAGACCGGCCGCTGCTGCCAGTCGGCCTCTTCCCTGAACAGTCCGACCACGGCCTCGAGCGCCCGTTCGGCAGTCTTCGGCAGGTCGGTCAGGCCGTCGCTTGCGAGGTCGAACTCGAACTCGGTGACCAGGGGCTCGATGCCGCGCCGGATCTCCTCGATCGTCTCCGCCTCGACCCCCTCACCCTCGGTCGATTCCCCGGTCGAACGGAAGGGGTCGCCCAACTCGATCCTCTCGGCCCGGTACTCGTCGACCAGTTCGAGTGCTGCGTCGAGCAGTCCCGGCTGGTTGGTGGTCTTGCCCTCGATTTTGGCCGCGGGACCGTCCGGTCCGTCGGCGAGCTTTGCGATCGCCCTCTCGAGGGCGAGCCGCCGCCTCATCTCGCCGGCGATCCGCGGTCCGGCTCCGTCCGCCCGGCGGACTATCTCCCGGCAGAGGTCGTTGAAGTGCATCACCATGCCTCCGGCGAACCCCCCGGCGGGCGCTTCGAGCGCACTCGCCCTGTCGGCCCCACCCTCAGTCCCGGATTCCCCAGCCCGGGTCAGTCGCCTCTCCCAGGCAAAGACGTCGTCGACCGAGGGGACGAGCAGGATCGGGTTCCGGCCCGCTTCGGCGGCCTCTTCGAACTCCTCCCTGAGCTTCTCCGTCCTTCCGGTATTGGGAAGCCCACTGATCAGGTGCAGGGGCATGGGTCGAGATTACTGTCGGTCGTCGGGCAGGGAACCTGACGCTTCGACCGATCGGTCACCTTTTTCGTCCTCCCTCCGCACTATCTTCAGATCGTCATCCTGCCCCTCTCCCACAGCACGGAAGGCCACTGACGATGCCCCTCTGTTTCGTCGATCCAGCCGACGCCATCCATGTCGTCTCCGAGTCGGTAGGTCGGGAGGCCCGTCGGCAGCTGCTCGGCGAGGCACTCCGGGCCTGGGTGGACGAGATTCCCGAACATGAACTCCGGGACCAGTACGCGAGGGCACTGGCCGAGCTGGACCAGGACGACCTCTCGCTGCTGGCCGCCTGGCATAGCTCGATGGAGGTCGGTCACCCGGTCCCCAGCCGTGATTTCCTGATGGGGGCGTTCGAGTCGCTGGGGGAGCACCGCCGCGAAGCGCTCAAGCTCGCGGCCGGTTTTCGGGGAGAAGACGCGGTCGAGGACGGAACGACGGAAGAGCTCGCCCTCGAGACCGTGATCGCCGGACTCTCGTCGGAGAGGCTGATGGACCTCGCCGAGCAGGCGCTCGACCTCTACGTCTGGGACCGGATCGGGTCGGAGAACTAGGCCCGGCCGGGGGCCGGCCTCAGAGGCCCAGCAGCTCGCGGATATCGGCCCGGGCCTGGGCCGATTCCCGGAAGTGGACGGCCCTTATGCCGAGGGCTTCTGCGGCCTCGCAGTTGACCTCCATGTCGTCGACGAACAGGCAGGCCTCCGGCGGCAGCTCGACCCGTTCGAGGGTCAGTTCGTAGATCCGGGGATCGGGCTTTCGGCAGCCGACGAAGGCCGAGTCGACAACGGTCTCGAACAGCTCGTCGACCGGAAGCATCGATCGCCACTGCGGCTCCCATTCACGAACGTTGTTGGTCAGCAGGGCCGTCCTGAGCCCGTTTCGCCTGACCTCCCGGATCAGGTCGATCATCGCTTCGTTCGGGTCGAGCGCCTCGAAGAACCGTTCACCAAGGTCCCGGAACTCGATCGGCCGGCCGAGGTCGGCCGAGAGCTGGCGCGACATCAGCGCCATGAACTCGGTTTCGGGGATGCGGCCGCATTCGAGTTCGAACAGCGGGTTCTCCCCTTCGGATTCGGCCAGAGCCGCGAGCGCTCTTCCGAGGCTCTCGGGTGGGATCCCGACTCCGTCCTGGACCGCCGCGAACGACTGGACGAGCGGTGAGGTCAGCACGCCCCCGAAGTCGGAGATCAGCATCTGGAAGCCCCCGGCCGGGATCGCGTCCTCAGCCATCCCCGGCCCGCTTCCCGTCCCGGTCGGGGAGCTCGTTACCGGGGCCGGATCCTTTCGGGGCCGACTCCGCCCGCCCGCCCGGTCCCAGCTCGATCGGCTCGGCCCCGACCTCGACCGCTTCGCCTTCGATATCGAAGCCCTGCCCGCGGGCCCGCCAGCCCTCCCAGGCCCGGCCACCCCAGGTGGCGCCGGCCATCGCCCACTTGAACCGACCCGCGAAAAGTGCGATCGAGGCCACCCGGATCAGGTAACGGCTCGGGGGGAAGAGGAGGAGCAGGCCCAGGGCGGTGGAGATGAATCCCGGCAGGACGAGCAGCAGGGCGCCGGAGGTGATCATCGTTCCGTCGAAGGCTTCCCGGGCCGGCGGTCGCCGCCGGTCGATGGCCATCCGGAAACGCTGCCAGTGGACCCTGCCGCGGTAGCGCAGCACCAGGAGCCCGGCGATCGTCGAGAGGAACAGCAGGCCGAACATTGGCAGGACCCCGAGCCAGATCGCGACCCCGACCATTGTCGCGAGCTCGGCGATCGGCCAGAGGATCAGGAGCGAAACGAGGAGGATCGGCATCCCGGCCAAGGTTACGGGTAGAGGAGGCCCGGTGGGGTGCCTCGGCTCCCGCAACGGGAAGGGTTCCGGCTACGATTGGTCTATGTCAGAGAACGGATCCAGCATGCCGAGCGAGGAACAGGTCTTCGAGATCCTCGAAGAGGTGATCGACCCGGAGCTCGGGCTCGACTTCGTCTCGCTGGGCCTCGTCTACGGGGTCGAGATCGAAGAGCCGGATGTCTACGTCACCTTCACCCTGACGACCCCTGCCTGCCCGATAGGCCCCCAGGTCTCCGAACAGATGAAGGAGCTGGTCGGCCGGCTTGCCGGAGTCCGGGACGTCTACCCGAAGATGATCTTCGACCCGCCGTGGTCCCCGGAGATGATGTCCGAGGACGCGAAGTTCGCACTCGGCTTCTAGGCGCGGTTCGCTCCGGTGGCCGGCCCTTTCCTGCTGACCTTCCACCCGTTCTGAGACACCCCTGCGGGCCGGACCACCTCGGCCACGCGTGTCCTTCGGGCTACTCCTCGTCGCAGGTGGCGACGAGCTCGGCGAGCGACTCGTTCAGGCCCGCTGAAATCAGCTCGATGTCGGGCATCGCATCGAAATCGCCCAGCAGGCCGAAGTCGACCTGCCCTCGATAGGAGATGACCGCAACGGCGAGCGCGTGGCTCTCGGCGAGGAACGGGATTGGAAATACCTCGCTCATCTCCCTGCCCAGCATGTAGAGAGGAATCTGCGGCCCGGGCACATTGGTGACCAGGAGGTTGAAGAGCCGGGTGGAAAAAGCGATGCGTCCGGACTGTGCGAGCAGCGTCGGAGGGGCGAAATCGTTCAGCCTCGCGATCACCTCGGCCCCGAGGGCCTGCTTGGACTCCTTCAGGCCGTCCATTGCCGCCGAGACGATCTCCAGCCGCCTGACCGGATCCGCTTCATAGACCGGCAGGGGTCCCCGCATCGCAGCCAGCCGGTTGCCGAGCGCCCCGTGCTCGTCTTCGGCCCGGACCGAAACCGGCACCAGGGCCCTGAGTTCCAGGCCCTCGACATCTACCCCACGGTTGATCAGCCAGTTGCGCAGCGACCCCGTGACGACCGCAAGGACGACGTCGTTGACCGTCGTCCCGTAGTGGTTCTTGACCAGCTTCAGGTCCTCGAGGCTCGCCCGGGTGAGGGCGATCCTCCGGTGAGGCGTGATCTCGGTGTTCAGCGGTACGTCGGGCGCTGGATCGGCGAACTGCTTGGCGAACTCGGCAAGGCCCTCGAGCTGTTCCCCGACCTTTGCCGCGATGCGCTGGGGGTTGCGAATCGCCTCGAGTGTCCTGGTACCGAGCCGCAGCGGGGCACTGGCCACTTCGCCCGCACTCTGGCCGAGCAGTTCGTACTCGGACGGGGGGCGACGGGGCTCCCACGGTTCAGGCGATTCGGTCGGTTCAGGGTCCGGAGTCAGGTCGAAGATGACTGTGCCGATGTCGACCCCGGAGACGCCGTCGATCATCGCGTGGTGGCTCTTGATCAGGACCGCGAACCGATCGCCCTCCAGCCCCTCGACGAGGTACATCTCCCACAGTGGCTTCTCCCGGTCGAGCGACTGGGAGAAGACCCGGTTGGCCAGGGTGATCAGTTCCCGCTCGGTACCCGGCGCCGGCAGCGCGGTATGGCGCATGTGGAAGGAGATGTTGAAGGCGTCGTCATCCACCCAGAGGGGTCGGCCGATGTCCATCGGCGGATAGGCCAGCTTCTGTCTGTAACGGGGAACGAGCGGGAGGCGTGACTCGATGTGGGCGACGAAATCACGGTAGGCCGGTGGTTCTCCGTCGAACAGCAGGACCGCACCGATGTGCATGTGGCTGGCGTCGTTCTCATTCGTCAGGAACGAGGCATCCAGCCCGGTCAGGCGGTCCATGTGGGGCGTTTTCATCTCTTCCATGATCGTCTGGTCGGTCGGGACCGGTCCGTGACGCTCCCTTCTCCCGAACCGCACCCTACTCCGGCTAACCTTCACGTATGGCCGAGACCACCGCTTCGGTTCCGAAAAGGCTGATCCTCGCCGCCCCGCGTGGTTACTGCGCCGGGGTGGACCGGGCCGTCCAGACCGTCGAGGAGGCGCTCGAGGAGCACGGCGCCCCGATCTACGTCCGCAAAGAGATCGTCCACAACAAGCACGTGGTCGAACAGCTGGCGGCGAGGGGCGCGATCTTCGTCGAGGAGGAAACCGAGGTGCCCGAGGGCGAGATCGTCGTCTTCTCGGCCCACGGCGTCGCCCCGGCGGTCCACGAGCGGGCGGCCCAGAGGAAGCTGAGGACGATCGATGCGACCTGCCCCCTGGTCACCAAGGTGCATGTCGAGGCTCGCAAGTTCGCCGAGGACGGCTACACGATCGTCCTGGTCGGTCACGAGGGCCACGAGGAAGTCGAGGGGACCATGGGGGAGGCCCCTGACGCCATCGTCCTCGTCCAGACCGTCGAGGACGCCGACACCCTCGAACTCGAGGATCCCGATCACGTCGCCCTGATCACCCAGACGACCCTCTCGGTCGACGAGACGGCCGAGATCATCGCCCGGCTCAAAGAGCGTTTCCCGAAGATCGTCACGCCCAAGTCAGAAGACATCTGTTACGCGACGACCAACCGCCAGATCGCGGTCAAGGAAATCGCCGCGGAGTGCGACCTGGTCCTGGTCATCGGTTCGACCAACTCCTCCAACTCGAACCGCCTGGTCGAGGTGGCCAGGGAGTACGGAGCCGAGTCCTACCTGATCGACAACCACACCCAGGTGGACCCGGCCTGGCTCGAGGGCGTCGAGACGGTCGGGATCACCTCCGGTGCCAGCGCTCCCGAGGAGCTGGTCGAGGACCTCGTCAACCTCTTCCGGGAGATGGGCGTCGAGGAGATCGGGGAAAGTCGGACCGTCGACGAGTCGGTCCGGTTCATGCTGCCGAAGGAGATCCGGAAGGGTCTCCCGATGGTCGGCTAGCCCGCCGGGCCGGCCGCCCCGAACGAGATGCTCCAGATCTCGGGAGCGCCCTCGAGTCGAACCGTCATCTCGTGCCGTTCGTGCCCTTCGTGCTCGGCCAGCCGATAGAGCGCCGGACCGTCGATCGCCACCGTCTCGACCGTTCCGTCGTCCAGTTCCACGAGGAGCCGTCCGGAGCCGGACCCGGTCACCCAGGCGGAGCCCGCCTCGTACTCGATCTCGAACTCGGACCCTCCCGATTCGGCCGTCCAGGCTCGGCCGTCGCCCGGCAGTAGTTCGGGGGTCGGTGCGATCACTTCCGCCCCGGCCCGGTCGGTGTCGCGCAGCGGGCCGAGGGGCTCGGGAAGGTCGTCGGCGACCGATGGCCCGAGGCTTTCGCGGATCGCCTCCTCGGTCGCCTCGTACTCGCCCTCCCCGAACTGGAACCACCTGAGCCTTCCGCCCCTTCCCCAAAGGAACAGCGACGGCCAGCCCTCGCAGCCATACAGCTTCCAGAGGTCCATCCCGGGATCGAGGACGACCGGGTAGGGCACCCCGAGCCGCTCCAGTCCCTGGGCCACGGCCTCGGGCCCCCCGGCCACCTCGAAGCGTGGCGACTGGACCCCGAGCACCTTCAGCCCGAGGGGGCCGTAGAGCTCGAACCAGCCGGCCAGGTACGGCAGGGTCCGGACCGAGTTCAGCTGGGAGAAGTCGAAGAAGTGGACCAGGACTGGACCCTTGGCAACCATTGAATCCATCCGGCCCGGGTCCTCGCCGATCCAGGTCGCCTCGTCCGGCAGGTCGGGCGCGTGGATGTCGTTCCTCGCCCGTTCCACCGACTCGATTCTAGGCCGAAAGGGCCCGTCGGGCATTCGGCCGGACCGGCCCCTGTTCTATGATCGAGACCCGTCAACTACCGCAAGGAGAGTCCTGAAAAAGATGAACCTCTGGGATCGCATCGAACAGTCCCGCGTCAGGTGGAACGTCCTCGAGCACCCCTTCTACCAGCGGTGGTCGGCTGGCGAGCTGACCCTGGAAGAGCTTGCCGGGTATTCGGGCCAGTACCGCTACGCGACCGAGGCCGTGGCCACGATGAGCGCCGGCCTGGCCGAGGCGGCTCCGGAGGCCGAGCGCAAGGGACTCCAGGCCCACGCCCGGGAAGAGGCCGACCACGTCGCGATGTGGGACCAGTTCGTCGAAGCGGTCGGCGGGGATGTCTCGACCGACCCCAACCCCGAGACGCTCGAGTGCGTCGAGGCCTGGATCAGGGCGGACGGATTCGGCCCCCAGCTGGCCAGGCTGTTCGCGGTCGAGTCGGGACAGCCCGAGATCTCGAAGACGAAGTCGGAGGGCCTGACAGCCTTCTACGGAATCTCCGACGCACCGGCACGGGAGTACTTCACCGTCCACGAGACGATGGACGTAGAGCACGCCGAAGAGGGCAGGAAGCTGATCGAGCGGTACATGAATGACTTCGACGAGGATGAGCTGGCCGAGGCGGCCGAAGAGGCCTTCCGCGCCAACTGGCGTCTCCTCGACGGGGTCTCCGCCTCCTGATCGAACCCCTTCTCGCACATGCCCTGGCCACCGGCCAGGACATACCGTTGCCGGTT
>JAUMBO010000035.1:0-11612 GCA_032119635.1 Solirubrobacterales bacterium
TCCGGATCGCCTCGAAGGTCTCGGTCAGGGTTCCGATCTGGTTCACCTTGACCAGGATCGAGTTCGCGACACCGGCCTCGATCCCGCGGCCGAGTCTCTCGGGGTTGGTGACGAAGAGGTCGTCGCCCACCAGCTGGATCGAGTCACCGATCCGGTCGGTGAGCAGCCTCCATCCCTCCCAGTCCTCCTCGTCCATCCCGTCCTCGATCGAGACGACGGGGTACCTCTCGACCACTCCGGCCCAGTAGTCGGCCATCTCCTCCGGACTGAGCGAGCGCCCTTCATGGACGAGTCGGTAGGTGCCCTCGGAGTGGAGCTCCGAAGTCGCCGGGTCGAGGGCGATCAGGACTTCGCCGCCGGGCTCGTAGCCGGCCGCCCCGATCGCCTCCACCAGCACGGCGAGTGCCTCTTCGTTCGAGCTGAGGTTGGGCGCGAAGCCACCCTCGTCGCCGACCGCGGTCGAGAGACCCCGTCCGGCCAGCTCCCGGCCGAGCGCGTGGAACACCTCCGTCCCGGCCTGAAGGGCGCGGGGGAAGTCATCGAATCCGGCCGGCACGACCATGAACTCCTGGAAGTCGATCGAGTTGTCGGCGTGGGCTCCGCCGTTGAGCACGTTCATCATCGGGACCGGCAGGAGCGGCTCGGCCGAGTCGTCGAAGAGCAGGCCGAGGTACTGCCAGAGGGGTCGCTTCTCGAGCGCGGCCCCGGCATGGGCGGCTGCGAGCGAGACGCCGAGGACCGCGTTGGCACCGAGCCGGCCCTTGTCGCCGGTTCCGTCGAGCTCGATCAGCCTGCCGTCCAGCCCGGCCTGGTCGGTGACGTCGAAACCGGAGAGCGCCGGGGCGATCTCGACGTTGACGTTGTCGACCGCGCGGGAGACTCCCTTGCCACCCCAGGCATCGCCACCGTCCCTCAGCTCGACCGCCTCGAACTCGCCGGTCGAGGCCCCCGAAGGCACGGCCGCCCGGCCTGTCTGGCCCTCCTGTAGCACCACGTCGACCTCGACCGTGGGATTGCCACGGGAGTCGAGGATCTGGCGGGCGAGGACGGTTTCGATCGCGCTCATCGGCCCGTCATCCTAGTCGTCGGACTCGGCAGCGAGGTCGGCCGCCCGGGCTTCGGCGACCCGCCTCAGCGCGATCTCGGGGTCGACCCCATTGAGCCGCGCCTTCTCGACCAGTTGCCAGAGGGCCTCCCCCAGCTCCCGCTCGTCGCGATCGAGGTCAGGGTTCGTCGCCGGGGCATTGGCCGGACGATCGGCAGGATCGGCCCTCCACTGGACCTTGGTCGCGTAGACGAGCGCCGGCAGGCCGGGCTTTCGCCAGTCGCTCTCGGAGGAACGCCCCTCGACCTCCCGCTTGATCTCGTCCCACTGTCGCCGGACGTCCTCGGCCGTTTCGATCGAGGTGCCATCGTCTGCGGCCGCCTCCGGTGGATAAACGTGCGGGTGGCGCCGGATCAGCTTCTCGGTCAGCTGCCGGGTCACCCCGGCGAGGTCACCTTCGCCGCGCTCCTCCAGAAGCAGCGAGAGGAAGACGACCTGAAACAGCACGTCGCCCAACTCGTCCCGAATCGCCCCGGGATCGTCGACCGCGACAGCTTCGGCCAGCTCGTAGGCCTCCTCGACCGTGTGAGGGACGATCGAACGGCCGGTCTGCTCGCGATCCCAGGGGCACTTCGCCCGGAGCTCCTTCGCCACCTCGGCCAGGCCGACGATGGCCCCTGCCAGGTCCCCGGGATCGTCCCGGTCCGCGGAGCGGCCCACCGCGAACGGATCAGCCGATCGGCAGGCCGGTCGGCGGTGCTGCAGCCGGGGGCGGCTCGGTACCTGCCGGGGGAGTCGGACCCTGCTGCTTCGGCTGGGCGGTCAGCTCACCGGTGGGTCCGACGTCGGCGTTCGCCCCGGGCTCGATCGGCGAGTTCAGGACGACGATCGAAGGACAGGCCAGGGCGTCCTCCTCCTCGGCGTCGCCCTTCCCGTCCTCGCGAGCCTCGAAGCAGGCCGGGTCGGCAGCCGGGTTACGCCCGTCGCCCTCGAAGTTCGAGCATCGGGAGACGACGAAGCCATCGGCACAGATGGTCCTCGAGGTCCACTTCGCGTTGTAGTCCTCGATGAAGGAGGTCAGGGCCTGCTGCTCGAGCGCCGGGGTGAGCTGCTGCTCGATCGAGCTACGGACGCTCGACAGCGGCTGCACCTCCTCCGGCGTGACCTCGATCACGCGGAAGAAGTAGTCGTTCCCCTCGACGTCGATCGGACCCTCGACGTCGCCTTCGGCGGCATCCATGATCGCGCTGCCGGCCGGCTCCGGGTAGCTGCCATCGGTCGCGGTCGTCTTGCCGCCGTCCGACTTGCTCGGGTTGACCGAATACTCCCGGGCCAGCCGGGCGAAGGCCTTGTCGCCATCGTCCCTGGCGAGGGCCTGTTCGACCGCCTCGGTGTCCTTCTGGTCAGAGGTCACGATCAACCTGATCTCCCGGCTCTCGGCCGTCGTGTACTGGTCGATCGAAGCCTCGTAGGAGTCTTCGATCTCGGACTCGGTCGGCTTGGGCGCCCCGGCCCTTACGTCCTCCTCGATCTTCCGGCTCAGGACCTGGAGTCGGACCCGGTCGAGAACCTGCTCCTCGGTGAAGCCGCTCTCCTTGAGGAAATCCTGGTAGGCCTTGGCATTCGGGAACTGGGTGTCCTTGATCGAGGCGAGTTCGTTCTCGATCTCGCGATCGGAAGCAGTGATGCCGAGCTCGGCAGCCTCCCCGGTCAGCCACGCCTGATCGAGCAGGTCGTTCATCGCACCGTCGCGGACTGCTTCGTACTGGGCGTCCCCCTCCTCCGGGCCCTCGTTCAGGCCGGCCCGCTTCCAGGACTGCCGGAAGGCGACCTGGTAGGCGGCCTCTGTGATGTCACCGGCCCCGTCCGGGACGTCCTCGATCACGGCGACATCGCCGGAAGGGACGGAGGGCTTCCCGATCCCTTCGGTGACCGCGATCCATGCGAACAGCACCACGAAAACGGCCCCGAAAGCGATCAATCCTGTCCTGTGCGACTTGGTCATCTCTTCTCCCGCATCATGCCCCGTCCGGCGTTTCCGGATCGGGGTTCGCATCATTCGGGAGCATACCCATCCCGCTCTCGACCAGGGCACTCGCCGCCTCCTCGAGGCGTCCGAGGCGCTCGTCGGCGTCCGCGCCCGCGACCACCGAAAGTTCAGCCTTGCGGAAGTCGTAGGCCGAGCCGCTCAGGCGTTCGGCCAGGTCGGCAGCCTGCTCGGGTTCGAGCGCCAGGCCGGTAAGGACGACACGGGAGCCAGAGTCCTGAATCGACTCGACACCGGCCGAGGCCAGCTCGACCCTGACCCGCTGGATCCTCAGGAGGTTGGCTGCCTCTTCGGGCAGCGGTCCGAACCGATCGACCATCTCGGCCTCCACCAATCGCAGTTCGCCCGGCCGCCGGGCGGCGGCAATCCGCCGGTGGAGGTCGATCTTGGCAGCCTCATAGGGAACGTATTCGGCCGGCAGGAAGGCGTCGAGGGCGAGGTCGAGTCGGACTGGATCGGGCCTCTCACCATCCTCGTCGGCACCGGTCAGTCCGGCGACGGCCTCGTCGATCAGCTGGCAGTAGAGCTCGAAACCGACCGCCGCGACGTGTCCCGACTGCTCGTCACCCAGCAGGTTGCCGGCTCCCCTGATGTCGAGGTCCCGCATCGCGATCCGGAATCCAGAGCCGAGCTCGGTGTGGTCTGCGAGGGTCGCGAGGCGGCTCGAGGCCTCGACCGTGAGCGCCTCCTCGGAGGGGTACATCAGGTAGGCGTATGCCCGTTCGCGAGACCTCCCCACCCTCCCCCTGATCTGGTACGCCTGGGCCAGGCCGAGCAGGTCGGAACGCTCGACGATCAAGGTGTTGGCGGCCGGGATATCGATCCCCGACTCGATGATCGTGGTCGCCACCAGGACGTCGGAATCCCCTTTCAGGAAGGTCAGCATCGCTTCCTCGAGCTCACCCTCCGGCATCTGGCCGTGGGCGACCGTGACCCGTACGCCCGGGGCGATCGCCCTCAGCATCTCGGCCGCCCGGTCGAGGGTCTCGACCCGGTTGTGGAGGTAGAAGACCTGTCCGCCCCGGCCGACCTCCCGCTCGATCGCCTTCGTGACCAGCTCCTCGTCCCAGGGGCCGACGTAGGTCCGGACCGGTCGGCGGCCTTCGGGCGGGGTCTCGATCACCGAGATGTCCCTGAGGCCGGACATCGACATCTGGAGGGTCCGCGGGATCGGGGTAGCCGACATCGAGAGGACGTCGACCTTGAGCTTCATCTGCCTCAGCAGCTCCTTCTGCTTGACCCCGAAGCGCTGCTCCTCGTCGACGATCACCAGCCCGAGGTCGTGGGCCCGCACGTCGCGCGAGAGCAGGCGGTGGGTCCCGATCAGGACATCGACCCGGCCCGTGTTCCACTCTTCGAGGATCCGGCGGGACTCGGCCGGGGAAGTGAGCCGGCTAACTCCCTCTACCGTGAACGGAAGGTCACGAAACCGCTCGGTGAAGGTGCCGAGGTGCTGCTGGGCGAGGATCGTGGTCGGGGCGAGGATCACGACCTGCTTGCCGTCCGAAGCGGCCTTCGCGGCTGCCCTGAGTGCGACCTCGGTCTTGCCGTAGCCGACGTCGCCACAGACCAGCCTGTCCATCGGGCGGTCCGACTCCATGTCCGCCTTCACCGCTTCGATCGTCTGGATCTGGTCGGCCGTCTCGCGATGGGGAAAGGACTGCTCGAGCGCGACCAGCCATTCCGAGTCCGGCGCGAAAGCGTGACCCTTCCGGGCCCGTCTTTCGGCGTAGAGGTTGACCAGCTCGCCGGCCATCTCGGCCGCCGCCTTGCGGGCCCGGGCCTTGAGGTTCTGCCACTTCTTGCCCCCCAGGGCCGAGAGGGTCGGCTCGTCGCGGCCGCCGGCGTACCTCGAGAGCTTCTCGAGCTGGTCGGTCGGGGCGTACACCCGGTCGTCGCCTGCGTACTCGAGCAGCAGGTAGTCCCGGGTCGTCCCGGCGACCTCCCTGGTCTCGAAGCCGGCGAACCGGGCGATGCCGTGGTTCTCGTGGACCACGTAGTCGCCGACCCGGAGGCCCGCGGCCGAGAGCCCGAGCGTGGATGGACCGGGCTCCTCGGCCTTGCGGGCCCGGTTGACCAGCCTCCGCCAGGGGTAGACGGCCAGCCGGCCGGCCGGCCAGACGAAACCCTCGCTCACCCTCGACTCGAAGAAGGAGACTCCGGGGCCGGGTGCCGGACCGTCAGGCGGGTCGAGCTCGACCCGGAGCCGGTCGAAGGAGTACCGGGTCCGTTCCGCCTCGCCGACCGTCTCGAAGGTGACCAGCACCCGGTATCCGCCCGAGACGAGCCGGTCGAGCTCGGCTTCGGCCTCGGAAGAGTTGCGGGCCGGCGACTCGGCGAACGAGGCCCTGATCGTGACCGGGCCCTGCTCCTCCCCGTCGGCCGGGCGGCCGAGCGTCAGGACGGCCCGGTCGGCCAGGGGTGCCGCGACGTCGAGGTAGAGGTGGCGGGCATCGTCGGCGTGGAGCGCCGTGGTCACGTCCTCCCAGAGGTCCTCGAGGGCCGGCTCGATCTCCTCGACCCCGACCAGCAGGACTGCCATCCCGGCGGGGACCAGGTCCAGCGGTGCCATGAAGGCCTCGGCCGGGAGAACCTCCTCCATCCGGACGGGGCGACCGCTTTCGGCCGCCTCCTCGATCGCCATCTCGGCGAGTTCACGGTGGTCGGCATCGAGCTCGGCCGCCGGGGCGACGGTCACCTCGTCGAGTTCGCCGGTCGAGCGCTGGGTGAAGGTCGAGAACTCCCGGATCGTCTCCACCTCGTCGCCGAACAGCTCGATCCGGGCCGGACGCCCGGCGGTCGCGGTGAACAGGTCGAGGATCCCGCCGCGAATCGCGAACTGTCCCCGCTCGACCACCTGCTCGACCCGCTCGTAGCCGGCGGCCGAGAGGCGGTCGGTCACCTCCCCCAGCCCGACCGAATTTCCGACCCGGATCGCGAACCCGGCGGGCCTGAGAGTCGCGTCCGGAACGGCCTCGGCGAGTGCGACTGCGCTGGCGACGACCAGCGGTGCCGCCTCCCCGGGCAGTTCCCCCGAGAGCCGGTCGATCGCCTCGATCCGCATCCCCGTCAGGTGGGGCGGAGGGCTGACCTGGGAGTCGTAACCGGTGCCCCGGGAGGGATAGAGGTGAACCTGCCTCGAGCCGGTGAACGCACGGAGCAGCGTGGAGAAGGTCCGGGCCGAGCGGTCGTCCGGAAGGACCACGAGGGCCGGTCGGTCGGCAAGCGGCGAGTCTCGCCCAAGCAGCGCCGCGACGAGGGCGGGCCTGATCGAGGGCGAGACGCCGGCCGGTACGGGGCTGCCGGGCGAGGCCGCCGCCACCTCCCGGGCCAGGTCGTAGACGACCGACTCGGCCGTGAGCAGGTCGTCGAGGGGGACGGCGGGGCGCGAGTCGGCACCCGACCGCAGGCCGGCCGGGCCGCTCATCCGAGTCCGGGACCCTCGTCCTGCCAGGTGACCTGGCCCCGCCCCTCCTCGGCCGAGCGCCCCTCGATGTCGTCCCACTGGTGGAGCATCCGCTTCAGTCGGCTGACCGACTCGGGATCGAACTCGACCATCCGGCCGGCCAGCTCGAGGGTCGTCTCCTCGGTTGCGGCCCCGGGGGCGACCCGACTGACCAGACCGATCCGGAGGGCCTCGTCGACCTTGATCGTGGGCGAGGCGAGCAGCAGGTACTTGGCCGGCCCGAGCCCGCAAAGGGTGACCAGCCGGGCCGCCCCGACCGGGACGCCTAGTGCCGCCCCGGGAAACCTCATCTGGAGGTTCGAGCCGCCGACCCGGATGTCGCACCCGACCGCGATCTCGGCCCCGCCGCCGACCGTGTAGCCGTGGCAGGCCGCGAGGGTCGGCTTCGGGTGACCGACGACCAGGTCGTAGAGGTCGGCGAACCTTTGCATGCGTTCGACCTTGCCGGCCCGGTCGAGTTCCTCCTTCAGGTCGGCTCCGGCCGAGAAGGCCGTGTGGTCGGTCGACGAGATCACGATCACCCTCACCTCGGGGTCGTCCCGAGCGGCCTCGAGGTGGCCGATCATCTCGTCCAGCATCGTCATGTCGATCGCATTCAGGGCGTCTGGCCGATCCATCCGGAGCAGGCCGACACCCTCCCGGGCAAGTTCGAAGGTGGTACGGCTCATCCCCCGGCCCCCGTGCCGTCCCCGTTCGTCCCGCCTGCGGCAACCTCCCCGACCAGCTCGGCCGTCAGATCGGCGGCCCGGTCGACCAGGGAGGCGACCTGGCCGGGGTCCTCGCGGAACCGGCCCAGGACCCAGGCCGAGACGACTTCAGGGTCTGTCGAGTCGGGCCTGCCCACGCCCACCCTCACACGCCAGAAGTCACTCCCGCCGAACTCCCGGTCGAGGCTCTTGAGGCCGTTGTGACCGGCCAGGCCGCCGCCCAGCCTGGTCCGGACGTCACCGAAGGGAAGGTCGATCTCGTCGTGGACGGCGACGACCCGGTCGAGCGGGATCCGCTTCGAACCCCGGAGCGGTCCGGCCGCCCGGCCGGCTTCGTTCATGAAGGTCAGTGGCTGGAACAGGATCACCCTGGGGCCTCCTGCGCCGGCCCGCCCCTCGGCGATCAGACCGCCGTACTTCTCGCGAACCCGTCCGAGGCCCCACTTCTCGCCCAGCTTCCGGACGACCTCGAAGCCGATGTTGTGTCGGGTGCCCTGGTACTTCGGGCCGGGGTTGCCGAGACCTACGACCATGACCTGATCCCCCTCCGCCTTTCGGCCGCGGCGAATGGGCGACAGGGCCTACTCCCCTTCCGGGGAATCTTCCTCGGCGGCCGGGGCCTCGCCCTCGGCGGCCTCTTCGGCCTCTTCGCCCTCGCCGATCACCTCGACCTCTTCCTCGAGCTCGGCCGCCGTCGGCTCTTCCTCGACCCGCGGCGGCGAGACGGTGACCACTGTGACCTCGGCCGGATCCTCTACCACCAGGTCGACGCCGTCCGGCAGCACGAGGCGCTCGAGGGTCGCGGTGTCGTTGATCTCGAGGTCGGAGACGTCCATGACGAGAGAGTCCGGGATGTCGGTCGGCAGGGCCTCGACCGTGACCTCGCGGACCACGTGCTCGAGAACGCCTCCACCCTTGACCCCGGGAGCACTGTCGACTCCCTCGAGTTCGATCGCGACCTCGGCCTCGATCGCCTGGTCGAGCCTGACCCGCTGGAGATCGAGGTGCTCGACGTTGCCCCTGACGGGGTGGTGCTGCTGTTCCTTGATCACGACCGGGACGGGGTCGGAACCCTCGATCGCGAGGTCGAACAGGGCGTGGCCCTCGACCAGGATCAGCCGGACCTCCCGGTCCTCGACCTTGAACGGGATCGCCTGGTCCCCGTCGGAGTAGACGACGCCCGGAATCAGGCCGGACCGCCTGAGCCTGCGGCTCTCCCTGGATCCGAATTCGGTCCGCGGTGCCGCCTTGAGTGTCGCCCTGTCTCCTGAAGCCATCGAACCGGAGAGGATAGAGAACCTTCTACTCTTGGGGTATGCCGAAGGAGCCGCGCATCCCGAAGGGCAGGGTGAAGAGGACCGCGAAGCTTGGGTCCGTCTTCGGCAGGCAGGGCGCCCGGTACGCCGGAACGAAGGCCCGCAACCTGGTCCGCGACGAGGACGCATCGAAAGAGAGCCTCGACCGTCGCCACATGGAGGCAGCCGGAAACATGGTCGAGGTACTCGGCCAGATGAAGGGTGCGGCGATGAAGGTCGGCCAGTTCGCCTCGTTCATCGACACCGAGTTCATCCCCGAGGAGTACCGCGAGACCTACCAGGCCCAGCTGGCGAAGCTCCGGACCGACGCGCCGGCGATGCCCTGGGAGCAGGTCTCGAAGGTGCTCGACGAGGAGTACGAAGGCGAACCGGTCGAGGAGTTGTTCGAGTCGTTCGAGAAGGAGGCCTTCGCGGCAGCCTCGATCGGGCAGGTCCACAGGGCGGTCCTGTTCGACGGACGAAAGGTCGCCGTCAAGATCCAGTACCCGGGGATCGCCGAAGCGCTGGAATCCGACCTCGGCAATGCCGGACTGCTCGTCCGGATGGCCAAGCTGATCGCCCCGGGGATCGATGCCAAGTCGGTCGTCCACGAGCTCCGCGAGCGGGTCCTGGAGGAGCTCGACTACGAGCTCGAAGCCCAGAACCAGCGGACCTTCGCCCGGGGATTCCGCGAGCACCCCTTCATCTTCGTCCCGGACGTGATCACCCGGCTATCCCGGCGCCGGGTGCTGGTCTCCGAGTTCGTCGAGGGAGTCGGGTTCGACGAGGTCAGGGAGATGGACCAGGAGGCCCGCGACCGCTTCGGCGAGATCGTATTCCGGGGGACCTTCGGCGCCGTCTACCACCTGCAGCACTTCAACGCCGACCCCCATCCCGGCAACTACCTGCTGATGCCGGACGGCCGGGTGGCCTTCCTCGATTTCGGGATGACCAAGAAACTCGACGTCGAGCAGATCCAGCTGGAACAGCGGGCTGTCGACGCCGCCATCCGGGACGACCCGGACGAGCTCCGGGCCGCCCTGCACGACCTCGGCTTCGTCCGTGACCCGACCAAGATGGATGCCGAGCGACTGATGGAGCACGTGAAGGCGATCGGTGGCTGGTATATCGAGGATCGCGAGGTGGAGGTCGACCCGGTGGTGGTGATGCGGATGATCGAAGCGACCCACGATCCCCGCTCGGAGTTCTTCGAGCTGATGAGGCAGGAGTCGATCCCGGCCGAAGAGCTGATGGGCAGGCGGATGGAGATGGGTGTCGTGGCCGTCCTCGGCCAGCTCCGGGCCAGGCGTAACTGGCACCGGATCGTCCGGGAGTGGGTCTACGGCGACGAGCCCGAAACCGAGCTCGGCCGGATCGAGTGGGATTACTTCGAGTCGATCGGGGTCGAGCGGGTCCCGGGCCTGGCCGGACGGGCAACTACCTGAACGAGTTCAGGTCGCGACCGGTATTCCGGATCCGGGCCTGCGAGAATCCCGGTCCACGAAACCGGCGGAAAGGTACTTGGATGTTCAGGCGGATCAGGAACGGCTGGGAGCTGACGAAGAAGAGCTGGGCGGTGCTGAAGGGGAACCCCGGGTTGGTCAAGTTTCCGGTGGTAGGGGCGGTCGTCGCGATCGCAGTTTTCATCCTCACCGTCGTCCCCGGCATCGTGCTGCTCGCGATCGACCAGACCGCAGCCAACGTGGCCGGTGTGGGCCTGATCGTGCTCGGAGGGCTGCTGCTGGCCTTCACGGTGATCTTCTTCGGGGTCGCGCTGGCCCACAACGCCGATCGCCTGCTTGCCGGTGAGAAGCCGGGGTTCGGCGAGGGGGTCTCCCTGGCCAGGCAGAGGACCGGCCCGATCTTCGCCTGGGCCGTGATCTCGACCGTGGTCGGAACGATCATCCAGATGCTCCAGGAGAAGCTGGGGCTCGCCGGTGCGATTCTCGGTGGCTTGGCCGGAGCCGCCTGGGGAATCCTCACCTTCCTCGCCATCCCGGTCATCGCGATCGAGGGAACCGGGGGCTTCACGACTGTAAAGCGGTGCACCCAGCTGATCAAGAGCCGCTGGGGCGAGCAGATCACCGGAACGATCGCGATCGGCGGCATCCTGTTCCTGATCGGTTTCCTTCCGGCAATCCTGGTCATCGCCGGGGGAATCGCCCTGATCGCCGGGCCCGGCCTCACGGCAGCCGGGGTACCACTGATCCTGATCGGGGCACTGGCGATCGCCGTCTTCGCGGTGGTAAACAAGGCCCTGGTCACGATCTTCGGGGTCGCGCTCTACCGCTACGTCGCCGAGGACAAGGTGGTTGCCGGCTTCACCGCGGAGGAACTTGCCGCGTCGGTCTCGACCAAGGGCGGCATGCCGCCGGGCGTCGCCGGCACCACCATCTGAAGACTACGAACCTACGGGGCTCTCGGGTCCCGGTGGATTGAGGATCCGGGGGTCGTTCGAGCAGATCCCCGTAACACCCATCGCTTCGAGCAAGGCCACCCGGTCGGGGTCGTCCACGGTCCAGACGTTCAGCTCCACCCCGGCCGCTTTCGTTACCGCGACGAGCGGCTCGGTCACGGCCCCGTGCCAGGCCCACACCGATTCGACGGCCAGTTTCGGGATCCCGTGTCTGACCTTCCCTGGCAGGCGCCGTCGGGCAGCCTCTGCGCCCAGCATCAGCAGGGGCTTCAGCCAGGGCACCGTCCAGTCGAAGCTGACCCGGGGCACCGTCCAGCCCCTTGGCAGGCCGGGATCCAGCCCACGGACCGCTTCCAGTGATTGCACTTCCATCGTCGAGATCGAGGAACGGCTGGCGAGGTCGTGGCGGTGGATCGCCTCGACCATCTCGGCCTCGCGGCCGGGAAGTTTGACGTCGAGATTGATCCTCACCCGGTCGAGCGGTGGCTCGGTGAATGCGGCGAGTACTTCGTCGAGAGTCGGGGGCTTCGTCTTCTCGGCCGCCCGCCAGTCATGAACGATGGCAAGCGGGGATCGCTCTGCGGCCGGGGTCGAGGGCCGGCCGTCCGGCAGCCAGAGGACGTCCAACTCGATCAT
>JAUMBO010000036.1:0-3087 GCA_032119635.1 Solirubrobacterales bacterium
CGACGTGGCGAGCGGGGTCGAGTCCGAGCCCGGAGTCAAGGATCATGCGCTGATGGCACGTTTCATCGAAGCCGCGCAGGGTGCGGCCGTGGTGGCCGAATGACCGGCGGCACGGACGATCCAGGCCGGTTCGGCCCGTACGGAGGCAGGTACGTACCCGAGACCCTGATCCCGGCGCTCGACGACCTCGCGCTCGCCTGGCAGGAGGCCTCGACCGACCCCGACTTCGTTGCCCGGCTCGAACTCCTCAGGCGCGACTACATCGGCAGGCCGACCCCGCTCTACCTGGCCGAGAGCCTGAGCGAGGCCTGCGGCCGAAAGACCTACCTGAAGCGTGAGGACCTCGCCCACACCGGCGCCCACAAGATCAACAACGCGATCGGGCAGGTCCTGCTCGCCCGGAGGATGGGCAAGACGAGGGTGATCGCCGAGACCGGCGCCGGCCAGCATGGCGTTGCGACGGCCACGGCCTGCGCCCTGCTAGACGTCGACTGCGTCGTCTACATGGGCAGCGAGGACATTCGGCGGCAGCGGCCGAATGTCGAGCGAATGGGACTCCTTGGAGCCGAGGTCGTTCCGGTCGAGGCCGGCGCGAGGACGCTCAAGGAGGCCGTCAGCGCCGCAATCCGCGACTGGGTAGCGAACGTGGCGACCACTCACTACGTGATCGGCTCGGTCGTCGGGCCCCATCCCTTCCCCGACCTGGTGCGGGATCTACAGCGGGTGATCGGGGACGAAGCGAGGGAGCAGGCGCTCGAGGCCGAAGGCGAGCTGCCCCAACGGGTGATCGCCTGTGTGGGGGGAGGCTCGAACGCGATGGGGATCTTCGCCGCCTTCCTGGACGATCCCGAAGTCGGCCTGATCGGGGTCGAGGCTGCCGGCGAGGGGGTCGAGACGGGACGTCACGGAGCTCCGCTGGCCGCCGGAAGGATGGCCGTCCTCCACGGCTCGCTCTCATCGGTGATCGTCGATGCCGAAGGGCAGATCGAGGAGGCTCACTCCGTCTCGGCCGGCCTCGACTACCCCGGGGTCGGGCCCGAGCACGCCTGGCTTCGTGACTCCGGAAGGGCCGAGTATGTATCGGTGACCGATTCCGACGCGCTACTCGCCTTTCGGGAGTTGAGCAGGACGGAGGGGATCATCCCGGCCCTCGAGACCGCCCACGCCTTCGCCTGGATCAACGGTGAGGGCCGGATCGAGGGCGACGGCTTCGACGTCGTTTCGCTCTCCGGTCGCGGCGACAAGGACCTGGCCGAGGTGCTCGGCGACGAACTTGGCTGAGACGGGCCCGGACCGGATCGCAGCCGCCTTCGAGGCCGCTGCCGGAGAGGGTCGATCGGCCCTGATGCCGTACCTGGTGGGTGGCTACCCGGACCTCGAGACCTCGATCGCTATAGCCCGCACCTACGTCGAGTGTGGGGCCGACCTGGTCGAGATAGGGATTCCGTACTCCGACCCTCTCGCCGACGGTCCGGTCATCCAGACCGCGGCCACCGTCGCCCTCGAAGGGGACATCGGGTTCACGGAGGTCTTCGAGGTCGTGGCCTCGGTCGCGGGGGACGTACCGGTGGTACTGCTTGCCTACGCCGGCCTGGTCCTCGCGGGCGATGGTCCGAAGGCCTTCGCCGAGCGGGCGGTCGCGGCGGGAGTCGCCGGAATCGTGATTCCGGACCTGCCCCTCGGCACGGACGAGGGGATCCGGGAGGAACTGGCTTCGGCCGGCCTCGCGGTGATCCCCCTGGTCGCCCCGACCACCACCCCGGACCGACGCCGTGAGATCCTCGGCGTGGCGAGTGGCTTCGTCTACCTGGTCTCCGACGTCGGTACGACCGGCGAGCGGGGGGGTCTCGCCGAGGGACTGGCCGATCTGATTCAGACCGTCTCCGCCGAAGCCCCGGTTCCGGTCGCGGTCGGGTTCGGGATCGGAACACCCGACCAGGCTGCCGAGGTGGGCCGTTTGGCCGACGGGGTGATCATCGGCTCGAAACTGGTCTCGCTGGCAACGGACGAAGAGGAGCCTGGCCGCTCGCTGGAGGGTGTCCGGGCCTTCCTGACCGCCACGGCAGGCGCGCTTGCTACTTCGGGCCGGGACGGGCTTCGGTAGGATCGCCGCGATGGTCATTCCAGTTTCCTTCTTCATCGCAATCGCCTTCGCGCTCGTTTCATATGCCTTCGGGCAGGGCGGCCCCGTCGCCGGACTGGTCTTCTTCGGGGTGTTCTTCACCGGGATCGTGATCAAGACCCTCGAACCCCTGATCGAGAAGGCGAAGCCACTCCTGCCGGAGCGCCTCAGGCCCTGACCGTTGAAGGTCGGGGTCCTCACAGGAGGAGGGGACTGCCCGGGGCTCAACGCAGTCATCCGGGCTGCGGTGAGGCGAGGAGTCAAGGAGTACGGGTACGAGTTCGTCGGCTACCGGGACGGCTGGCGAGGTCCGCTCGAGGCTGACCGGGTCCCGCTCGGCATCGAGCAGGTGCGTGGCATCCTGCCCCGGGGCGGAACGATCCTCGGGACTTCGCGAACCAACCCCGAAGCCGTGGACGGCGGTTTCGACAGGGTGCGCGAGACGTTCGAACGGGATGGTGTCGAGGGCCTGATCGCGATCGGGGGCGAGGACACCCTCGGTGTCGCCAGGAAGCTCTCCGATCTCGGTTTCGGGGTGATCGGGGTCCCGAAGACGATCGACAACGACCTCGGGGCGACCGACTACACCTTCGGCTTCGACACCGCGGTGAACATCGCGATGGAGGCGATCGACCGACTCCACACGACCGCGGAGAGCCACCACCGGGTCCTGATCGTCGAGGTCATGGGTCGCCACGCCGGCTGGATCGCGCTCCATTCGGGAATCGCCGGTGGGGCGAACGTGATCCTCATCCCCGAAGTCGAGTTCGATCTCGACCGGGTCTGCGGTTACATCGAAGAGCGCTTCAACGACCGCTTCGCACCGATCGTCGTCGTTGCCGAGGGGGCGACACCGAAAGGTGGCTTCCCCGATCGCGGCGAGGCCGGCACGGACGCATTCGGCCACGTCCGGCTGGGTGGGGTGGCCCACTGGCTCGAAGCGGAGATCGAGCAGCGAACGGGCA
>JAUMBO010000037.1:0-4655 GCA_032119635.1 Solirubrobacterales bacterium
TCAGTTGCCGGTAAAGGACTCCTTAGCGATTCTTCACGAAATCCGCTACCCTCCGACGTTCGATTCAGATGGCAATGAAGATGCGACAGAGCATGAGCCAGTTCGAGGCCGCCTTCGAGCACCAGAAGGCCCTCGAGGCCCGCAGGCGCACTCAGCTTCGTCAACGGGCGATCGTGCGCTCGAAGGCCAGGCGCGTCCACCGGAGCCGTCAGGACGGCAAGGTCCGCTTCAGCGTCCTCGCCATCGCCCTGACGGCCACCGTCGCAGTCGTCTCGGTCGCGATGTTCGAAGCCCTGACGATGCTGGCCGGCTGAGGCCGCCCGCTCGTCTGAGACAGCCGGGCCTCTTGCCCGCTCCGCACCCCTAGGGGTCAGTCGTCGGAATTGCCGGGAGCCTGATCGCCCCCGTCACCGCCGTTGCCGTCGCGGGAGTCCTTCACTTCCTTGCGGAACACCTCGACCTCGCGGGGGGCGTTTATTCCGATCCTGACCTTGTCACCGGAAACGCCGAGCACCATGATCTCGACATCGTCCCCGATCACGATGCTCTCTTCTACTTTTCTCGTCAAAACAAGCATCTTCGAGTCCAGCCTAAGTCATGAGAGGCCCGGCTCCCCAAGAGGCTGGATGGCGGTCGGACGAGCCGATCAGGTTGACTACCTAATCTCATTAAAGAGTACAGGGTCTCTCCCTCGGACGGAATCACTCGGGAGCGGACCTCCGGGCCGGACGGACGGCCCGGGCCGAGGCGACGCGCCCCAGAGTGCTCGAATAGACTCGCTACTGATGGCTCGTAAATCACTCAAGCCCCAACTCAACCAGATCCGAGCCTGGGTCCAGGAAGGTCGGACCGACGCCTGGATCGCCCACCAGCTCGAGATCAGCGCCTCCGAACTCCGTGAGTTCCGGCGACAGCACGACCTCTCGCCCGCCGGTGAAGGGGAGGCGGTCGGTGCGGACGTCGACCTCCGGGACGAGATCGAAGCCGAGATCGAGGCAGCCGCAGCCCAGGAAGAGGCCCTGGCCGAGAGCGAAGAGGTAGAAGCGACTGACGAGCTCGACGAAGCCGAGGAGGCCGAAGACGACGGTGCCGAGTCCGAAGGCAGGCCGAAGCCGCGTCGGCGCCGACGTCGGCGAAGCGGTGGATCCGGAGGCCCGAAGCCGGCCGAACTGGAAGGCACCTTCGACCACGGCGAGGAGGGCTACGGCCTCTGGCTCGACCCCGCGATCGCCGATCTGCCGGCCTACCAGGACGGCTGGGCGGACCGCCGCGAGGTCGTGGTGAAGGTCGAGGAAGACCGGATCACGATCAGGCCGGCCTGATCGCTCACCCGCCGGCCGCCTCGGTCTCCCCCTCCAGCAGTCTCCCCCCGGCGAAATCGGTCGCAGCCTTCACCTGCTCGTGGAAGGCGGCATCGGTCAGATCCTGCAGGTCCGGGGCCGAGGCATCTATCCCTTCGAGCTGCCTGACCCAGTCGGTCCCACTGCCGTAGAACCGGGCCAGCTCGGCGGCGGTGAAGGTGACTCCCACCCTGCGCCGGATCTCATCCCGAATCAGGTTCACGACCGCGAGGGCTGGCCCACCACGACCGCCGGCCTCGAGGCGATCCATGTGTCGGGCGCCGGCCTCCCAGTTGAAGAGGGCGTTGTCCAGCGGGTAGTCGTCCACCCTTCGATGGTGCCACTTCCGCACCGCCGGGGACGGCTGGTCAGGGATCGACGAGACCCGGGGTCACCCCGGGGCCGGGCAGTCCGGGGGCACAGCTGGACGGATTGAGGCGGCCCTCGACCTGCCAGACGGTCACCGAAGGGCCGCCCGCGACCCTGGAGACGGCTGGCTCCCGGCTGACCCAGGCCAGCTCGCTGGCCGGGCCCGGTCGATCCGGGGCGTTGAAGTCGAGGAACGGTGAGGTCACCAGGTACTCGGGTCCGATCCGGTTCACCTCCCGCCGGAACTCAGGGCAGGTCCGGATCACGTCGAAACCGCCCGAAGGTGCCGACCGGCCGACGTAGCGGACCTCGTTCGAGAGGTCCGGCCCGAAGAAGCCGTAGCCCCTGAAGCCGGCGGTCGTGCCGGCCAGGGCGATCCGTTGATCGGCCGTCCCGTTCGCCCATCGGTAGGCCGGAGCCATCCCCAGCTCGGGCTCGAAGTCGCGGTAGCGGGAATCGAAGTAGTGGTCGGCCAGCGGCCAGGCGAGGGCCGCTGCGGCCACCAGCGAGGCCGGCACGAGCATCTTCCACGGAGAGCGACCCCCGAGCAGGTGACGGAGCTTCTCCCGCTTCCACCAGGCCAGGGCCGGGAGGACCACCGTGAAGGTCGCGAGCGCGAGGCCGAAGTACCGGCCGGAGAGCTCGACCACCCCGTCGAGCCTGGTCCCGGTCAGGAAGAGCACCGCTACCAGTGCGAGCAAGAGCCGTCGTGGCCACGGACGGTCGAAGGCCGGCAGGGCCGGAATCAGGACGAGCCCGGTGACGAGGGCCGGGCCGAGGAACCGGAGATTGATCACGAACCCGGTCGGCTCACCCTCGGGGCCGGCGGCTCCGAGCGGGGTGAAGAGGTAGGCGAGCGCGCCCCCCAGCGATGCGAGGGCGAGCGCCCTGGCCGTTCGGCCGGGCCCACGCCATGCCACGGCGATCGTTCCCGCCAGGAAGAGCAGGATGAGCAGTGGCCAGAGGGGACCGAGCGCCCGGTCGAGTCCGGGGGCGAGGTAGTCGGCCCAGACCGTTCCGTCGAACAGGTAGTGGAAGACGTTGAAGTCCGGCCGGGCCTCCTGCAGCCGGTCCGGGCCCGGAAGGGACAGCGGACCGAGCTCCCGCAGCTGGGGAAACGGGTTGCCGGCCTCGAGCACGCTTCTCGCGTACCAGAGGCCACCGGTGAAGAGGCCGGCCACCAGGAGCGTGACCGAGGAGCGGATGCGGGTGCCGGCCGGGACGGCGAACAGTGCGGCTGCGGCCACGAGGATCGCGAGGGGGAGCACGGTGATCTTGGTTCCGGCCGCCATGCCCAGCGCCAGGCCGGCGACGACCAAAGGTGGGCCGGTTGCGATCCGGCCCCGGCCGGTACCGCCCCCGGCCGAGACGATCAGGACGGCGACCGCGGCAAGGACCAGTGAGATAGCCATGATGTCGTTCTTGGCCGTACCGGGCTCGCGCACGACCAGCATGTGGGCGGCGAAGACGACCGAGGCGAGGGCGACGGTCAGATGGGGCCTTCCCCAGGGCCGGCCGGCGACCCAGGCCGCAAGCAGCCCGAGTGCGAGCCAGCCGTAGTTGACGAACAGCGAGAGGAAGTCGCGCCCGGTGGTCGAGATACCGATCGCGTGGAAGAGCTCCGAATTGAACGGGTAGAACCAGCTCAGGAAGACGGTCTCGGGCCGAAAGCCGGGGAAGATCGTCCCGGTCCGGGCGAACTCGGCCGAGAAGGGCAGGTGGTACCAGACCGAGTCGAAGTTGGTGACTCCGAAGTCGAGTGCGAGCGAGCCGAAGCTGCCCCACTGGGCGACGGTCAGGGCCGCGAAGGCGGTCGCCACCAGCCCGGCGCCGGGTCCGATCGGAATGCGGGCAGGAGGGCCGGTCGCCGGACCCGCCGGGGCCCTGGGCCTGAGCCAGAAGATCAGGGCGACCCCGACGGCCAGGCCGACCAGCGCCCAGGGCTCGAGCAGCCCGACTGCGCCGAGCAGGGAGGCTTCGACCAGCAGCACGGAGAGCGCGATGATCGTGGTGACGAGAAAGCCCGGGGTACCGAGCCAGCCGGGCAGGAAGATCGCCCTCAGCTTCGAGCCGGTGTAGGCCACGGCACCGGCCAGGAGCCCGAACAGCAGGAGGCCGGCGAAGAAGGACTCCGGTGACTGACTCAACGCGATCGCCTCCGCCACCCCGAGAGGGTCCGGGCGCTCAGCGGCCGACGCCGTCGACCACGTAGGCCTGCTCGCCCGGGAGGGCCATCCCCTGACGCCGGGCCTCGCGCTCCAGCACCGCGTCGCTGGTCAGGTGTCTGGTCTGGCGCTCGAGGAGGCCGTTCTCGGTCTTGACCCGGGCCAGCTCGGCCTCCGTCTGACCGACCAGCCCGTACGAGCGGACGAGGTTGCCGAGCGGACCCACGTAAGAGGCGAGAATCAGGAAGACGAGTGCCACGAAGGCGATCCTGCCGAGCCGGTCCCAGCGGATCCTGCCCGAACCCGGAAGTCCGGCATCCGGCCGACGCCGGATCCTCCGACCCGACCTGCCGGGTCTGACCGGCCCACGCGCTGCCCTGACACTTCCGGCCATCCGACCGGTTTCGCCGGCCAGAGCCGGATTCCTTCACGAAAGCCGGGTGAAGACCGACCTGCCGCCGAAGCTCGGGCTCCCACCCAGTTCCTCGCCGATCCTGAGCAGCCGGTTGTACTTGGCGACCCGGTCCGAGCGCGACGGTGCACCGGTCTTGATCTGGCCCGCCCCGGTGGCGACCGCGAGGTCGGCGATCGTGGTGTCTTCGGTCTCGCCCGAGCGGTGCGAGATCACCACGCTGTAGCCGGCCGCGGTCGCGATCCGGATCGCCTCGAAGGTCTCGGTCAGGGTTCCGATCTGGTTCACCTTGACCAGGATCGAGTTCGCGACACCGGCCTCGATCCCGCGGCCGAGTCTCTCGGGGTTGGTGACGAAGAGGTCGTCGCC
>JAUMBO010000038.1:0-4715 GCA_032119635.1 Solirubrobacterales bacterium
ACGCCGGCTCGGGGAGGAGGACGAGAGGATTCGACTGGAGGCCGAGCGTCGCGCCGAAGCTGCCAGGCAGGCCGCCGAGGAGTCGGTCAGGGCGGCAAGAGAGCGGGCCCGCGAGGAAGCCCGGGAAATCGCGAGCGAGACGGCTCCCGAGTGGGAGCGCTTCTCGGAGGAGCCGGCCGAGCCGGAACCTCCCCGTACCCCGCCTGCAAGGAACCCGGGCAGTGGAACCGGCGAGGCCGAAAGGCCGCAGCAGGGTCGCGCGGGGACCGAGGGCGAGGACACCGGCAGCCGCCGTTCCCGCCGTTCGACCGGCGGCCCGGGCTCGGGCGGCTACCGCACCTTCTAGGCGAACCAGCTCGCCCTCCGCGGGTCGCTGACGGGGAGCAACCGGAAAGGCCGTAGGGTTCCCTCTCGATGAGAGAGGTGAGCGTCCGAGACACGGCGAGCGGCGAGCGAAGGGTTATCGACCCGGGCTCGGAGGTGGCGATCTACGCCTGCGGGCCGACGGTCTATTCCAGGATCCACATCGGCAATGCCCGCCCGTTCGTCGTCTTCTCCCTTTTTGCCAGGTTCCTGAGGAGCGAGGGCTACGACGTTCGCCTGATCGTCAACGTCACCGACATAAACGACAAGATCTACGAGGCCGCGAGGGCCGCCGGGGTCGATTCGGCCAGCCTGGCCGAGCGGATGACGGTGGCATACCTGTCCGACACCGACCGACTCGGGCTGGGCAGGCCCGATGCCGAGCCGCTCGCCTCGGAGACCATCGACCCGATCATCGAGCTGATCTCGGATCTGGTCGAGGGTGGGCACGCTTACGAGTCGGGGGGCGACGTCTACTTCTCGGTTCGGTCGTTCCCGTCCTATGGCGAGCTCTCCCACCGGGACCCCGAACAGATGGATCAGGGCGAGGGGGACGAGGACTCGCTGAAGCGTGATCCGCTCGACTTCGCCCTCTGGAAAGCCCACAAAGATGATGAGGACACCTCCTGGGATTCCCCCTGGGGCCCTGGTCGTCCCGGCTGGCACATCGAATGCTCGGCGATGGCCGAGCGGGAGGCCGAACGGCTCCCGCTGGCGATCCACGGGGGCGGCTCCGACCTCGTCTTCCCCCATCACGAGAACGAACTGGCCCAGTCGGAGGCGGCCCGAGGGGTGCCACTGGCCCGGATCTGGATGCACAACGGGATGATCGAGACCGACCAGGAGAAGATGTCGAAGTCCGAGGGAAACATCTTCCAGCTCTCCGAGGCGCTCGACCGCTTCGGTGCCGAGACGGTGCTCTCCTATCTCGTCTCGGGCCATTACCGCCAGCCACTCGCCTTCGGGGAGGACCTGCTCGAGGAGGCGGCGGCGCGTAACGAACGGATCAGGAACTTCTTCCGTGAGCACCCGTCCAATGGACTTTCCGATCCCGATCCGGCCGCCGAGGAGGCACTGGCGAGTTTCAGGGCCGCGCTGGCCGACGACTTCAATACTCCCACTGCGATCGCAGAGATGTTCGAGCTGCTCCGGCTCGCCAATCAGGGAGGTGCCCCCGGAGCATCCGCCGCCCTGCGGGAGATGCTGGGTCTGCTCGGCCTCGAGCGGCTGGCCGAAACCGGCGAGGGACCCGACGATGAGTCGTTCGCTCTTCTCCAGGAGCGCGAGGTCGCCCGGGCCGAGGGGGACTTCGAGCGTGCCGACCGGATTCGGGACCTGTTGAGGGAGCGGGGCTGGGAGGTCCGGGATTCGGGGGAGGGCGCCTCCCTGGTCCCGGTTTCCGGCAGTTGAGCTCCGGGTGCGAGATCGTCTACGGCAGGCGGCCGGTCGCCGAGGCCGAGGCCGGCCGCCGGAAGGTGCTCCGGGTCCATCGGGCTCCTGCGACTCCGGATCGCGAGCTCGCAAGCCTGGCCGGCTCACCCGACCACCAGGGCGTGGTGGCCGAGGTCGAACCGTTCCCTTATGTCAGCGGAAACGACCTTCTGGAGGGAGAAAAGGGCCTGATACTCGCCTTGGACCAGATTCAGGACCCCCGCAACCTCGGAGCTGCCTGCCGCTCGGCAGAGGTTGCCGGGGTCAAGGGCGTGGTGGTCACCGAGCGCCGCTCGGCCGCGGTCACGGCAGCTGCCTGCAAGGCCTCGGCCGGTGCGGTCGAGCACCTCGAGATAGCCCGAGTCACCAACCTCGCCGACTGGCTGGGCGCCGCCCGGGACGCCGGCTACTGGATCTGGGGTGCCGCCGGGGAGGAGGGGTCACCGCCCTGGGAGGTGGACCTCACCGGGCCGACCGTCATCGTGTTGGGCTCCGAGGGCAAGGGCCTGCGGCCCCGGGTCCGCTCCTTCTGCGACGGGATCGTCTCGATCCCCCAGGCCGGACGGACGGCCTCGCTGAACGTCTCGGCCGCCGCCACCGCCCTTCTCTTCGAGTCGGTCCGGCAGCGATCGGGTAGCTGAGTTTCGTCCTCCAACCGGCGAGGAAGACCCTAAACCTCAACCTTGGGTAAAGGGTTTTGCAGCTGTTTCCCGTCCCCAGGGGATACTTTTCGGCCCCCTTCAGTGGTCGGATAATCAGCTCTGCTAATCGAAAATCCCGGATCACTACCGGCTGAAGCAGAGAGAAACCCGATCGAGCCCTTGACACGTCCTGAGGAATGCGTAAACTGCCGCCGGTAAAGAGTCAACCTCGACTTTAGTCTGAGGCTTGGCTCGAAGGACAAAGGCGTCCAGGGGAGGTAAGTGGCGCCACGAAGCTTCTTCGAGAGGAGAGGGACTAGTGGCCAGCGCAACACCGTCGCCGAACGGCGATTCCCCATCAGGCAGTGCCCGGAGGGCGCAGTCGATCAGTGACCGGATCGGGACGGAGCCCGATGACATCCAGCTCGTCTTCCTTGCCAAGCAGGGCAGGGGCGATGCGACCGACCGCCTCGTCAGGCGATACCAGGGCTTCGTCCGGATGAAGGCCTCGTCTTACTTCCTGGCGGGAGGCGACTCCGATGACCTGATCCAGGAGGGGATGGTCGGCCTGTTCAAGGCGATCCGTGACTTCCGCGACGATCGGGAGTCGAGCTTCCGTAACTTTGCGGAACTCTGCGTGACTCGCCAGATCATCACCGCAGTCAAGACGGCGACCCGGAACAAGCACGCGCCGCTCAACCAGTACGTCTCATTCGCCCAGTCGCCGTCCGGATCGGGCGAGGTCGAAACGACGATGGAGGACGTCCTGCCCGGTCCCTCATCGTTCGATCCCGTCAACCAGGCGATTTCGTCCGAGGAGCTCAGGAGCCTCGTGGCCTGCCTGAAGGGCTCCCTCTCGGAGATGGAGAGCAGCGTGCTCGCCTTCTACCTCGAGGACCGCTCCTACGACGAGGTCGCGCTGCTCCTGGGCTGCGACACCAAGACGGTGGACAACGCCCTGCAGCGGGTCAAGCGGAAGATCGCCCGCCATCTGGCCACCCGGGAGGCCGCCTGAGTCTCCCGGGTCGCTCCCGGCCTGCCAACATCTCGGAAGGGCCCGCCTAGCTCAACTGGCTAGAGCACCTGTCTTGTAAACAGGAGGTTTCCGGTTCGAGTCCGGAGGCGGGCTTCAGATCGTGCTCGAGATCTCGATCAGCAACTCGGCCAGGGCCTCGGGCGACAACAGCATCGAGTCGTGGCCGCTCCGCAGCTCGCGGAACTCCCAGGACGGGTCGGCCTCGACCCGATCGGGTATTCCCCCGAGCGGCCCATAGGCCGGCTCGACGCTGTGGACGTAGGTCCGGGGCAACCCGTTCGTCCCTCCATTTTCGACCGTGAAGCGATCGGTGAAGGTCCCGGCGGGCATCGGCCTGGTCTTCGTCGTGAGCAGGTCGCGATCGGCGGCCGACTCGACCCCGAATGCCTCCGGGGGAGGGGCCGGCAGCACGGGACCGAGCCCCAGATCGACGATCGCCTCGAGTCTCTTCTCCCTGTCGTCGGGTGGATTGCCGTCGCACCAGGCGAAGCTCGATCCGGGTGACATCTCCTCCGGCACCCCGGCATCGAGGTAGATGTAATGGGCGATCCGCCCCCTCAACCGGTCGGCCGCCCCGGTGACCGGGAATCCGCCGTAGCTATGGCCGACGAGGATGAGTTGGTCGGAGGCGAGTCCGGAGGCCGCAGCGAGAACGTCCTCGACGTGGGTCCCGAGGCCTATTCCATCGACCGGCTCGGTCCGGTCCTGTTCGAGGCCGGAAAGGGTCGGGGCGTGGGTCCCGTGGCCGCCGGCCTCGAGCAGCGGAACCACCCGGTCCCAGCACCAGCCTCCGTGCCAGGCGCCGTGTATCAGCAGGAAGTCGGCCATCGGCCCGCTCAGGCTAACGGCGAAGGGCTGCCGAGCATCAGGGGCTCGGCGATTCTCGAGTCGGTTTCGGCCGCGATCCAGCGGAGGGTGAGGTCCGGTCTCTCGGCCTGGGGATGGTGGCCCACGTCTTCGAACTCGGTGATCCCTGCCTCGGGGAAGACGCGGAGGATGCCCCGGGTCGTCTGGCCCAGCGGCACCATGTGATCGTGGCGGCCGAGCAGGGCCTCGACCGGCCCCGTGTACTCGCTCTCGGCGAAGGGGTCGATCGAGAGTCGCCTCAGCACGTGCAGTCCCTGTCGGATGCCGGGCACCATCGTCTCCCTTCCCTCGATCAGGCGCTCCCGAAGTTCCTCCGGCAGGTCGCTGTCGTGGGAGAAGAAGCCACGGTAGGCGAGGTTGAGCAGCGGCCTGAACCG
>JAUMBO010000039.1:0-4527 GCA_032119635.1 Solirubrobacterales bacterium
GCCGAAAGCCCCGAGCAGGAGCATCGCCCTTATCGAGATCCGAATACCTGCCGCTCGCCCCTTACCCATCTGCTTCGCCCTCCCCCTGATTCGGCAGGCCGATCCTGCCGGGGAGAGGCACGGTACACCAGGAGCCGGTGCGCAACGGAACCGGGGTCTCTCCCTTCTCGGTCGGGTCCATCCAGGATTCGAAGGCGTGCGATCTACCGACGGCTACCTGGTCCTCCTTCGCCACGGCGAGACTGACTGGACGATCGTCCGTCGCCGCACAGGTCGAACCGACGTGGAGCTGAGACGCGCCGCTCGTCTTCTCGAAAGAGGCCGATGGAAAAGCTCTGGTGCCGGGCGATCACGATCGCTTCCTTCACGGCCATCTCGGTGGCGCAGGTCTGGACCGCGCTGCTCGGTCCGGGCTTCCAGCCGGGTCCGCCCGGCGGTCCCTGCCACAGGGGGGCGAACTCTCACCGGGTCAGGTTCTTGACCCGACGGGCCTCCTTGGCCCGACTTCCCGCGTCGAGCTCGACCTTCCTGATCCGGATCGAGTCCGGGGTCACCTCGACGCACTCGTCCTCCCGGAGGAACTCGATTGCCGATTCGAGGGTGACGGGCTTCGGCGGGGTCAGCCGGACCAGGACGTCCGAGGTGGAGGACCGCATGTTGGTCAACTGTTTCTCCTTGACGGCGTTTACGTCTAGGTCGTTGGAGCGTGAGTGCTCGCCGACCACCATCCCCTCGTAGACCTCGTCCCCGGGCTCGACGAAGAGCATTCCCCGTTCCTGCAGGCCGAACAGGGCGAAGCTCGCAGCCTTCCCCTGACGATCGGCGACCAGCGAACCGGTGCTACGGGTCGTGATCTCGCCGGCCCACGGCTCCCAGCCGGAAAAGACGTGGTTCATGATGCCGGTGCCCCGGGTCTCGGTCAGGAACTCGGTCCGGAAGCCGACCAGGCCCCGGGCCGGGATCACGTATTCGATCCGGTTCCTGCCGCCCTGGTGGCCGGTCATCGACTCGAGGCGACCCTTGCGGGCTGCCAGGAGCTGGGTCACTGCCCCGACGTGCTCCTCCGGGACGTCGACCAGAAGCCTCTCGGTCGGCTCCATCAGCTGCCCGTCCACTTCCCTGGTCACGACCCTGGGCTGGCCGGCGGTCAGCTCGAAGCCCTCGCGACGCATCATCTCGAGCAGGACGACGAGCTGGAGCTCGCCGCGGCCCTGGACCTCCCAGGCGTCCGGCCTCTCGGTGGGGAGGACCCGGATCGCGACATTGCCGAGCAGCTCCTGGTCCAGCCGTCCCTTGATCTGGCGCGCGGTCACGTTCGATCCCTCGCGACCGGCGAACGGGGAGGTGTTGATCCCGATCTCGATCGAGAGCGCTGGTTCGTCCACCTCGATCACGGGGAGCGGTTTCGGATCCTCGGGATCGGCCAGGGTCTCCCCGATCGTGACCTCGGGGATGCCGGCCACGGCGATCACCTCGCCCGGCCCGGCCTCTTCGGCCGGTACCCGTTCGAGGGACTCGGTCACGAAGAGCTCCGTTATCCGGGTCGTCTCGATCGATCCGTCGGCCCGGCACCAGGCCACTTCGGCCCCTGCCCGGATCGTGCCCTGCCTGACCCTGCAGAGGGCCATTCGACCCAGGTACGGGGAGGCATCGAGGTTCGTGACGTGGGCCTGTAGCGGATGGTCGGGGTCGTACTCGGGAGCGGGGATCCGTTCGACCATCAGGTCCAGCAGGGGCTTCAGGTCGGAGCCCTCTTCGCCCTCGACCAGGGAGGCCCAGCCTTCCCGGCCGTTGGCGTAGACGATCGGGAATTCGATCTGATCGTCGTCGGCACCGAGGTCGAGGAACAGTTCGTAGATCTCGTCGGTCACCTCGGCTATCCGGGCGTCGGGACGGTCGACCTTGTTGATCACGACGATCACCGGCAGGCCGGACTCGAGTGCCTTTCCGAGCACGAACCTGGTCTGCGGCATCGGGCCCTCCGAGGAGTCGACCAGCAGCAGGACCCCGTCGACCATGGTCAGGCCCCTCTCGACCTCGCCCCCGAAGTCGGCGTGGCCTGGGGTGTCGATGATGTTCAGCTTGACGTCGCCATGCCTGACGGCGGTGTTCTTGGCGAGGATCGTGATCCCCTTCTCCCGTTCGAGGTCCATCGAGTCCATCACCCGCTCGTCGATCTCCTGACCCAGCCGGAAGGCTCCGGACTGCCAGAGCATGGCGTCGACGAGGGTGGTCTTGCCGTGGTCCACGTGGGCCACGATCGCGATGTTGCGGATGTCTTTCCGTGAGGCCACGAGGGCGCGGGATACTAGGGAACGGCCCTGGTCGGCACGCTCGCGCGCACCCGGTGCCCCCCGGTAGGGTCCGGATCGTGTCCGGCGACGACCGATACCTGGTCCTGCTCCGCCACGGCGAGACCGAGTGGACGATCTCCCGTCGACACACCGGCCGCTCCGACATCGAGCTGACCGAGGCCGGGAGGGATGAGGCACGGGCGGCGGGCGACCGACTGGCAGGGATGAGCTGCGAGCGGGTGGTTACCAGTCCGCTCACCCGGGCGGTCGAGACCTGCGAGCTGGCCGGGTTCGGGGAGGGCGCAACCACCGACGAGTGCCTGATGGAGTGGGATTACGGCGAGTACGAGGGACTGACCACCGTCGAGATTCAGGAGAAGGAACCCGACTGGTCGCTGTTCGCTGATGGCTGTCCGGGGGGCGAGTCGGCGGCCGAGGTGGGAGCGCGGGTGGACCCGTTGGTCGAGGCCGCGCGGCAGGGGGAGGGCAACTGGCTCTTCGTGGCTCACGGTCACGTCTTGAGGGTGGTCGGCGCCCGTTGGGTCGGGCTTCCCCCCGAGGACGGCGTGATGCTGAACCTCGGCACGGCCGCGGTCTGTTTGCTGGGCTTCGAGCACGACCGGCCGGTGATCACGCTCTGGAACGAGACCGGCCGCCTCCCCTGACGACCAGTCGGGATAGGTGCCCCGTCCCGGCCTGAAAGATCGGGTTCGGCCCTGCCCGCTACCGGACCTGAAGCCCGGGCCGTGCGACCCTTGATCCGGCAGTCAGTCAACGAAGGACCCGGGAGTGGCCGGGCCAGGCAGGGAGCAAGAATCGTGGATCGTTTGCGGAAAGCACAGGTATCGGCACTGATCGTGATCGGGGGCCTCGGCGTGGCCCTCGCCGTGGCACTCACCTCGGCCGGCAGCTTCGAGGCGTTGCCCGAGTTCTTCGTAGTCCTGACCGGCATCGTGATTGCCGCTGCCGTGGTCGCCCTGGGCAAGATGCTCTTCGAGGCCGCCTTCCTCCGGATCAGGGCGCTTCGCCGGATGATCCTCGGTCGGTACGACGTCGAGGGCGCCTGGTTCAACGTGATGCGCGACGAGGACGGGGTCCCCGTCGGCGTCGGCGTCTCCAACTTCGGCTACGGCCGCAAGGGCTACTTCCTCGACTGGTCGCTCGCCGGTGAGGAGTACGGCCTTACCGAGACCGAGAGCGGCTTCGAGCTGAACCTCTCCCGCGGCTTCACCTTCGTCGACACCCTGGTCGGAATGGCCTGGCCTCGCCTCTCGTACTCCTTCGAGGCGACCAGGTCCGAACGGGCGATCTCGGACGAGGTCGGGTACGGCTACGTCGAGTTCTCCTGGAAGCGCGAGGCGATCGCCCGCAGAGCGGCCGGCCTGAGCTTCGGCATGGGCTCCGACAAGCCCCTCGAAGTCTCTTCCCACCGCCTCGACAGCCCTGAGGACGCTGAGCTGGTCAAGCAGCTTGGCGGCCCTCCCGGAATCGCGGTCAAGGCACTGGGCGAGCTCTGGGACCGTTACGGCGCCGTTCGTCGCGAGACTGCCACGGTCGTACTCGGTCGGAAGGCCGAGGTCGAGGAGCCGGCGACTCAGGTCATCGCCGAAGTCGAGTTCTCGGGCGAGGACCGGGAGATCGTCGACTACGAGGAGCAGTGGGAGAGCTCGAACGGTTCGAGCCTCTCCCCGCGCGACAACTGAGCCGGTCGAACTAGTTCGGAGCCTCCGCCTCGGCGGGTCGGAGCAGACGGCTTCTCTTCGGATCGATTTCATGGATGGCGCCCCGGGGCGCTACCCTCGTAGGTGCATGAGGGCGAGGCGATCGAGCACCGTTTGGGCGGCAGGCGTCGCGCTTGCCCTCTGGCTCGCGGTTCTGCCGGGTCTCGCCCACGCTTCCGAGGGATCCGAAGCCAGGACGTTGCCCGTCCCGGCCCTCCAAGGGGCAAGCAGTTCGGATATCGGCCCCGCCCGGAAGGTGCTTCCGAGGGCAGGACTCTGTGGCACCCCGGGGGTGAAGGCATGCTGGGCGGACGGGATCATCCAGAGTTTCAGCCCGCCGGACTGCTCGGACTTGACGGACATCAACGGCCTCGCGACTGCCTACACCGGCTATTGGATCGCCAACGACGGGGGGTATCCGGCGACGGGCGACCGTTACTGGGGCCACATCGTGGGCTCCTACGGCGTCCTCGCCTGTCTGGCGGCGACCTCGATCGAGGCCGTCCTTCCAC
>JAUMBO010000040.1:0-1760 GCA_032119635.1 Solirubrobacterales bacterium
GGCTGTCCGGAGCTCCCCGGACCTCGGCTGCCGAGATGGGGCGACGTGGGCCGGCCTTCTCCCGTCGCCAGGGCGTCCTGACCGGGCGCAACCTCCGGAACGCCGGGGTAAACATGAACCTGGCCCCGGTGCTGGACGTCGCCCGACCGGGCGGGGACATATTCGCCACCGACCGGGCCTTCGGCACGACCGTGAGGCGGGTCGAGCGGACTGCCATCCCGTTCGCCCGAGGCCTGGAGTCGACCGGGGTCGCCTCCACGGCCAAGCACTTTCCGGGACTTGGACGGATCGAAGTCAACACCGACTTCGCGGTCCAGGTCGTCCCTTCCAGTCGGGCGGCGCTCCGGAAGGTGGATGAGGCGCCCTTTCGGTCATATGCCCAGGCCGGTGGGGACGCCGTGATGATCGGGACGGCTGTCTATCCGGCCTTCGGCCGGCGGCCGGCCGCCTTCAACGCCCGGATCGTCCGGGGGGAGCTGAGGGACAGGGTCGGGTTCCGCGGGGTGACGATCACCGACGCGCTGGGCACGGTCGCGGCCCGGGCATTCGGCGGACCGCGCCGGACGACCGTCGAGGCCGCCCGGGCCGGGGTCGATCTCCTGCTCTTCGGTGATGCCGTGTTTCCGCTCCGCGGCCAGCTGGCGCTCCGCGACGCCCTCCGGGAAGACCGGCTCCCGGCCTCCCGGTTCCGGGCCTCGGTCGACCGGATCCTCGAGCTGCGGGCTCGCGTGGGACGGTCGGGCTAGCGCCCCTGCCAGCGGGGCTTTCGCTTCTCGGCGAAGGCCGCGATCCCCTCCCGGAAGTCCTCCGAGTGGAAGCAGGCCTCACGGAGCTCGACCAGCTCCCGCTCGAGTTCGGGGTCGAGTCCCGGGCCGGACACGAGGGCCTCGATCATCCTCTTGTTCCCCTGCATCGAAAGCGGAGCGTTGCCGGCGATCGTCCCAGCCAGCTCGAGTGCTTCCCGTTCGAGCGTGGCATCGTCTGCGACCCGATTGACCAGCCCGAAGGACTCGGCCCGTTCGGCCCCGAAGTTCTCCCCGGTCATGAACAGCTCCCTGGTCCGGGCCGGCCCGACCACCTCGAGGAACTTCGCGATCCCGGTGTGTCCGTATACCAGGCCGAGCCGGGCCGGGGGCATGCCCATCTTCGCCCCGCGGGCTGCGATCCGGAGGTCACAGGTGACGGCCAGCTCGAGTCCGCCCCCGAGGCAGTGGCCGTTGATCGCGGCCACGGTCGGCCAGGGGAAGGCGGCAAGGGCCTCGAGGGCGGCGTGGAAGGGGTGGGCCACCAGTGCCTCGGCATCGGTGGCGAAGGTTTCCTCGGGGATCGACGCGATGTCGTAGCCGGCCGAGAAGACCGGGTCCTCGCCGGTGATCACCAGGCATCGGATCTCGAGTCCGTCATCGAGCATCGGGACCGTCGCGGTGATCGCGTCGAGGATCTCGTGGTCGAGTGCGTTGCGACTCGACGGGTTGGAGATCGTCAGCCGGGCGACCGCCTCGCCGGGGAAGTCGAGGATCAGCTTCGGGGAGCCCGTGCCGGCGGACTTTCCGGACCGCGGCTGGACTCCGTCGTCGGACACGGCTACTCGAGGACGATCAGGACGTCGCCTTCGGAGACGGCCTGGCCCTCTTCGCACTTGATCTCGGCGACCGTTCCGTCGTCCTCGGACTCGACCGGGATCTCCATCTTCATCGACTCGAGGATCACGACCTCGTCGCCGTCCGAGACGGTGTCGCCGACCGCGACCTGGATCTTCC
>JAUMBO010000041.1:0-3017 GCA_032119635.1 Solirubrobacterales bacterium
TCGCACTCGGCTCGGCCCCGCTCGCCGATGCGGCCCGCAAGGGGCAGAAGGCCCCGAAGGTGACCGCCCCGGCCGGGTTCGAGGCCCGCGGATCGGTCGGCGAGGCCTACGTGAAGGGAGTCACCCCGGGGCTCGAGCTGCTCCTGGTAGGTGAGGACGGCCGCATCGTGCGGATCGGCGAAGCCGATTCTGCCGGCAGCGAGATCTTCTACGAGCTCCGCCCGGGACGGGAGTTCACCGTCCGGGCCCGCGAGGAAGGCGAAGTTTTGGGAACGCGGCCCTTCCGGGTGCTGAAGCCCGACGCCAACCCCAGGCCGGCCTTCTACGAGCGCAAGGAGCTAGACCTCGGCCTCAACTACGTGACGATGCGGGACGGGGTCGAGCTTGCGATGACCGTCCGCCTGCCGCTCGGCAAGACGATGGAGGACGGCCCCTTCCCGACCGTGGTCGAGTACTCCGGCTACCAGACTGCTGCGCCGGGGAGCCTGATCGACGTGGCGGTGTACGGACAGTCCGATCGGCTCGCGCCGGCTGCCTCGACGATGGTCGGCTCCCTGATCTCGCCTCTGCTCGATTACGCGGTCGTCTCGGTACAGATGAGAGGCTCGGGCTGCTCCGGGGGCGGGTTCGACCTGTTCGGGCTACCCTCGATCTACGACGGCTACGACGCGATCGAGACGGTCGCCGCCCAGGACTGGGTGGCGCGGGGCAAGGTCGGCATGGTTGGCATCTCCTTCTCCGGGATCACTCAGCTCCTTACTGCCGGCACCCAGCCACCAAGCCTTGCGGCGATCTCCCCGTTCTCGGTGACCGACGACGTCTACAGCGCCACCGGATACCCGGGCGGCATCTTCAACAAGGGCTTCGCCTACTCCTGGATCAGCGAAAGGGCGCGCGACGCGGAGCCTTCACCTGAAGGAGGCCAGAGCTGGTCGCGGATCCTCTCCAACCCCGAAGATCCCGACTACGACCCCCGCTGCGCGGCGAACCAGGACCTCCGCCTCCAGACCCGCAACTTCGAGGCGCTGATCGAGCGAAACAAGTTCCGAACCCCGCGGCTGTTCGAGAAGCGGGCTCCGGGCTGGTGGATGAACCGGATCGAGGTTCCGACCTTCCTGGTCGGTGCCTTCCAGGACGAGCAGACCGGTGGCCACTTCCCCAACAGCCTCGGCAAGCTGAAGCGCAACCGCGATACCTGGATCACCCTGATGAACGGTGTCCACGGCGACGCGCTCGGGCCGTCGACCCTGACCCGTTGGATCGAGTTCCTCGACCTCTTCGTCGCCAACGAACATCCCGGCCAGCCATTCGAGGGGCCGATCAACCCCTACTTGGTCGCCGTCACCCTCTACCAGGCGACCTTCGGTGACGCGCTAACGCCTCAGCCTTCGAGTCGCTTCGACGGGATGAGCGTGACCGAGGCGCGAAGGGCGTTCAGGAACGACCCACGGGTCCGCCTCCTGATGGATAACGGCGCCGCGAAGCCCGGTTCGCCCGGAGCCCTGGGCGGCGCCTGGGAGCTCGGTTTCGACGCCTGGCCGATCCGTGCCGCCAGGCCAATCCCGTTCTACCTCGCCCCTGACGGCCGCCTGAGCAGGTCGAAGCCCGCCAGGCCCGGCGCCGCGTCTTACCTCGGCGACCCCGAGGCAAGGCCTGCCGAGACGGTCACCGACGGGTCTGAGTGGGCTGCCCAGCCCAACTACGACTGGACCCAGCTGGCCGACGGCAAGGGCCTTGGGTTCACCTCCACCGCGCTGACCCGGGACACGGTGATCGCCGGAAACCTGAGCGCCGACCTCTGGGTCCGTTCATCGGCCCGGGACACCGACCTCCAGGTGACGGTCACCGAGGTCCGACCCGACGGCAAGGAGACCCTGGTCCAGAGCGGCTGGCTGAGGGCCTCGCACCGGAAGCTCGACCCCAGGGCCTCGACTGCCCTGAAGCCGGTCCCGACCCACCTGAAGCGTGACGCGATGTCGATGCCGGAAGGCAGGTTCGCCTACCTTCGGGTCCCGGTGTTCCCGGTCGCTCACGCCTTCCGGGCCGGGTCGAAGATCCGGGTGAACATCCAGGCGCCGGGCGGCGATCGCCAGATTTGGGACTTCGACACTGTCGAGGACGGCACGATCCGCAACACGATCGCCTTCGGCGGAAAGAGGCCCTCCCGTCTGGTCCTGCCGGTGCTCACCGGAGCGACCGCGAAGGGAACCCCGCTGCCCGGGCCGACCGCACTCCGCGGCCAGCCCAGCCGCGAGTACGCCCCGGCTTCTAACGGCGGCTAGCTTCCGGCTACGCTCGAAACGTACTTCGAGACCGCGTCGATCTCGGCCGGGTCGAGCGAGGCGGAGAAGGACGGCATCCCGTTGCCGCCGTTCGTGACGATCGCCTTGACGGTCGCCTCGCTCGGCATCAGCTCGTCGAGGTTCGGTCCCACCGCCCCGGCCGCTCCGGCTGCCGAGAGGGTGTGGCAGGAGGAGCAGTTGGCGACGAAGATCTGCTCGCCGGCGTCATCTGAGCCGTTGCTGCCGGCCTGAGAGGGCTTCGTTGCGGGCTCCGGAGGCGCGGTGTCCGAGCCAGAGTCGTCCGACGAACCGCCGCAGGCGGCGAGGCCGAGAGTTGCCAGGACGAGGAAGGTCATTCCGAGAATTCGCATGAGACGAGTGTAGGCCAGATCCACGTCGGAGAGGAGTGGATCAGGGGCCGGCCGGGTCCAGCGTGATGCCGGTCTCGCGCTCCGAGACCTGCCACAGCCGGTCGACCGCCCGGTCGAGCCCGACCCGGCGGAGGACCGGTTTGCGCACCGGTGGGCCGTTGTTGCCCCAGAGCGGACCGTAGAACTCGCCACCCCTCGCCGCAGGATCGGTGGCAGCTCGAAGCTGGGGCAGGGCTCCGTTCTCGGGACTCATCCCGGTCTTCGAGGCCAGCATGTGGAAGAACCGGGCCGTCCGGTCGCCGTTCTTCTCGACGCTTCGGGCCTGGAGGTCGGTGTCGGTCAGGCCCGGGTGGGCGATCAGGCT
>JAUMBO010000042.1:0-37323 GCA_032119635.1 Solirubrobacterales bacterium
ATCGACTTCGAGTCTGGCACCAAGATCGAGGTCAGCCTCAAGCAGGAGACGACGACCGAAGAGCTCCGCCAGGTCGTAGGACCGGTCGGGCTCGGCGACGCGAAAATCCAGGAGGTAGACAACCCGGCTCTGGGTGCGAACGTGTTCCAGATCCGAAGCGAAACCCTCGAGCCGGCCGAGCTCCTTGGGGTCGAGGAGAGGATCTCCGATGACATCGGAATCGGGTCGGGCGGGTTCAGCAGCACGAGCGTCGGCCCAACCTTCGGTGAGGCGGTAGTCAGGAGTGCGGGCCTGGCGCTCGCCTTCTCGTTGCTTCTGATCGTCGGATACATCGCGATCCGGTTCGAAGGCAAGTACGCGGTTCCGGTGCTGATCGCACTGCTGCACGACATCCTGATCGGGATCGGGATCTACGCCCTGCTCGGCTTCGAGGTCTCGAGTGCGACGGTCGCAGCATTTCTGACCATCCTCGGCTACTCGCTCTACGACACAATCATCGTCTTCGACCGAATACGCGAGAACCAGCCGAAGATGCCGAGGGCCACCTTCTCCCAGATCGTCAACCGCTCGATGTCCGAGGTCCTGACCCGATCCCTGATCGCCGGTCTTTCGACCCTCTTCGGGGTCATCTCCCTGCTGGTCTTCGGCGGAGAGACATTGACCGCCTTCGCAATCGCAATCCTCGTCGGGATCGCCTCAGGCACCTACTCCTCGCTCTTCATCGCCTCGCCCGTGCTCGCGCTCTGGAAGGACCGCGAGCCCCTCTATCGCAGGAGGGCGAGGCAGCAGATCGAGACCCAGGGCTACATCCCCTCCTTCGCAAGCGACCTCGAGGTCTCGAAGGCACATGATTCGGACGAGGACTCTCGGGAAGATCCGGTCGAGGGTGGGGCGGCGCGGCCGGGAGGTGTTGCCTGATCATGGCCCTCGTCGTCTGGCTGACAGTCGGAGTCGCACTTTGGCACCTGACGATCTTCATCCCAGATCGTTTCTGGCAGGGCATCGTCGGCGCACTGCTGGGGGCGATCGCTGGCGCGATCGTCTCCGGCGCGATCATCCAGGCTCTTCTGGGCCGGGGACTCGGAGAGACGGACCTCGGCACCTTTTTTGCGGCGATTCCCGGCTTCCTGATCGGGGTGGCGATCATCTACTGGATCGGGATGCGGTCGGAACCGCTCGAGCCTGAATCGGAGCCTCGCTCCGGCACGGAGGGCGAGGAGACGTTCCGGCCTGAGCCGTTTCGGGTGGGCGATGCGGTCGAGCTTGCCGCCGGGCTCGACCTGGGCATCGCTGCTGCGACCGTGCTCGCAAGGAGGGGATTCGAGGAGGTAGAGGAGGCCAGACGGTTCCTCGCCGGAGAGGAAGCTCACTCGGCCTCGGAGTTCGTCGGCATGGAGGAGGCGGGCGGCGTCGTCGGCCGGGCGATCCGGGACGGTGTCCCGATCACGGTCTATGGCGACTACGACGCCGACGGGGTCGCCGCAACCTCGATCCTGGTTGGGCTACTGAGGGATGCCGGGGCGCGCTCGGACTGGTTCATCCCCGACCGGATCACCGAGGGATACGGGCTGAACGAGGACTCGATCCGGACCGTTGCCGGCCGGGGAACGGGGCTCGTGATCACGGTCGATTGCGGTGTGGCCTCGCCGAACGAGGTGGAGCTGGCGAAGGGACTTGGGATGGAAGTGGTGGTGACCGACCATCACCAGTTCGGGGAGGTGCTTCCCGACTGCCCGATCCTCCACCCGGTGTTGAGCCAGTATCCGTTCGAATGGCTGGCCGGTGCGGGCGTGGCCGCAAAGTTCGCATCCGCGATCCGCCAAGAGCTTGGACTCGACCCCTCCGGCGACGAGGCAGACCTGGACCTCGTCGCCCTCGCAACCGTGGCCGACGTGATGCCCCTCACCGGAGAGAACCGGAGGCTCGTGCGCCAGGGACTCGATGTGATCCGGCGTGCCCGGCGGATCGGGATGCGCGCGCTCTTGAAGGAATCCGGGGTCGAGCCGGCGACCGTCGATTCGACCGACCTCGGATTCCGGCTCGGGCCGCGTATCAATGCCGTGGGTCGGATGTACCGGGCAGATGCGGGGGTCGAGCTGTTCCTGACCGATGATCCCGAGCGGGCTGCCGAGATCGGAAAGGAGCTCTCCCAGGCGAATGCGGAGCGACGACGGGTCCAGCAGGACGTGGAGGCGGAGGCTCGCAGGGCGCTTTCAGAACAGGGGGACGGCGATCGTTCGGCCGTGGTCGTCGCCGGTGAGGGGTGGCATCCGGGGGTCGTCGGCATCGTCGCCTCCCACCTTGCCCGCGACGAGGGAATGCCAGCGGTCGTCATCGCGCTCGAAGAAGGGGTCGGCAAGGGGTCAGCCCGAACGGCCGCGGGAGTCGACCTCCATGCCGCGATTTCGACCCAGGCGGCGGTCCTCGACGCCTTCGGGGGGCACGCGGCAGCGGCCGGCCTGACTGTGAAGGAAGAGAAGCTCGACGAGTTCAGGGCCGGACTCGACCTGGCCGTCAGAGAGGCCCTCGCTGGCGCGGCCGAGGCTGCAGGCGAGCCGACCGACTCCTTCGTCGGCGGAGCCGAACTCGGACTCGAGCTGGCCGATGAACTCGCCTCGCTGGGTCCGTTCGGTTCCGGCAACCCGCCCGTCTCCCTGATGGTGCCGTCGTCGGAGGTGTCGGATCCCCAGACGATGGGCGACGGGAAGCACCTCCGCTTCACACTCGAGTCCGGAGGCCACCGGGCGAAGGCGGTCTGGTTCGGGCGGAGCTCCCCTCCGAGCGACCTCGGATCAGGCTTCGACGTCGTCGGTGAGCTGACGCTGAACCACTGGAACGGTTCGGTCGAGCCACAGTTCCAGGTTCTGGAGGCGATGCCGGTGGCGCCGGGGGAGGAGCTGAGACTCCCGTCGGCAGAGGCCGGGGAGTGGTGGAATCGTTTCGATCGGGCAATGGCCGGAGAGCCCGAAGGAGCGGACCCTGCAGGTGCCGTAACCCCGGACGGGCAGGTCCGGCATGGCGGTTCGGCGGAGGCGGCGCTCGCCCAGCTCGTCTCCTCGGGTGAGAGCACGCTCATCGTCACCGCCGAGGCCTACAGGCGCTGGATGAAACTGGGGGGAGTAGCGATCGGCCGCTTTTCGCCTGATTCCGACGAGCCACCGGAGGGGGCCTGGGCCGGCTCGCCTCTCGGCACGCTCGAAGGCATCGGGGCATCCGTTGCCCTGACCGACTACGAAACATTGATCCGGACCATGGGGCCGGTCGGGGGCTTCGGGAACGTCCTCCTCTTCGACCCTCCCGCCTCCAGCGTGGAGCAACAGGTCGCAGCGGCCACGGCGAAGGCGATCCACGTGCCGTCCGATCCCCGTTCCATTTCGTTCGCCTTGGCTGCGGCCGCCGAGCGTCACGACCCCGTTGCGGCCCTCCGAGGCCTCTTCAGGACCCTCAGGGAAAAGGGGCCACTGGAGGGCGAGGCCCTCCGAGCAGTGCTTGCCGGAGACGACGAGGCGCCCCGTTCGCCCGAGAGGGCCGCGATGCTGGTTCGGGTGATGTGTGAGGCCGGAATCGGCCAGTCGGGCGGTATGGACCCGGTCCGGGAGTTCGGGGTCGTATCCTCGGAAGACGTGGATCTGGAGCGATCGGAGGAGTTCCGTCGCCAGGCCACCATCCACAAGGAGCAGATCGAATTTCTCAGACGGTGAGACAGGCCCACAGTCCGGAGCACTCGCTCGATCCGGCCGAGCGTGCCCTGCTCGAGGACCTGCTGGCGCTGTCGGAGACGGGTCCTTATGCCGAGGGTCGGATGGAGATCGACCAGGAGGCGGTGACAGCGGCATTCGAGTTCGCCGCACATCACCACTCGGCTCAGAAACGCCTTTCAGGCGACCGGTTCATCACCCATCCGACCGGAGTTGCCCGGATCTGTCTCGAACTCGGCCTCGACACCGAGACGATTTGTGCTGCGCTCCTCCACGACACGGTCGAGGACACTTCGGCGACTCTTGCCCAGATCGAGGGGCCCTTCGGCGCGAGGGTTGCCGGACTGGTCGATGGGGTGACGAAACTGACCGAGGTCAGTTTCGAGAGCCGCGACGACAGGCAGGCCGAGAACTACCGCAAGATGATGGTCGCGATGGCCTCGGACATCCGGGTCATCCTGATCAAGCTCGCCGACCGTCTCCACAACATGAGAACGATCTCGGCCCTGGCGAAGCAGAAGCGGGTCGGGAAGGCGACCGAAACGCTGGAGATCTATGCGCCGCTCGCCCATCGGCTCGGCATCCACAAGATCAAGTGGGAACTTGAGGACCTCGCCTTCGCCACCCTCCACCCCCGCAAGTACGCAGATATCAAGCAGCTGGTCGGTCGCCAGCGGGCAGAGCGGGAGGAAATGGTGGAGCGGGCCCGGGACGAGCTGGTCGAGGAGCTGGCCGGCCAGGGGATCGCGGCGTCGATCTCCGGCAGGCCGAAGCACTTCTACTCGATCTACCGCAAGATGGCCCGTAAGGACCGGGAGTTCAACGAGATCTTCGACCTGACCGCACTTCGGGTCATCGTCGACTCGAAGAAGGACTGCTACGCCGCTATTGGGGTGGTCCACGACGTATGGACAGCCCTGCCCGGGAGGTACAAGGACTACATCTCCACGCCGAAGGCGAACGGCTATCGGGCGCTTCACACCACGGTTGCCGGCCCGGAGGGCAAGCCGCTCGAGATCCAGATCCGCACGAACAAGATGCACCGGGAGGCCGAGTTCGGGGTCGCGGCCCACATCGCCTACAAGGAGACGGCGACCGGGAGGGGCATAGGCGACGCGATGCCGTGGCTCGACGAGATCGTCGAAGACGGCGGGATCAGGGACCCGGCCGAGTTCCTGGAGTCGCTCAAGGTCGACCTCTTCGAGGATGAGGTTTACGTTTTCACCCCGAAGGGGGAGGTGAAGAACCTGGCCGCCGGGGCGACCCCCCTGGACTTCGCCTACTCGATCCATACCGACGTAGGCCACCGATGCAACGGAGCCCGGGTCAACGGCCGCATCGTTCCTCTTCACTACCAGTTGAAGTCGGGGGACATCGTCGAGGTGCTCACCGCCCGACAGGGGAGGGGCCCATCCCGGGACTGGCTCTCTTTGGTCACCACCAGCAGGGCGCGAAACAAGATCCGGGCCTGGTTTCGCGAGGAGAACCGTGATGATGCCGAGCGAAAGGGCCGCGAAGAGCTCGCCCAGGCGATGAAGCGCCAGAAGCTGCCGGCCCAGCACTTCTCCGGCTCGCCCCTCCTGGCCGAGGTGATGAGGGAGATGGGCTTTCGACGGGCCGAGGAGTTCTACGTTGCGCTCGGCCAGGGGAAGATCTCGGCCCGAACGGCGGCGAACAAGGTCATGCAGAGGTTGAGGGCGGGAGAGACGATCGAACCCGACACCGCCACCGGTCTGGTCGCACCGACCCGAAAGGAACGGCCGCGTGAGGCGTCGGAGTTCGGGATCTCGGTCGATGGCCAGCCGAACGTGGCGCTGAGGCTGGCGAAGTGCTGCAGGCCGGTCCCTGGCGATCCGATCGTGGGTTACGTCTCACTCGGCCGGGGAATCACGGTTCACCGGGAAGACTGTCGCAATGTCAACGAACTCGAGAAGTCGCCCGAGCGGATCATCGACGTGGCCTGGGAGGGAGACAACGAGGCGACGTACCGGGTCGAGATCCAGGTCGATGCCTATGACCGCCTGCGGCTGCTCGAAGACCTGTCGCGGAACCTGGCCGAGGCCGGGGTGAACATCATCTCGGCGAGCTGCGCCACCAATCCCCCGATGGTCAAGAACAACTTCGTGGTCGAGGTGGGAGACACCGACCAGATCAAGGCCTGCCTCTCGCGGCTCCGACAGGTCGAATCGGTCTTCGACGCCTACCGGGTCACTCCGGCCGAGTAAGCGGACCGGCGCTCTCCTCCGATTCGGCGGCAAGCCGGGCCTCGACCGCCTCGACCTTCTCCTCCAGCCCCTGCTTCCGGTCGACCCGGTTGTCGAGCTTGAGGATCGTGTAGGCGCGGGGGAGGCCCAGCATCAGGGGGATTTCCTGGATCTCGCCGGTCAGAGCGAGGATGTCCTCGACCTCGCCTTCGAGCTCGGTCCCCATCGCATGCATCTCGTACCGGACCCTGTCCTGTGCAGCGAGGTGGCGGGCGATCTCGGCCAGGACGTCGCTGAGGCTCGCTCCCTCACGGCCTACGGGAATGACGGTCACCTCTGCAGTAGCCATGGAGGGGAGGGTAGCGACCCGGAATCGCGTTCAGGCAACGACTGAGAGTGCGTCCGGCACGGCGGTGATCGATACCTCGTCGAAGACCCCGATGTGGTCGCCATCGACCTGAACCGGGAAGCGCCGGCCAGAAATGGAGGTTCGAACGGTGGCCTCCTCGACTCCCGAGAAAGTCTCGATCTGGGAGTGTCCGCCGGCCTCGAGTCGCCCGGACAGGAGTCGGGGAACCAGGGTCAGCGAGTCGAGCTGGGATGCCCTCTTGAGGACGGCCATCGAGAGCGTTCCGTCCTCGATCGAGACAGGGGGGCAGGCCCTTACGGGTCGCTCTCCGAAGTAGGTGTAAGGGTCGGAGTTCTGAGCGAGGCAGGTGAGGCCTTCGACCTTGCGGCCGTCGACCTCGACCTCGAACCTGACCGGGTCCCTGAAGTAGTCGCGGTAATAGCTGGTGACGGCCGACCACGAGTAGAACCAGGGGCCGGCCTTCGCCTTTAGCGACGGGTTGGCGTCGACCTTCTCGACCACGCTCGCATCCAGGCCGCAGCCGCAGGCGAACACGAAGTGACGCTCGTTCACCCTGCCGAGGGCGATCCGCCGGGTGCGAGGACTGTCGGCGGTCGAGAGAAGAAGCTCGGTCGCCTCGACCACGTCGGTCGGTATGCCGAGCGTGCGGCAGACCACGTTCGTATTCCCGCCCGGCAGCAGGCCGAGCGGCACCGTTGTCCCGGCCAGCCCGTTGGCGACCTCGTTGATGGTCCCGTCGCCGCCGAAGGCGACGACCATGTCCCACGCCCCATCCCGTGCACCACGTCCGATCTCGATCGCGTGATCGGGGCGGGCCGTCGCCTCGACCTCGACCTCGAAGCGTCCCTGCAGCGCGTAGATGACGAGGTTCCGGAGGCGGTCGGAAACCGTGGTGGCGTGGGGGTTCACGATCACGAGGATCCGCTGCTGCGTACCGGGACCGTTCATTCCACTGCCTCGAAGATCGTCAGTCCGTCCCGTTCCAATTCGGTCACCAGTCCCTCGTCCTGGAGGACGTCGGTATGGCCGACCACCTCCGACATGGTCAGGTAGGCCTGGGTCACGGCGACGTCGCCCCAGATCGCACTGGCTATTCCGTGCGCCGTGCACGGCTCGTCCTCGATGATTCCCAGGACTTTCTTCCGACGCCGCTCCTGCGCCTTCAGGTACGAGTCGATCAAGGCACGGTGGTCGGAGATCGGCTCGCCATGCCCGGAGAGCATCACCGAGATTTCCATCTCCCTCGTCGCCCTCAGCGAGGCCGCGTAATCGATCAACGAGCGGGTGCGGCCCGGGGAGCCGTCGAGCGGCCGCGCAATGAGGGGATTCGAAGAGATGTGCGAGAGCAGGTGGTCCCCCCCGAAGCAGAGGCCCTCGGCCCGGTCGTGGAAGATCGTGTCCGATGGGCTATGTCCCGGGCGGTGGTGGACCTCGAACTCGAGGTCACCAAACCGGACCGTGCCGCCTGCCGCGAGAGGGGTGTCTACCGGCACGTCGTCGCCAAGGTCCCGATAGGTGTCGGCGATCGACCGTAGCCGGTTGGCGATCTCCTCTGAAACGCCGTTCCGGATCATCAGCTCGACCGCCATCTCGTTCTCGGACATCGCCTGGGCATCGAAGTTCGCAAGTCTGTCCACCGCCTTGTCGAGCGCTGCCACCGCCGCCCCCGACCGGAGGGCGACCGCCTTGATGTTTCCGATGTGGTCGATGTGCTCGTGGGTTGCGACCACGAGGTCGATCTCCTCTACCGAGTGTCCAGTCGCGTCGATCGCGTCTTCGAGTGCCGCCATGGCCTGTTCCGACCGGGGGCCGGCATCGATCAGTGTGAGCGGATCGCCCTCGACCAGGTAGCAATTGACCCTCCCGACAGCGAAGGGAGTCGGGATCGAGAGCAGATGGACCCCCCGTGCCCGGGCCGCCTCGAGAACGGCGCCGGATGCTTCACTGTCGGGCTCAGTCATTGCGGATCTGCTCCAGGATCGTGTCCCTCCTGAGCTCCATGTCCTCGCGAGAGACCAGCGACTCGAGGTTCAGCCTCAGCAGGGGTTCGGTATTCGAAGCCCTCAGGTTGAAATGCCAGTCCGGATAGTCGACCGAGAGTCCATCGAGCAGGTCGATCTCTCCGTCGTCGTAGATCCGGCCGATCCGTTCGATCGCGAGGACGGGATCAGAGACCGTCGAGTTGATCTCGCCCGAGATGAAGTACCTGCTTCGGAAGTCGGCCATCAGCTCGGTGAGAGTCCTGCCGGAGGTCGAGAGCAACTCGAGCATGAGCAGTGCCGGGATCGTCCCGGAGTCGGCGCAGAAGAAGTCCCGGAAGTAATAGTGGCCCGAGACCTCGCCCCCGAATACGGCGTCTTCCTCCCTCATCCTCGCCTTGAAGAAGGCGTGTCCGACTCGGGACAGGGAGTTCCGCCCTCCGAGGCCGGTGACCGTATCCGGCACGGCTCGGCTCGATCGGGGGTCGCGCAGGATCACGGAGCCGGGGTTCGCCTCGAGCAGGCTGCGGGCCAGGAGGGCACAGACGAAGTCCCCATCGCAGAAGCCGCCCTCGCCGTCGATGAAGAAGCAGCGGTCCGCATCGCCGTCCCAGGCAATGCCGAGATCGGCGCCCGACTCGACCACGGCGGCAGAGATCGCTTCGCGGTTCTCCTCGAGCAGGGGATTGGGCTCGTGATCGGGAAAGGTCCCGTCCGGTTCGAAATAGGTGGGAATCACCTGGACCGGAAGCTCTTCGAGGATCGGTCCGATCATCGGGCCGGCCATGCCGTTGCCTCCGTCGACCACGACGCGCATTGGGCTTATCGCCCCGGTGTCGATCATCGAGAGGACGAGGTCCCTAAAACCAGAGCCGACATCCACCCGCTCGACCGAGCCTGGAGCCGGGCGCTCCGGCAGGCCGGCGGCGACCAGCGATTCGATCTCTCCTATCCCGGCGTCCCCCGAGAGGGCGAGTGCCCCCTCCCGAACGAGCTTTACTCCCGTGTAGGCGGCCGGGTTGTGGGAGGCGGTGACCATCGCGCCTCCGTCGAGATCCTGGCTACCGACGAGGAAGTAGAGCATTTCGGTCGCGACCATTCCGGCATCGAGGACCCTTGCGCCCTGCTTGACCATTCCCTCGCAGAGTGAACTCGACATCGCGGGTGCGCACAGGCGCATGTCTCTGCCGAGCCCGACGACGAGTTCCTCCGGGTCCTTGCCGCGGAGGTCGGCCAGGACCTCGATGAAGGCCCTGCCGATCGAGCGGGCGTCGTCTTCGTCCATCTCGGACCCGTGGATGCCGCGAATGTCGTACGCCTTGAAGATCCCGCTCACTGCCGGGAACCCTCGGACTCATACCCGAAGGCGTCGCGCAATACGCGGTAGCTGTCCTCGAGGGATTGGGGCATCACCCGGTGGTCGGCGATCACGGGCATGAAGTTGGTATCGCCACCCCACCGGGGAACCACGTGCATGTGGATGTGGTGCTCGACTCCGGCGCCTGCGGCGCGCCCCTGGTTGAAGCCGACGTTGAATCCGTGGGGCCGATAGACGGTCTCGAGGTGGCTCATCGCAGTTTGGGCGAGGCCGAACATCTCGGCCGACGTCCCGGCATCGATCGCCTGCAGCTTGCCGACGTGTTCGTAAGGAGTCACCATCAGGTGGCCATTGGTGTACGGGTAGAGATTCAGGATCACGAAGCACCGCTCGCCTCGATGGACGATCAGTGCCGTCTCGTCATCGCCGAGGGCGGGTCTGGCGCAGAAGACGCACTCTTCCTCGACGTCCTTCGAGGCATCCTTGACGTATTCGAGGCGCCACGGAGCCCAGATTCGGTTCGCCGTCATCGACGGCTCAGCCTACAGCCAGCGGCGCCTGCGGAACCACGCGAACATTCCGACGAGGACCGCCAGCATGACCACGATCACGGCGATGAAGGTGATCAGCGAGCCGCCGTCGGGGTCACCGCCCCCCGGCAGGCCGACATTCATCCCGAAGATGGAGGCGATCAGGGTGAGCGGCAGGACGATCACCGTGATCGCGGTCAGGACCCGGAGGGCGTCGTTCACCCGGTGCGAAAGGAAGGACTCATTGGTCTCCTCGAGGCCCTCGACGACTTCCTTGTAGTTCTCGAGCAGGTCCCAGATCCTCTCGTGGGCGTCGATGATGTCGTCGAAGTAGATCTCGAGGTCGAGGTCTCCGGCGAGGAACCGCGTCTTCGCCCGCTCGAGGTCCTGGAGGACGGATCGCTGGGGCCTGATCACCTTGCGGAAGTTGATGATTTCCTGCTTGGCGTTGGAGATGTCGCGAACGACGTCCTCGGAGCGGCCTTCGAAGATCTCGTCCTCGAGGGCGTCGAGCTTGTTGCTGATCTTCCTTAGCATCGGGAAGCAGTAGTCGAAGGAGTCATCGACCAGGCGGTAGGTCAGGTACCCGGGACCGCGAGAGAAGATTCTCTCCCGGAGCTCTTCGTCGGCGCGGCAGCGCTCGAACAGATACTCGACCGGAGGCAGGGCGCGGTTGGGGAGCGTGACGACGAAGTCCGATCCGACGAACAGGTCGAGTTCGCCGGTCCCGAGCCGTCCGATCTCCGGGTTGAAGACCGGGATGTGGATTATCAGGAAGAGGTAGTCGGGGTACTCGTCGATCTTCGGGCGCTGGTTGCGGGAGAAGACGTCTTCGATGTCGAGTGGATGGAAGCCGAACTCCCCCTCCAGCCATGCCTGCTCCGAGGCTCCCGGGCTCTCGACGTTGAACCACCGGATCCCGGCAGCTTCGATTACCTCGATCCGAGGCGTTTCCAGCTTGGAGGCGGCCGCCGGCTCCGCGGTTGCTACCGCTTCACGGGGCCTTCGGAGACGAGGGAGGTTCGGCATCGCCGCCTCCGGTCATGTCTGATCGCTTCGTCCCCATGGGGCAACCTTAGGGGATGCCCCGCGAACCCGCATTAACCACTGCTCGACGGCCGGTGTCGACCAGTTCACGGCTGTCCCTTTGGTAGGCTGGCGACCACATAGATCGTCACATCAAGAGGGGTGGAGGGAAATGGCCCATTGAAACCCCGGCAACCATCGAGTCGAACAGGCTCGGGACGGTGCCAAATCCATCGGCTTTCGGGTCGGTAGATGTGGGGGGAGTCCAACCGGATCTCCGCCCAGTGGCGGAGATCGAATCGAAAGGAACGGTTGGACATGAATGCTGAATCTCTGCGGTGCAAGGAATGCGGGTCCGAATTCGGGTTCGGAGCCGTTTTCTACTGTGAGCACTGCTTCGGGCCACTCGAGGTCGCCTACGACTACTCCTCGATCGAGCCGGGTGCCGCCAGGAGGCGGATCCAGGCCGGAAGCGCGGGTATCTGGCGGTATCGCGACTTCCTGCCCTGTTCCGAGTCCACGGCCGCCCGGATCCGGTTGGAGCCGGGGCTCACGCCCCTCGTCAGGGCGGATGGGCTGGCGGAAAGGATCGGGTGCGATGCCGAGATTTGGGTCAAGAACGATGCGGCGAATCCGACCCACTCGTTCAAGGACCGGGTGGTCGCAGTGGCGGTCGCCCGTGCGATCGAGCTCGGTTACGAGACGATCGCCTGCGCCTCCACGGGGAACCTGGCCAACGCAGTAGCGGCGCAGGCCTCCGCCTGTGGCCTCGAGTCCTTCGTCTTCGTGCCCGCCGACCTCGAGCGGGAAAAGCTCCTTGCGACAGGGATATACGGGGGCAACCTGATCGGGGTGCGGGGCACCTACGACGACGTGAACCGACTCTGCACCGAGCTCGCCCAGGAGAGGCCCTGGGCCTTCGTGAACGTCAACCTCCGGCCCTATTACTCGGAAGGGTCGAAGACGCTCGCCTACGAGACGGTCGAGCAACTCGGCTGGAGCCTCCCCGACCGGGTCGTCTGTCCGATCGCATCCGGATCGCTCTTCACCCGGATCGGCAGGGGCTTCCGGGAGTGGATCGAACTGGGCCTGGTCGAGGGCGAGATGCCGGTCTTCACGGGCGCACAGGCCGCTGGGTGTTCGCCCGTAGCCACCGCGTTCGAAAAGGGAGAGGAGACCTGCACGCCCCAGAAGCCGGAGACGATCGCGAAGTCCCTGGCCATCGGGAACCCGGCCGACGGGCCTTACGCCCTGGCTCAGGCCCGCTCGAGCGAAGGCTCGATCGAGTCGGTTACCGATGAAGAGATTCGGCGAGGCATACGGGACCTCGCCGAGACGACTGGGATCTTCACGGAGACCGCCGGAGGGGTCACCGTGGCCGTACTGCGGAAGCTGGCCGAGCGGGGCGATCTCGCCGCGGGAGAGAAAGTCGTTACCTTCATCACCGGTGAAGGCTTGAAGACTCTCGAGGCAAACCTGGACAGCTTCGGAATCGAGGAGATCGATCCCCGACTGGACTCCTTCGCGGGCGCCTTCCCCGGTCAGGCCACCATGGTGGCGGGATGAGTAGCGTCCCGAATTCACGCCAGGCCTGGATGGGAACCGGAAGCGAGATGGGACTCGACTGAAACCCCCGGTCGTCATTCTCTGCGGCGGCAGGGGGACGCGGCTCAAAGGAGCGGCGCCCGAGGTGCCGAAGGCCCTGGTCGAGGTGGGCGACCGGCCACTGCTCTGGCACGTGGTCTCGACCTATGAGCGGCAGGGTTTTTCGGAGTTCCTCTTCCTGACCGGCCACCAGGGCAGCCAGATCGAAACCTTCATCGAGGCTGGCGAGCTGCCAGCCTCCGGGAACTACCGGGCTCTGGACACCGGCGAGGATACCCTGACCGGGGAACGTCTCCTCAGGGCCAGGGGAGAAGTTGGTGAAGGCACCTTCTGCCTGACCTACGTCGACGGGCTCTCCGACATCGACTTCGCAAGTGAGCTCGAATTCCATAGTGACCACGGAAAGGTGGCGACGGTGGCGCTGGTTCGCCCCAGGCTTCAGTGGGGAGTTGCGAGGCTCGAAGGCGACGAGGTGACCGGATTCACCGAGAAACCGGTGTCGGACGACTGGATCAACGGCGGGTTCTTCTGTTTCGAGCAAGCGGTCTTCGACTGGCTGGAGGAGGCCGAGAGCCTCGAAGAGGGCCCACTCGAGCGGCTCGCGGGAGCCGGCGAATTGAGGGGCTACCTTCACCGGGACTACTGGGACTGCGTCGATACCTACAAGGACCTGCTCGAAGTAGGCGAGCTGTGGAAGAAGGGCGACCCCCCGTGGCTCGCTGTCTCGTAACCGGCGGCCAGGGGTTCATCGGCAGTGCGCTGGTTCGGAGGCTGCTAGAGGAGGGCCACGAGGTCGAGGTTCTCGACCTGCCAGAGCCACCGTTCGAAGGCCTCGAGGTCCTCGGCCTGTCCGCGGAGGTGAAACAGGTCAGGGGGGACATCGCCGTCGAGGTCGTTGCCGAACGGGTGGTGGACGGTGCCGAGTGGGTCTTCCACCTCGGTGCGGTGACGATCGTCGGTCAGGCAGCCCGGGACCCCCTGGGCACCTACCGCTCCAACGCCCAGGGCACCTGGACCCTGCTCGAAGCCTGTCGCCGAGCCTCTCCCGCGGCGGTCGTGGTCGCCTCATCGGACAAGGCCTACGGCCCATCGCCCAGCCTTCCGTACCGGGAGGAAGACGACCTCGTTCCATTCGCCCCGTACGAGGGGAGTAAGGCTGCCTGCGATCTGGTCGCGAGGAGCTACGCCGCGGCCTGGGATCTACCGGTGGCTGTCACGAGGCTGGCCAACGTCTACGGAGGGGGAGACCTCAACTTCTCCCGGCTCGTCCCGGAGTTGATGGCTGCGGCGGTCGGTGGTCGCGAGCCCGAGATCCGCTCCGACGGCTCGCCCCGTCGCGACTTCCTTCACGTCTCGGATGCGGTCCAGGGGTACCTGGCCGTGGCAGCTCACGTCGCCTCCGGCGGCGGCCAGGGCGACGCATTCAACGTCGGTACCGGTCGGCCGGTGGCCGTTTCGGAGGTGATCGACTCGGTCTCGGGGATCGCCGGTGCCTCCTTCACGTCTGCTCAGGTGTGCGACGGGGAGACGGACGGTGAGATCGACGATCAGTACGTCGACCCGACAAGGGTCATGTCGGCCACGGGCTGGGCCGCGGAGGTCACCCTGATCGAGGGCCTGAGGGAGGCATTCGAGTGGTACGCCGGGCGCGCTGCGCTCTGCCCCTGAAGACGCGCGGTCCGTCGAGGCCTGCGATGTATCGTCGCCTTCGGTGTGCGGCCGTTTCACATTGACGACGACCGATCGTCCGGCCCTCGGTCTGAGGTTCGGGGTCAAAGTCGGACCCGGACTCGACTCCACGCTCGGCCGTTTCAATGCTGCTCCCGGCCAGGAGGTGCTTGCGGTACGGCAACCGGAAGGGGGACCCCGTGAGGCACTCGCTGCGAGGTGGGGGCTCGTCCCCGCCTGGGCGGAGGACCTGAACTCCGGCTACCGGATGATCAACGCCCGCTCCGAAACGGTGCGCGAGAGCCGGGCCTACGGCAGCCTGGTAGCCAGGGCCGAGTCCCGTTGCCTGATACCGGCCGATGGCTTCTTCGAATGGATGGAGGCTGCTTCGGGCGGCGGGCCGAAGCGTCCGGTCAGGTTCACCGTCGATGCGGGGAGCCCCTTCTCGATGGCCGGCCTGATCGCCCGGCGGGAGTGGGAGGGGGGTGAGCTCGTCTCATGCACGATCCTGACGACTGACGCCGATGAGGCGGTGGCGCCGGTCCACGACCGGATGCCGGTAATCCTCTGCGGAGCCGACGAAGAGGAGGCCTGGATCTCGCGGGAGCTGTCCGCCCGGGAAATGGACGAGCTGACGACTCCCCTCGAAGCCAAGCGGGTTTCGAGCCGGATGGCCAGCCCCTTCCTCAACAGGGTAGGGGCGGGGACCGAGGGACCCGAGCTGCTGGATCCGGACTGGTCGGGTCCGGACACGCTGTTCGGCTAGAAGCCGCTTTCGGGGTCTGGCACGGGCCAGTCGAGCTGCTCGCCCCGCGCCTCGATCGACGTGCCTGCGGATCTGCATACGATCCTCGTTACCGGGCGACGGTAGGTCTTGAAGACGACGGCGAACCCGAGCGTGGCCGGACCGGCCCCGGTCCCGCGGGGGAGCGACCAGATCCAGTTCTGCTGGCGGTCCGAGAAACCATCCCACTCGACCGAGATCGGCGCTGGGGAGTCGGTGTAGCGCCGGAAGGAGTCCCGGACCGGCAGGCCGAGCAGCTCCGCGCCATCATCCGAAAAGTCGACCACCATCAGGTCCGGGACCTCCTGGATCCGGAGGTCCTCACTCGGTCGGGGCCAGGCAGCACGCAGATTTGGGGTTCGTGCGATTCTCGTCGACGATGGGCCCGAGACGTCGCAGCGGGCCGTCGCCTTGGCGTCCGGCCGGTCTAGCAGCAGTACGCCCGAGACCCTGAAAAGAAGTTCACCACGCTCGGTTGCCGGAATGGCCGAGAGGGACGTCCGCGCGAGTTCGATCCGTCCGCCGCCATCGATCCGGGCCGGTGGAGGGGCCGCTATCTCTTCGACCGTCATCCACTCGAGGTCGGCCGAGGCCTCCCAGTCGCCACGGTTCAGGGCGAAGGCGGCGAGGGAGAGGAGGAGTCCGATTGCGACCACGATCGGTACGGCACGGGGCATCGCCCGCGCACCTTCAAGGAGTTGGTCCCTCACGCGTTTCATTTCGCCGCCTGAGGATAGGCGAGCCCGCGGCCGGCCCGGCCACGATCGCGTGCCTCAGTGGCCCGCTGAATGGAGACGGATCACGTCGTCCCAGATTCGGGTCGCCTCGGCCTCCGCCTCGTCCGAGGTGACCGGAGTCCTCCTTGCGGATGGGAGCGACGAGCCGAACCTGACCGTCATCTTCGGCAGTCGCAGGAAGCCGCTCCGGTGGAGCGCGGTGGCATCGATGATCGCAGCAGGCACGACCGGAGCACCCGTACTGAGGGCAAGAACCCCGACTCCCCTTCGCGGAGGGACCGCATCTATCGAAGGTCGAATCCCCCCCTGCGGGTAGATGACGACCAGGCCGCCGCGGTCGAGAATCGCCTCGGCGGTGGCTACGGCCTCGGCGTCGTGCGCGCCCCGTCGCACCGGAAAGGCCCCGAGAGAGGAGAGGATCCGGCCGACGACCGGGTTGGAGAAGAGCTCGGCAGCGGCCATGAAGTGGACGGGTCGGTCGATCCGGTAGGCAAGGAAGAAGTGGTCGAGGTAGGACCCGTGGTTCGGAGCGACCAGGACCCCGCCCGACTCCGGGATCCGGTGAAGCCCGTCGACGGTCGTTCGCCAGGCCCTCATGACCGGCCGAAGCACCCGCTTCAACAGCCTTTGGGGGAGGCCCGGCTCCCGCCTGGCGGAGCGGGCACGATGGCCCTCGAGGCGGGTTTCGAATTCCGGGCTGGGCACAGGTTGAATTCTTACCGCTCGGGACGACGACAGGAATCCTCGCCGGAACGCGCCCGGCAGGATTCGAACCTGCGACCTCATGCTCCGGAGGCATGCGCTCTATCCAGCTGAGCTACGGGCGCCTGGGCGACCCCGATGGGGCAGCCACCGGAGCGAGTCTAGTGGTGCCGGGTTCGACCGGTTCGGCCGCCGGCGCCCGCAGGCCCCGCGGGGCGGCTGACCCCGGTCCCGGGCTTCTACCCTAGGAACGGTGGAACTATCGGTCGCATTCCTTGGCACCGGCGGACCCGCTCCGACCAGGCTCCGGGGCCTGCCCTCCGTCCTCGTGACTCGCGAGGGCTTTCGGGTGATGTTCGACTGCGGGGAGGGGACCCAGCGCCAGATGCGCCTCTCGACCGGTCTGATCGCGGTGGACGAGATCTTCCTCACTCACTTCCATCTCGATCACTGCATGGGGATCCCTGGTCTTCTGAAGACCTACGATCTGAACGACCGGGAGGAGCCGTTGCGGATCGTCGGACCGGCCGGCACGGTCAGGTTCATGGACGACCTGAGGCCGTTCACGGGCCGGCTCGGATTCCACGTGGAGGTCGAGGAGCTGGGCGACGGGGACGTAATCGGCTACCCGGGCTTCGAGATCGAGGCCTTCGAGACCGCTCATCGGACCACCGCGCTCGGCTACGCCCTGATCGAGGACGACCGTCCGGGCAGGCTCGATCCCGAGCAGGCAGCAAGGCTCGGGATCACCGATGGCCCGAGTCTCGGGAAGCTCCAGGACGGATCTCCGGTCGAGGGAAGCTCGGGCACCGTCCATCCCGATCAGGTGATGGGAGAGGAGCGGTCGGGTCGGATCATCGTGGTCACGGGAGACACCGGCCCGAGTCCTCGAACGGTGGAGGTAGCGGCCGACGCCGACCTGCTCGTCCACGACTCCTCGTTCTCGACCGCCGATGCCGAGCGGGCAGCCGAGACCGGCCATTCGACGGCTACCCAGGCGGCGGGCATCGCTGCCGAGGCCGGAGTGAAGATGCTCTCGCTGGTTCACATTTCGGCCCGTTACCACGTCGGTGCCGTGCTTGACGAGGCCCGCGAGGTCTTCGCTACGACGAACGCACCAAGAGACTTCGACCTCGTCTCGATACCGTTCGCTGAGAAAGGTCCACCCGAGCTGCTCAAGCAGGGCGCGGTTCGTTCATCCGACGCCCCCGACGACTGACGCCACTGCCGCTGCTAACCTGAGGTCAGGTTCTTTAACCAGGTCCAGAGAGGCCGGGAAGGGCGGAGTGAAGGAAGCGGAAGTACTTAGCGCAGAAGATCTCGCGCGCACGCTGAAGCGCGTCGCGCACGAGGTGATCGAGGGAAATCCGGGACTGGACGGCGTGGTCCTCGTCGGGATCCACACCCGGGGAGCCGTCCTTGCCGAGCGACTTCGGGCGATCCTGACCGAGCTCTCGGGATCCGAGCCGCCATTGGGCGAGATCGACATCTCCTTCTACCGCGACGACCTCTCGGTCCGGGATCCCTCGGCACAACCGGTCGTCCACTCGACCCGGCTGGATTTCCCGCTCGAAGGGAAGACGGTGGTCCTGGTAGACGACGTCCTCTACACGGGCAGGACCGTTCGCTCGGCGATCGACGCCCTGTTCGACTACGGGCGACCGGAACGGATCCAGCTCGCGGTGCTCTGCGATCGCGGCCATCGGGAGCTTCCGATCCGGCCCGACTACGTCGGGAAGAACATGCCCACTTCGCGGTCCGAGAGAGTCTCGGTGCTGCTCGGGGAGACCGACGGCCGGGACGGCGTAACCCTGGTCAGCCCCGTCGAGGTGGTCGAGTGAGGGACCTGATCTCGATCGCCGACCTGAGCCGGGAGGACGTCGAGGCCGTTCTCGACCGCGCCGACTCGTTCGCCGAGGTATCGCAACGCGAGATAAAGAAGGTTCCAGCACTCCGGGGGAAGACGGTGGTGACCCTCTTCTACGAGGCGAGCACGCGGACCAGCTCGTCCTTCGAACTCGCAGCCAAGCGGCTCTCGGCCGACGTCGTCTCGGTCAAGTCTGGCGGCTCGGCGATCGAGAAGGGTGAGTCCCTGAAGGACACGGTCGAGACGCTCTCGGCATACGGGCCGGCCGCAATCGTGATCCGGCATCCTGCAGCCGGCGCGGCCCGCATGCTCGGAAACTGGGTCGATGCTGCGGTGATCAATGCCGGTGACGGGATGAGTCAGCATCCCAGCCAGGCTTTGCTCGACCTCTACACCCTGCGGTCGCGGATCGGGCCGCTGAACGGAGTGAAGATCTGGATCGTCGGCGACATCCTGCACAGCCGGGTGGCGAGGTCGAACATCCAGGCCTTCGGGCTGATGGGGGCCGAGGTCACCGTTGCCGGCCCCCCGACTCTGATCCCTCCGGGAATCGAGGAGCTGGGCTGTCGAGTCGTGTACTCGCTCGACCAACTCGACGAGGCCGATGTCGTCTACCTGCTGCGGATGCAGAACGAGCGCATGGAGGGCAACTTCATACCCTCGACGAGGGAGTACGCGCGACTGTTCCAGGTAGGCGATCAGCGGCTCGGACCCCGCCAGCTGGTCATGCACCCCGGCCCGGTGAATCGCGGGGTCGAGATTGCTTCATCGGTGATCGATTCCGACCGGTCGCTGATCGCCGAGCAGGTCGCAGCCGGGCTGGTGGTTCGAATGGCGATCTTCTATGAACTGCTCGCCGGCGGCGAGTCCGATCGGATGGCCCCCGAGCCCCTGCCGACGATCGGAGACCCCGCTTGACGGCCTGGCCGGAGGAGGCGCGGCCTTCCGAACCGGAGCCACTCGTCCAGCGGGCCGGCGACGCAGCGGATCTTCTGATCCAGGATGCTCATCTAATCGATCCCGGAATCGGCCTCGATCGTCGGGGGGACGTGATCGTCCGGGGCGGCCTGATCGAGGAGATCGCCGAGCCTGGGTCACTCGAACCCGAGGGCGTGACCGAGGTCATCGAAGCCGCCGGCCTGCACCTGTTCCCGGCCTTCTTCGATCCCCACGTTCACCTGAGGACCCCGGGGCAGGAATACAAGGAGGACCTCGAGACGGGGACCCGGGCAGCTGCCGCCGGTGGGTACGGGGGTGTTCTGGCAATGGCCAATACCGCTCCGCCGGTCTCCGACCGCGGCGAGCTGGAGGCCCTCCGCCACCGGGCCGGACTCGATGCCGTGGTCCCGGTCGGGTTCCTCGCAACGCTCACCCGCGGAATGGAGGGCCGGGACCTGGTCGACATGTCGGAGCTACGGGAGGTCGGGGCGGTCGGGTTCACTGATGATGGCCTGCCGATCGCCGATGCCGGTGTACTGGCCCGGGCGCTCCAGTACCAGAGGATGTGCGGTGGGACCATCGCGCTCCATGAGGAGGACCCGGCGCTCTCGGGTGCCGGGGTGATGAACGAGGGAACGGTCTCGACCCGGCTGGGGCTGAGAGGAATCCCCTCCACCTCGGAGACGGTGATGATCATGCGGGATGCGGCGATAGCCGGCTACGAGGGGGGCCGGATCCAGATCCAGCACCTCTCGGCAGCCGGATCGGTCGAAGCCGTCAGGAGGGCGAAGGCAGACGGGGTCGACCTCCATGCCGAGGTGACCCCTCACCACCTCTGCCTGACCGATGAGGCCGTGATCGACCTCGATGCCTCACGCCACAAGATGAACCCACCGCTTCGGACGGAGGCAGATCGGCTCGCCTTGATCGGGGGACTCCTCGACGGCACCATCGACTGCATAGCGACGGACCACGCTCCCCATGCCCTGCACGAGAAGGAGGTTCCGTTCGAGCAGGCCGCGATGGGTGTGACCGGCCTCGAGACCGCATTTGCCTCGCTCTTCACTCACCTCGTCGTTCCCGGGACGGTTCCGCTCGAGGTGGTCGTCGAGAAGCTCGGCTCGGGCGGTCGGGCCTTCGGCATCGAGCCATTCCGCCTGGCGATCGGCGAAACGGCCAACTTCTGTCTGGTCGACCTCGAAGCGAGCTGGGTGGTCGGTGAGGACGGCTTCGAGAGTCGCTCGTCGAATTCCTGGTGCTCCGGTGACGAGCTGACCGGCCGCGTCCTGACCACCGTTGCCAACGGCCAGGTCGCCTGGCGACTGCGCAGCTTCACCCTAGAGGTCGCGTGAGCGGTCGAGGGGAAGAACCGGGCTACCTCCTCCTGGAGGACGGCAACCATTTCGACGGTCGGCTGATCGGGGACGCGACGACCCTCGGCGAGGTCGTCTTCAACACGGGCATGACCGGTTACCAGGAGGCGGTGACCGACCCTTCCTACGCAGCCCAGATCATCACCTTCACATACCCAATGATCGGGAACTACGGGGTCTCGGCGTCGGCCATGGAGTCCGACAGGGCCCACGCAACCGGAGTGGTCATGAGGGAGGGAGTCGACAGGGCCGATGCCGCGGGAGCCGAGGCGGGCTGGCTCGAGTGGCTGGGACGCAACGGGGTGGCCGTCCTGACCGGGGTCAACACTCGGGCCCTGGTCCGGCACATCCGCGACAAGGGAGCGATGAGGGGCGGCATCTTCCCGGCCTCGATGTCAAGGGACGAGGCGCGCGCCATGGTCGGGGACTCGCCGGGGATGGAGGGACGGGACCTGGCCTCGTCGGTCGGTCCCGAGAACCCGATCGAGCTCGAAGGCGACGGTCCCCACGTCGTAGCCCTGGACACCGGGATCAAGACCAGCATCATCGAGCAGTTGACCGGGCGCGGCTGTCGGGTGACCCTGATGTCCCCCGGCACACCGGCTGGTGAGGTCGAGGCCCGTGACCCGGATCTCGTCTTCCTGGCCAACGGCCCGGGCGACCCCGCTGCGGTGGCCAGTGTGGTCGAGACCGTTCGCGAACTGATCGGCAAGGCTCCCCTGGTAGGGATCTGCCTCGGCCACCAGCTTCTCTGTCGAGCGGTTGGACTGGAAACGTTCAAGCTGCCGTACGGCCACCGCGGGTCCAATCACCCGGTGAAGGACCTGGAGACCGGAGTGATCGAGATCACCTCGCAGAACCACGGCTTTGCCGTCTGTGCGCCCGACGGGAGCAGGACCATCGAGGGAGACAGCGCGATCGAGTGGGGGACCGACTACGGTGCCGCGGTCCTCTCCCACGTCAACCTCTACGACCGCACGATCGAGGGTCTTCGCCTCCCTGACGCGGGGGCGATGACCGTCCAGCACCACCCGGAGGCCGGACCCGGGCCGCACGACGCCCGACACCTCTTCGACCGCTTCCTGGATATGGCTGCCTGATGCCCCGACGAGACGACCTGAAGAAGATCCTGCTGATCGGGTCTGGACCGATCGTGATCGGCCAGGCGGCCGAGTTCGACTACTCCGGCGCGCAGGCCTGCAAGGTCCTTCTCGAGGAGGGCTACGAAGTGATCCTCGTCAACTCGAACCCGGCCACGATCATGACCGACCCCGAGTTTGCGACCCGGACCTACGTCGAGCCGCTGGTTCCGGACGCCGTCCGGGCGATCATCGAGAAAGAGCGACCGGACGCCATGTTGCCCACCCTGGGCGGCCAGACGGCACTCAACCTTGCGATGGCCCTGACCGACGACGGGACTCTCGAGGAGTTCGGGGTCGAATTGATCGGGGCGAACCGGGAGGCGATCATGCGGGCCGAGGACCGGGAGCTCTTCCGCCAGACGATGTCCGACAGCGGGATCCGGATCCCGTGGTCGATCACGGTCGAGAGCATCGACGATGCCCTCGCCTCTCTCGACCGGGGGGATGCCTCGCTCCCGGCGATCGTCAGGCCCGGATTCACGATGGGCGGCCAGGGAGGAGGGATTGCGCGGACCCGGGAGGAGCTGATCGAGGTCGTCGGGCGCGGGATCGCGGCCAGTCCGATCGGCCAGGTCCTCGTGGAGGAGTCGGTCATCGGCTGGGGCGAATTCGAGCTCGAGCTGATGAGGGACCGAAACGACAACGTCGTCGTCATCTGCTCGATCGAGAACCTGGATCCGATGGGGGTTCACACCGGCGACTCGATCACGATAGCGCCGTCCCAGTCCCTCACCGACGATCTCTTTCAGGACCTCAGGGACGTGGCTATCGCCGTGATGAGGGCGGTCGGGGTCGAGACCGGAGGCTCGAACGTCCAGTTCGCGGTCGACCCCGAGAGCGGCGAGATCGTGGTGATCGAGATGAACCCGCGGGTCTCGCGCTCCTCGGCTCTCGCCTCCAAGGCGACCGGCTTCCCGATCGCCAAGATGGCGGCCAAGCTCGCGGTCGGATACGCACTCGAGGAGATCCCAAACGACATAACGCGTGCAACCCCGGCCTCGTTCGAGCCGACGATCGATTACGTCGTGACGAAGATCCCGAGGTTCGCCTTCGAGAAGTTCCCCGGCGCCGACCAGACCCTCTCGACGTACATGCAGAGCGTTGGCGAGATCATGTCGATCGGGAGGACCTTCCGGCAGTCCTTCTCGAAGGCACTCGCCTCACGGGAGCTCGATCGCGAGGTGGTCCCGCCCGAGAGCGACACCGAACTGCTCGAGATGATCGAGACCCCTACCGCGGACCGCATCGACCTGGTCATGGCGGCGTTCGAGAGGGGGCTGCCGGTCGAGGAGGTGGGCGAGCGGACGGCAATCAATCCCTGGTTCCTTCGGGAACTCAGGGAGCTGGCCCTGAACGGCGACGGGACCGATGGCGAGCCCCGGACGTATGCCTCGGTGGATACCTGTGCGGCCGAGTTCGAGGCCCGGACGCCCTACTTCTACTCGTCGAGGGAGCCGGCCTCGTCGCTCCCGGCCGACGAGGTCGACCGAGGGGAACGGCCCTCCGTAGTGATCCTGGGTGCCGGCCCGAACCGGATCGGCCAGGGAATCGAGTTCGACTACTGCTGCGTCCATGCTGCGATGACCGTCCGCGAGTCGGGGCTCGATGCGGTGATGGTGAACTGCAACCCGGAGACGGTTTCGACCGACTACGACACCTCCGACAGGCTTTACTTCGAGCCGCTCTCCCTCGAACACGTGCTCGCGGTCTGCGAGCGGGAGCAACCCGAGGGCGTGATCGTCCAGTTCGGCGGGCAAACGCCCCTGAAGCTCGCCGAGGGGCTGCTCGAGCACGGGGTTCCGATCCTCGGGACGCCCTACGAGGCGATCGAGCGCGCGGAAGACCGGGGCAAGTTCGGGGAGCTGATCCAGCGCCTCGACATTCGCCACCCGGCCTACGGCAGTGCGATGTCGGCCGGGGAGGCGCTCGAGGTCGCAAAACGGGTCGGCTTCCCGCTACTCGTTCGGCCCTCCTTCGTGCTGGGAGGGAGGGCGATGGAGATCTGTTACTCGGCCGAGGATCTCGCTCGGTACCTTGAGCGAAACGTCAAGGCCTCGCCCGAGCACCCGCTGCTGCTCGACCGTTTCCTCGAGAACGCGATCGAGATCGACGTCGACGCACTCTCGGATGGCAAGGACACCCGTATCGGCGGGGTGATGCAGCACGTCGAGGAGGCCGGTGTCCATTCCGGCGACTCGGCCTGCGTACTGCCCCCGATGAGCATCGGGGAAGCGATGCTCGAGGAGATCGCGGAGGCGACCGGGCGGATCGCAGCCGAGCTCGGGGTGGTCGGACTGATCAATATCCAGTACGCGATCCATGAGGGCGAACTGTTCGTGATCGAGGCGAACCCTCGCGCCTCGCGTACGGTCCCCTTCGTCTCGAAGGCGACAGGGGTACCGCTGGCCAAGCTCGCAACCAGGCTGATGCTCGGCGCTTCGACCGGGGAGCTGGATCTTCCGACCACCGATCTCGATCACGTCTCGGTCAAGGAGGCGGTCCTTCCCTTCTCCCGGTTCAGCGGGGCCGACTCCCTGCTCGGCCCGGAGATGAAGAGCACCGGTGAGGTGATCGGTATCGGCCCCGACTTCCCGACCGCCTTCGGCAAGGCACAGCGTGCCGCCGGCGCAGGGCTGCCCTCCGCGGGGACGGTCTTCATCTCGGTCACCGACACCGACAAGCCGGCGGCGACCCAGCTCGCGGCTCGCTTCCACGATCTCGGATTCAGCGTCGTTGCGACCGGAGGGACGGCCCGGGCGATTTCGGGAATGGGCATTCCGGTCGAGACGATCTACAAGCTCGGTGAGGGTTCGCCCAACGTCGTCGATCTGATCGAAGAGCAACGTTGTGACCTGGTGATCAACACCCCGACCGGTTCCGGCGCCCGGACCGACGGGTACGAGATACGTTCGGCCTCGGTCCGGCGGGGGATCCCCTGCATCACGACGATGACCGGCGCCTCAGCCGCCGTTCGGGCGATCAGTGCGGAACGGGAGGGCCCCGGGGAGATCTGGTCCCTTCAGGAACTCCATGCTGCCTGACCGACCCGAGCCGCCGCTGGGGCGGCGACTGCTCTCCGTGGTCGAGGCCCGGGATGAGGGCGCCTTTCGCCTCCTGACCCTGCTCGACGACGAAGGACCTGAACCCCTGCCCGGCCAGTTCTACATGGTCACCAGGGCACCGGACTGGGGAGGCGGCCTGGGTCGCCCTTACCTGCCGAGGGCACTTTCGTTCGCCGGCACGACCGGGATGGCCAACGGGGTGTCGATCGAGTTCCTGCTCGACGAGGTCGGTCCTGGGACCCGGGAGCTGTCCCGCCTCTCCCCAGAGGACGAGTGCTGGGTGGCCGGACCGTTCGGCCGTCCCTTCTCGAGGGCGGGCGAGCTCACAGAGGGCGCTGCCGGAGCCGTCCTGGTCGGGGGCGGGATCGGGATCGCGCCGCTGGCGCCACTCAGGCGAGACCTGATTGCGAGGGGCGTTCCGACCAGGGTCCTGCTGGGCTTCCGGGAGCCCGCCGCCGCTGGAGGGGTCGACCGGCTCTTCGGCTGCGAAGAGGTGCGGGTCGCGTACGAGGCCGGGTCGGATTCCCCGGCTCGGGTCACCGACCTCCTCTCGGTGGTCCTTGCCGGAGACGACGCCGGGCGCTCGGCCGTCTATTCCTGTGGGCCGCCCGGGATGCTCGAGGCAGTTCGGAGGATGTGCGCCGATCGCGGGGTAACAGCGGAGCTCGCGCTCGAGTCACCGATGGCCTGTGGCTACGGAGCTTGTTTCGGCTGTGCCGTCCCGCGCCGGGATGGCGGCTATCTCCGGCTCTGTATCGACGGACCGGTCGTCAGGGGCGACGAGATCGAGAGCGCCGAGGCCGGAGAGGCGGGGTCGTGACCGCAGCCTCGCTGGAGACTGAGCTGATCGGCCTTCCACTTAGCAGTCCGGTGATCAACGGTTCAGGTACCTTCGACGCGATCGCCGCCGGACGGGTCTTCGGCGAGAGGGCGCTTTCGAGCGAGAACTTCCCCTTTTCCGCCTATGTCTCGAAGACGATCACCGAGCAGCCGAGGGCCGGCAATCCCCCGTTCAGGACCTGGGAGGCACCGGCCGGGATGATCAACTCGATCGGTCTCCCCAACCCCGGTTTGGCGCACTTCGTCGAGGATCATCTCCCGGTACTGAGGCAGCTGCCCGTACCCCTGATCGTCTCGGTCATGGCCGAGGACAGGGACGGCTTTTCCCGACTGGTCGAGGGGGTCACGGCGGCCGGAGGGGTATCGGCGTTCGAGCTCAACGTCTCCTGCCCGAACGTCCACTCCGGGCTGATCGTCGGCGAGAGCGGAAAAGAGGTCGAGGGCCTGCTCGACCGCCTGGGGTCGTTCACGGACCTGCCACTGATAATCAAGCTGACCCCTAACGTCGCCCGACCGGAGGAGATCGCCGAGGCGGCCGAGGCGGGTGGCGCAGCGGCCGTCTCGCTGGTCAACACCCTGAAGGCGGCTGCGCTCGACCCGGCGTCCGACCGGCCGTGGCTCGGAGCCGGCTCGGGAGGGCTGTCAGGTCCGGCGATCAGGCCGATCGCGATCCAGCAGGTGCGATCGGTCTCGGCTGCCGTCTCGATCCCGGTGATCGGTATGGGCGGCATTACCGACGGCGAGTCGGCGCTCGACTTCATCCGTGCCGGGGCGTCGGCCGTGGCGGTCGGTACCGAGAACTTCCGCGACCCGCTCGCCGGGACGATGGTCCGGACTGAGCTCGCGAGGGCGCTCGAGCGTCGGGGAATCGAGACGATCGGGGAGCTCAGGGGGGCGGCCTCCACCTGAGGTCGAGGTGACTTTCGCTGGCCGGGCGCTCCGACACCCACCGGCTCCCCGATTCGTGGTTATACTCGCCGCCTTCATGGTGCCCTCTCCGAAGAAGTCGTCCGCCTCCCGCCCCTCGATGCCGGAGCGCTCCATCGACCAGAGGATGGCGGCACTCGAACGGGCCAACGGGATCCGGACCGCTCGTGCCCAGCTCAAGCGCGACCTCAAGGCCGGTCGGGTGCGGATCACGGACCTCCTCTCGAGTCCACCGGACTACGTCCTCACCGCGAAGGTGTTCGACATGCTGCTCGCCGTTCCGAAGTACGGGCGCGTCAAGGCAAACCGGGTTCTAAACCAGTGCCGGATTTCGCCCGCGAAGACGATCGGCGGGCTCTCGGAGCGCCAGCGCGGCGAGCTGGTCACCAGGCTCCAGAGGTAGAAACCGAACAGCCATTGTCCGAGGTGGCGCAGGCCGGGGGAGACGTCTTCGTGATCACCGGTCCTTCCGGCGTCGGCAAGGGGACCCTGATCGGACGGCTGAGGGAGCGAATCCCGGGCCTCGAACTCTCGACCTCTGCGACGACGAGGTCGCCGAGAGCCGGTGAGCGCGACGGGATCGATTACTTCTTCCTGTCCGAGGAGGAGTTCCTGCGCAGGGTCGAAGCGGCCGAGTTCATCGAGCATGCCCGTTACAGCGGGAATCTCTACGGGACCCTTCGCTCCGAGGTCCAGCGGAAGGCCGCGACCTCTACTGGTGTGATCCTCGAGATCGAGCTCCAGGGTGCCCGTCAGATCCGGGCCTCGATGCCCGAGGCCGTACAGGTGTTCATCGCACCTCCCGAGTTCGAAGTCCTGAGGCGGCGCCTCGAGGGGCGCGGGACTGATGATCCGGAGGCCATCGAGGCGAGACTCAAGGTCGCAGCCGAGGAGCTCGGGGCCCGGGACGAGTTCGAGCACCAGGTGGTCAACGACGATCTCGACCTTGCGGAAGAGCGCCTCGAGGCGATAGTGCGGCGGGAGCTGTCACAATGACCCCATGGTCAAGCCAAGAGTAGATCGGCTCCTCCGCAGAACCGACTCGCATTACGCAGCGGTGATCGTCTCGGCGCGGCGCGCGAGGCAGATCACCAGCTACTTCCACAACCTGAGCGAAGGCGGCTACGGCGAGTACGCCCCGCCGATGGTTCCGGCCCGGCCGGGCATGGGACCCTTGAGCATCGCGCTCGAAGAGCTGGCCGACGACAAGCTCAAGTACGAGTACCGGGACTGACCCGGCAGGGGCCGTGGCCCGGATCCTGCTCGGCGTAAGCGGCGGGATCGCCGCCTACAAGGCAGTCGAGTTCGCTCGGCTCGCCGGGAGTGCCGGTCACTCGGTGCGAGTAGTGATGACGTCCTCGTCGCGGCGGTTCGTCGGCGCCGAGACCTTCGAGGGAATCACCGGCGCTCCCGTCCTGAGCTCGGAGTTCGAGGAGGATCCGATGGGCGGTCGGTTCCCCGGGGAGCCACCTGGGACTCACGACCCGATCGGTCATCTCGAGATTGCCGAGCGGGCCGACGCCTACATCGTCGCGCCGGCATCGGCGAACACGATCGCCAAGCTCGCCACGGGTCAAGCCGACTCGATGCTGACCACCTCGTTCCTCGCCTGTTCGTCGCCCCGCCTCGTCGCACCGGCGATGAACGACAGGATGCTGACCGACCCGGCAACCCAGGCCAATCTCGGGCAGCTAGCCGCGCGCGGGGTCGTCGTGATCGACCCCGACACCGGCCCGCTGGCTTCGAAGGGGGAATACGGGAAGGGCCGGCTTCCGGATGCGGCCAGACTGCTCGAGGCGGTCGAGCGGGTGCTCGGTCCGCGCGGCCAGGATATGGCCGGACTGAAGGTCGTGGTCACCGCGGGAGGCACTCGTGAGCCGATCGACGGAGTGAGGTTCATCGGCAACCGCTCGAGCGGCCGGATGGGTCGCGCCCTCGCCCGTGCCGCCGCCGGGAGAGGGGCAGAGGTCGTTCTGATCGAGGCGAACCCGACCGGTCAGCCGCCCGCCGGGCTCGAGCGCCGGGCGGTCGAGACGACGGATCAGCTCGGCCGGGAGCTCGGGTCGGCCTTCGACGACTGCGACGTACTCCTGATGGCTGCCGCCCCCGCAGACTTCCGGGCGACCGAGCCCGATCAGGGCAAGATGGAGCGCTCGGGTGGCGTTACCGATATCGCGCTCGAACCGACGGAGGACCTGTTGGCGGGGGTCGCCTCACGACGGCGGGCGGACCAGACCATCGTCGGTTTCGCCGCCGAGTGGGGCGAGGATGGCGAGGGGAGGGCCAGGCGGAAGCTCGAGGAGAAAGGCGTCGACCTGATCGTCCTGAACGACGTATCGGACGCCTCGATCGGATTCGATTCCGAGGAGAACGAGGTCGTGCTCGTCACCCGGGTGAGCAGCGAGCGGGTCGAACGAGCCCCGAAGGACTCGATCGCAGCTTCGATACTCGATCGGGTCGCCGAGATGAGGTCGGGCAACGCCGGGAGATGAGAGCCGTGGTCCAGCGGGTCCTGAAGGCCTCTGTCAGCACCGGTGAGGCCGAGATATCGAGGATCGGGCCGGGGATGTTCGTCCTCCTGGGGGTTGCCCGGGGCGACTCGACCGAGGTCGCGACGAAGCTGGCGAGGAAGGTTGCGGCCCTCCGGATCTTTCCCGACTCCGAAGGACGCCTCACCGAACCACTGGGTGAGCGGGAGATCCTCTGCGTGAGTCAGTTCACGTTGCTCGGCGATGCAAGCCGGGGCAACCGCCCCGGATTCCAGCGGGCTGCGCCGGGCGAGGAGGCCGAGCCGCTCTACGATCTCTTCTGTGCCGAAGCCGGGGCCAGGAAGGGGGCCTTTGGCGAAGATATGGCGATCGAGCTGGTCCTCGACGGCCCGGTGACGATCGAGATCGCGATGTAGCTGCCTCAGCCGGCCCTTCAGGTCCGGCTATACTTGGCAAGCTTCGTGAAGTTGTTTGCCGAAAGGCGGGCTCGGCCCGCTTTTTTTCTGGCTTGAATGGAGGCGGAGCCAAGATCGTGAAACCGCAACTGGACCAGATACAGGCGCAGATCGAGGGCTCCGAGCCCGATGTCGAGCTGCTCGCGGTCGAGGAGGCTGGTGGCGGAACCCTTCGACTGCTCATCGATCGACCCGACGGAGTCGATCTGGCCACCTGCCAGCGGGTCACCGACCTGCTCGGTGAGCTCAGGGAGCTCTACTCGCTCGAAGTCTCTTCGCCGGGGCCGAAGCGCCCCCTTGTGCGGCCGGAACACTTCGAGCGGTTTGCAGGGCGGACGGCACGGATCCGGACCCGGAAGCCGATCGAAGGACAGAAGAACTTCACCGGGACGATCGCCGGGGTCGACCCTGCGGCCGTGGCCATCGAGGGTGACCAGCCGGTCAGCATCCCGTTCGACCAGATCGAGCGGGCACATCTCGTCCCCATGGCGGACAACACGACAAGGAGCAGCTAGAAAATGAGCCAGGAGATAGTCGACGCAGTCAAGGCCCTCGAGCAGGAGAAGGGGATCTCGGCCGACACGCTGATGGACGCCCTGGCCGACGCACTGCTCTCGGCCTATCGCAAGACGCCCGGTGCGGCGCGCTACGCCCGGGTCGATCTCGATCACGAGACCGGCGACTTCCGGGTCTTCGAACTGATCCTCCCCGAGGAGCTCGAAGAGAAGCTGCTGGAGGAGGCGAAGGCGGAGCAGGAGAGCGAGATCGATCCCGAGACGGGCGAGATGCGTGAGCCCGAGGAGCCCGAGCTCGACCCTGAAGTCCTGGCGCCCTACGCCGACCAGATCGAGTCCCGGGACGTCACCCCGGACGACTTCGGCCGGATCGCGGCGATGACCGCCAAGCAAGTCGTCTTCCAGAGGATCCGGGAGGCTGAGCGGCAGATGGTCTACGAGGAGTACAAGGACCGGGTCGGTGAGCTCGTCACCGGTCTGATCCAGCAATCGGACAAGCGGTACACCCTGGTTCAGCTCCGGGAGCGGGTCGAGGCCCTGCTGCCGAAATCCGAGCAGGTCTACGCCGAGCGGTACGACCACGGCATGAGAGTCAAAGCCGTGATCACCGACGTTTCAGACTCGATGAAGGGTCCCGGGATCGTCGTATCGCGGCGCAGCCCGGAATTGATCAAGGGGCTGTTCGAGGTCGAGGTGCCCGAGATCGCCGATCGCCACGTCGAGATCGTCGGGGTCGCTCGCGAGCCGGGTTACCGCTCGAAGATCGCGGTGATCTCGCACGCCGATGGGATCGATCCTGTCGGTGCCTGCGTCGGGCCGCGAGGCTCCCGGGTCAGGATGGTCGTCTCCGAGTTGCGGGGCGAGAAGATCGACATCATTCCCTACAACGAGGAGCCGGCCCGATTCGTGGCGAAGGCCCTCTCGCCCGCCAGGGTGAGGGAGGTCCTGGTCGACGATGAGGAGATGCAGGCGACGGTCGTCGTTCCAGACGATCAGCTCTCGCTGGCGATCGGCAGGGACGGCCAGAACGCACGACTCGCCGCAAGGCTCACCGGCTGGCGTGTCGACATCAAGTCTGAGACCGAGTTCGCCCAGGAGGAGGACCAGCACGACTACGACGGCGACGAGGAGTTCGACGGTCGGTGCATGGCGGTCCTCTCGAGCGGGAGGCGGTGCCCGAACGAATCGATCGAAGGATCGACTTTCTGTGGGCTGCCCCAGCACCAGGCGCTTTCGAGGTTCGAGACGAACCACGTTGCCGTACTCGATGGCCTTGGCGATGCCGAAGTAACGATGCTCGCCGACCCCGATGCCGACGAGGCCGAGGTCTCGGCGGTCGTGACCGGGGCCGAGGAAGGCTTCGTCGAGCCCGTCCCCGAGGCAGAGGCCGAGGCCGAGGAAATCGAGCAGTCGACCGAAGAGGCCGTGGAGGAGAAGGTCGAGGAGTCGACCGAAGAGGCCGTGGAGGAGGAGGTCGAAGCTGAGGCGGAGGAAACCGCCGAAGGGGCCGATGAGGTCGGGGCCGAGGATACGGAGTCAGGCGACGAGCTCGTCGAGGAGAGCGTCGAGGAAGAGGTCTCCGAAGAGGTCGACGATGGCGTAGTGGCCGAGGAGGTCACCGAAACGGAGGCACCCATTGAGGCCGGTGTCGGTGACCAGGCGACCGAGGGCGAAGAGGGCGAAGAGGGCGTTGGGGGTGACGCAAAGGAGTGAGTCGCAAGCGGGTCTACGAGATAGCCAAGGAGCAGGGAGTCACCAGCAAGGATCTCCTCGCCGCCCTTCAGGCTGCCGGAATCGAGGCCAAGGCAGCCGCCTCGAGCGTGGAGGAGAGCGATGCCATCAAGGCGCTCGGAGACGGACCCCCAAAGGCTTCCGGCGCCGACAAGCCCGCACCGGTTCCCGCCAAGCCCAAATCGTCGAAGCCGGTCAAGCCCGGTGCGGAAGCCAAGGCTTCCGGGGACGGGGCGAAGGCAGGCGGAGCCGGTAGGAAACGCCGCCGGGTCGTGATCGACTCCCATGCCTCGAGGCGCGATCAGGGCGGGCCTCCGCCACCGCAGCGACCACCCAGGAGACGTGGAGGGAGGCGGCGCAAACCGGTACTGGAGGAGCCGAGTCCGGTCGAGAAGGAGCCGGAGGCACCCCAGGCCACCAGGATCAACTCAGGGGTCACGGTCCGAGAGCTGGCGGAGCTCCTCGACCTGAGCCCGGCGGAGCTGATCAAGAAGCTGATGTCGATGGGCGAGATGGCAACCCTGACCCAGACCCTCACCGACGAGTCCGTCGAAGCCCTGGCCGGCGAGTACGACCGCAAGATCGAGATCGTCTCCGCGGCCGACGAGGAGCCTGAGGTTCCGGCCTTCGAGGACGCCGACGACTCACTGGAGGACAGGCCGCCGGTGGTGACAATCATGGGTCACGTCGACCATGGAAAGACCTCACTGCTCGATGCGATCAGAGAGACCGAGGTTGCGGCGGGTGAAGCCGGCGGGATCACCCAGCACATCGGGGCCTACCAGGTCCATCACGGCGCGGAACTGATCACCTTCCTCGATACGCCCGGCCACGAGGCGTTCACGGCAATGCGGGCCCGGGGTGCCCAGGTGACGGACGTCGCGGTGATCGTCGTCGCGGCTGACGATGGCGTGATGCCGCAGACTCGCGAGGCGATCGACCACGCCCGGGCAGCCGAGGTTCCGATGCTGATCGCCGTGAACAAGATCGATCTCGAAGGTGCCCAGCCCGACCGGATCAGGAACGACCTCGCCGCCGAGGGTCTCAACCCGGAGGAGTGGGGCGGGGACACGATCTACTGCGATGTCTCGGCGAAGACGGGCGAGGGCCTCGACAACCTTCTCGACATGATCATCCTCGTCACCGAGCTCGAGGAGCTCGGCGCGAACCCGGATGCCCCGGCGTCGGGAACCGTCGTCGAATCGCAGCTCGATCCCGGCAGGGGTCCCGTGGTTACGGTCCTCGTCCAGCGCGGAACGCTGAGGGTGGGCGATTCGGTCGTCGCCGGTCCCGTCTGGGGCAAGGTTCGGGCGATGCATGACTACACCGGTTCCGATGTCGAGACCGCGGTTCCGGGAATGCCGGTCGAGGTACTCGGCTTCGACGGTGTCTGCGAGGCCGGTGAGTTCGTTCAGGCGATGGAGAACGACCGTGAGGCCCGCCAGGTCGCCCAGGAGAAGCAGAACCGTCTCAAGGCCGAGGCGATAGCGCGACGGGCTGCCCGGAAAGTCACCCTCGACGAGATATTCGCCAAGGCCCAGGCCGGTGACCTCAAGGAGCTGAACGTGGTCCTGAAGAGCGATGTCGCGGGATCGCTCGAGGCGCTCCAGGACGAGATCGCGAAGGTGCCGCAGGAGCAGGTAGCGATCAACATCATCCATGCCCAGACGGGCGGGATCACCGAGTCGGACGTGATGCTCGCCTCGGCCTCGGGCGCGGTCATCATCGGCTTCAACGTCAGGCCACTGAGCGATGCCCGCAAGGCGGCCCAGGCCGAGGGCGTCGACGTTCGCACCTACTCGGTGATCTACAAGGTCACCGAGGACCTGAGGGCGGCGATGGAGGGCCTGCTCGATACGGTCGAGGTCGAGGAGAACCTCGGCGAGGCCGAAGTCAAGGAGGTCTTCAAGGCGTCGAAGGTCGGGCGGATTGCCGGCTGCCAGGTGACGGAGGGCAGTGTCACGCGCGAGGCCGAGGTGCGACTGGTTCGGGAGGGGACCGTGGTATGGACGGGCCGTCTCGACTCGCTCAGGAGGTTCAAGGATGCGGTCGACCGGGTCGAGGAGGGTCAGGAGTGCGGCCTCGTGCTCGACGGCTACCAGGACGTGAAGGTCGGCGACGTGCTCGAGTTCTTCTCGACCCGCGAGGTCGAGCAGACGCTCGCGTAGGGGTCGATGATGGCCGTCTCGAGGATGCGCAGGGTCAACGAGGTCCTGCGGGAGGTGATCGGCGAGGAGCTGAAGGAGCTCTCTGATCCAGGACTCTCCCAGGTGACCGTGACCGCGGTCGACACCAGCCCCGACCTCAGGCACGCCAAGGTCTACTTCACGGTCTACGGCGGTGAGGGCGACCGGGAGGTAGCTCAAGAGGCCCTCGGCAGGGCGCATGGGAGCCTTCAGGCTGCGATCGGCTCAGAGACCCGGATGAAGCGGACTCCAACCCTCCGGTTCCTCTACGACGAGGCGGTCGAAACCGGGCTGAGGATCGCCTCACTGCTCGACGAAGGTCAGGAGACCGAGCGTTGATGACGGCAGGGGAGACCTCCCCAGGAGGAGTCCGGGGCGATTTCGAAGGAGTACTCGAGGTGATCCGGGACTCCGGGAAGTTTCTGCTGACGACGCACGAGGGCCCGGACGGAGACGCTCTCGGCTCGTTGCTCGGAATGCACGAGCTGCTCGGATACCTCGGCAAGGACTCGGTGATGTTCCTCGCGGCGAAGGAGTACCCGCTTCCCTCGGAGTATCGGCACATCCCCCTCGAAAACGTCTTCCATGACGCCCCGGCCGATCTGGGGGACCGGGTCGTCGTCTTCCTCGACTGCGGCAATCCCGACCGGATGCCAGTCGACTTCCTGCTGGAGGGCGGGAGTGCCGTAGTCAACATCGATCACCACCACGACAACACCGACTTCGGCGACCCTTTCTACGTCGACCCGCGGGCCTCGAGCACTGCAGAGATCATCTTCCGGATCGCCCGCGCGCTCGATGCGACCATCTCCGAGGCAATGGCAACTGCCCTCTACATCGGGATCGTCACCGACACCGGGAAGTTCATGTACGACTCGACTTCGGCCGAGACCCACGAGGTGGCGGCCGAGCTGCTCAGGTCCGGGGTGGGGGTGGAGGAGGTCCACCAGAGGGTCTACGAGAGCCTGCCCGTCGAGAAGGTCGGTCTGCTCGGACGGGCCCTCGGGAAGCTGAGGATCGACTGCGACGGCAGGTTGATTACGACTTACATCACCGCAGATGACTACGAGGTAACCGGGTCGGGCGAGGAGATGACGGAGGGAATCGTCGACCATCTTCGGTCGGTCGAAGGGGTTCAGGTCGCCGCGGTGATCAGGGACCGTCAGGCGGATGGGGTTGACCAGCGGAAGATCAGCCTCAGGGCCGGCGAAGCTGGCATCGACGTCTCACGTATCGCCCGCGATTTCGGTGGCGGAGGGCACGTGAAGGCCGCCGGCTGCTCGTCCGAGCTGCCCTATGAGGAGATCCTCCAGACCATCTGCCAGGCGCTCGAGGGCGTTCGCTAGAAAATTGGAGGTTCCGGTTCCCGAGGATGGAATCGGCGTTCTGCTCTGGGACAAGCCGAGCGGTCCCACATCCCATGACGTGATCGCGCAGATCCGGCGGGAGACCGGGCTCAAGGCGGGGCACGCCGGGACTCTCGACCCCTTCGCCACCGGCCTGCTCGTCGTGCTGCTCGGCCGGGCGACGCGTCTTCAGCGGTACATGGTCGGCATGCCGAAGGGTTATCTCGCCACGGCAAGGTACGGCTGGACGTCGAGCACCGGGGATCGCGATGGATCGCTCGAAGAGACCGGAAGGATCCCGCCCTCACTCGAGATCCCGACCGGAAGCTTCGATCAGCAGGTGCCGATGACCTCGGCGGTCAAGGTCTCCGGGGAGAGGCTCTACCGGAAGGCCCATCGGGGGGAGACGTTGAGCGATCGTCCGAGCCGCGAGGTGATCGTCCACCGCTCCGAGTTGCTCGATGTCGAGGAGGACCCCGACGGGAGTCCGGTACGGGGCCGTTACCGGCTCGAGGTCAGTTCCGGGACCTATGTCCGAAATCTCGTTTCGGACCTGGGCGATGCTTACTGCGAGGAGCTCCGGCGATTGTCGGTGGGGTCGCTCGAAGTGGGGGATGCCGGGTCCCTGGTGGACCCGCTCGAAGCGCTCTCCTCCATGCCGATGATCGACCTCGATGAAGACGAGTCCAGCGCGGTAGCCAACGGCATCCCGATCCGATCGTCACCCGAGCTCGAGGACGGGGTCGCGGTCTGCCTCGTGCGGGCCCGGACGCTCCTCGGCGTGGGTCGCACGGAGGCCGAGTTGGTCAGGCCAGAGGTCGTACTTCGTCCGGCTGCGGGATAGTTAGGGCGTGTCCGAGCGAATCAAGACCGTGCCCCTCGACGAAGCCGCCCCGGGGCCGCGCGCAGTCGCGATCGGTACGTTCGACGGCGTCCACCTCGGGCACCGCGACGTGATCGAGGGCGCCGACGCCGTCCTCACCTTCGAGCCCCATCCGCTCGAGGTCCTCGCCCCGGACTCTGCGCCGCAGCTCCTGATGCCGTTCGACGTGAAGCGGGACGTCCTCGAAGGGATCGGGGTGAAGGAGCTGATCGTGATTCCGTTCGACCGCGAGTTCACGAAAACGACGGCCGAAACCTTCATCGACGAGATCCTGGTGGGGCGACTCGGGGCCCAGAAGGTCTCTGTCGGCGAGAACTTCCGTTTCGGCACCGGCGCCACCGGGACACCGGACATGCTCAGCCGGAGCACCGAGTTCGAGACGAGAGTCGTTCCGCTCGTCGAGGTAGGAGGCGAGACGGTTTCCTCGACCCGTATAAGGGAACTCGTCGCAGCCGGTGAGATGGAAGCCGCGAGGGTCTGCCTCGGGACGCCCTTCATGGTTCAAGGCGAGGTGGTGAGGGGAGACGGGCGTGGTCGGGAACTTGGCTTTGCCACGGCGAACATCATCCCTGACCCGAAGCTTGCGACCCCCGGACACGGGGTTTACGCGGCCTTCGCCGACGGGAGGCCCGCCGCGGTCAACGTCGGCACTCGGCCGACCTTCGACAGTGACCGTGGCGTTCTGATCGAAGCGCACCTGCTCGACGTGGATGAAGACCTGTACGGAAAGGATCTCAGGATCGCCTTCCTCCAACGGCTAAGAGGGGAGAAGGCGTACCAGGAGGTCGGGGAGCTGGTCGACCAGATGGCCCTCGACGTGGCGGAGGCTCGCAAGGTCTGTGCTAGCTTCCTTCGCCCGGCAGACGCGTGAACAGCGGCCGCCGGGTCCCGAGGATGACACTGACCAGTGAGGAAAAGACGAGGCTGATCGAGAAGTACGGGCGGAG
>JAUMBO010000043.1:0-3373 GCA_032119635.1 Solirubrobacterales bacterium
GGGGCGGGCCACTTCGTGAAGATGGTCCACAACGGGATCGAGTACGGGATGATGGCCGCGATCGGCGAGGGGCTGAACGTCCTGGCCAATGCCGACGCAGGCGAGGAGACCCGCGACGCCGATGCCGAGACGGCCCCGCTGGAGCACCCCGAGTTCTACCGCTACGACATCCCGGTGGCCGAGGTCGCCGAGCTCTGGCGGAGGGGTAGCGTGGTCGGCTCCTGGCTGCTCGACCTGACCGCGGCGGCACTGGCCGAGTCGCCCGAACTCGCGGAATTCGAGGGCAGGGTCTCGGACTCGGGCGAGGGCAGGTGGACCTCGATCGCGGCGATCGAAGAGGGGGTGCCGGCGCCGGTACTCACCTCGGCCCTCTACTCCCGGTTCTCCTCCCGCGGCAACGCCGACTTCGGCGACCGGGTCCTCTCGGCAATGCGAAAGCAGTTCGGTGGCCACGACGTGAAGAAGGACTAGTGGACCATCCGTCCACGGCGGGGAGGCCAGGATGGTCGCCAAGGTAGTCGGGGGCCCCGAGCAGGCGGCGGCCGAGGCCGCCCGGGTGATCGAAATCGCGGCCGAGACGGCGATACGGGAGCGAGGCAGTTTTTCCTGCGCGGTGAGCGGCGGCAAGACACCGTGGCGGATGCTCGAGATGCTGGCCGACGGCGGACTGGAGTGGTCGAAGACGGAGCTCTTCCAGGTGGACGAGCGGATCGCCCCGAGCGGCAGTCCGGAACGCAACCTGACCCAGCTGGTGCTCTCCCTGCCGCTCGCCTGCCAGGCCTCGATCCGGCCGATGCCGGTCGGTGGGGAGGACCTCGACGATGCCGCCGCGAGCTACGGCTGGTCACTGCCCGAGCGGTTCGACCTGATCCACCTCGGCCTCGGGCCGGACGGCCACACCGCCTCGCTGGTCCCCGGCGATCCCGTCCTCGAGGTTAGTGACCGCCCGGTTGCGCTCACGGCCGGCGAGTACGAAGGCAGCCGGAGGATGACCCTCACCTACCCGGTGCTCGACCGGGCCCGGCGGATCCTCTTCCTGGTCACCGGGGCCGACAAGGACGAGGCGCTCGCGAAGCTGATGGCCGGGGACCGCTCGATTCCGGCCGGCCGCATCGAGAACGACAACGTGCTCGTGGTGACCGACCGGGAGGTGACCGCGTGAACTCCACTCTGACCGAGCTGAGGGCGCGGGAGTTCTTCCTGCCTGGACCCGATCATTACGGGGTGGCCCTGATCCTCCTGGTGACGTCGATGTTCCTGGTCATGGCCTTCCCGAGTGGGACGGCACTCGACGCGGTCGCCCTGATCATCCAGATGTTCGCCCTGATCGCCTGCCTGAGGGCGGCCGAGACCGCGCCCAAGCTGATCAGGGTCTTCGAAATCCTTGCGGTTCTGGCCGTAATCGCCGCTCTTTCGCCGATGCTCTGGGGCGCGGGCATCGAGAAGGACCTGATCAGGGCTGCAACCTTCCTGCTGGTCTTCACCGCGCTTCCCTCGATCGTGATCGGCCTGTTGCGCCAGCTGAAGAGGGACCGGGAGGTAACGATCAGGACCGTCTTCGGCGCGCTCGGCATCTACATGCTGCTGATCATCGCCTTCGCCTCGGCCTTCGGGATCGTCGGGGCCATCGAGCCCGGTCCGGTCTTCGAGCAGGGCCCCTCGAAGGAGAACTACGGGAGCTTCGTCTACTACTCCGTGACCACGATTACCACTCTGGGGATCGGTGACCTCACCCCCGCAACCGACTTCGGACGTTCCCTGACTGGGCTCCTCACCCTGTTCGGCCAGATCTACCTGGTCACCGTGGTCGCCCTGATCGTCGGGAACCTCGGCCGCGGGGCGCGGGAGCGACACGACGGACCCAAGAAGAAGAAGGAGGAAGCCGGGGAGTAACCCCGGTTTCCTTCAGAACCGGTTAGAGGCCTCGATCAGCGTGTCGTGGAGGTCTTCGCCGCCCTTGCAGAGCGGATCACCGTGGCCGGCCAGCACCATTTCCGGGTGCAGTCCGGCCAGCTTCCGGACCGATTCCTTCGCCTGCTGGTGGTCCCAGGCCCAGGCCGGGTGCGGCACGCTGGCCTCTCCCTCGGGGAGCGGTTTCAGCCTGGCGGAGTCGACCAGGTAGACGGTGTCGCTGACCAGGGCTACCCGGTCCGACTCCCGCCAGAGGCCGATCAACCCGGGTGCGTGGCCCGGGAAGTGGATCACCTCGAAACCGGCCACCACGTCGCCTTCGGTCAGGGTCCCGTCCGGCTCGACCGGCCCACCATCCCACCACGGCAGGAGCAGGCGGTAGAGCAGGGCGATCGGGGCAACGTCCAGCTGGGACAAGTCCACGTAGGAGGTGATCGAGGCCGGCGAGCGGAGATCGCCGACTTCGTCCGGGTGGCAGTAGACCGGGGTCAGGAGGCCCGGTGCGGTGCCGCGGTGATCGGCGTGGCCGTGGCTTATGACCACCCGGTCGAGGCCGCCCAGCGCCCGGGCCACCCGGACGTTCTTCTTGGTCATCGGGCGGGTGCCGGCGTCGTACTGGACCAGCTCGCCGTCCGGACCGCGCACGAAGTAGATGTTCATCCCGCCCTTCAGGTCGCCCCGCATCAGGTAGACGCGGTCGGCCACCTCCTCGACTCCGTTCGGAAGCTTCTTCGGTTCGTCTTGTGTGGTCTCCATCGGGCTCCCCTCGAATTCCTTATCCGGCCACATCTTCTAACCTCGCCGGGATGCCGGCAACCTGGCGAATACTCCTGATCGTAATCTTTGTGGCCACTTTTGCCTCGATCGCGATCGGGACCTACCAGCTCGCGACCACACCCGAGGAAATCCTCGGTGCCGGCTTTCGCGGCCTTCCGTCCGGGACCGAGTTCCCGAAGTAATCGCACGCGGCGCCCCCTCCCGGCGGTAGGATCGCTCTGTCGGACAGTCGAACGGAGGGCCGATGTCGATGTTCAAGCGGATAGTCGTAGGTACGGATGGCTCGGAGACGGCCGGTGAGGCGGTGCGCCAGGCGGCCGAGATAGCGAAGATGTCGGGCGCCGACCTGGAGGTCGTCTGCGCGGCGGAGCCGATTCCCGAGTGGCGGGCCGATGCCCGGCGGAGTGCTGCACCGGATGACGTGAGCTACGAGTTCGGCCAGCGCGAGGAGGCTAACTTCGCACTAGAGGCGGCCGCCCGGATCGCGGCCGAGGTCGGGGTCAAGGTCCGGCCCCACCCGATGGAGGGCGACCCGGCCGACGCGATCCTCGACGTGGCAGAGGACTCGAAGGCCGACCTGATCGTGGTCGGCAACAAGGGGATGACCGGGGCGAAGCGCTACCTCCTGGGCTCGGTGCCGAACAAGGTCAGCCACCACGCACCCTGCTCGGTCTTCATCGCCCGG
>JAUMBO010000044.1:0-9501 GCA_032119635.1 Solirubrobacterales bacterium
CCGGGTTGACCCCAAGGCTCCATGATACCAGCCCGGCCCGGTCGACGGAAGCGTCAGGAACGTAAAAATACCTGCAAATTAAGACTTTTTATAACTCCCCGGAGCGAAAGGTGATCATTTCAACAGGATCTTCGCCACGGGCGGCCAGTGCCTGGTTCAGGCTCTTCCGAATCCGGGTCTCCATCAGGGCCAACTCCTCGGCCCAGACCGCACTCTCGCACTCGACGAGAACCGTCCCTTCCCGTTGGTCAGTTACCCGGGTCACGGCGGCCAGCTCGGGCCCGACGGCGTCCGCCCAGACCGTCTGTGCCCTGGCCTCCGGAGTCTCCGGAGCGACCGCGTCGGCGAACCTGCCGACCGCTCCGGTGATTCGTTCCGGCTCCTTCGACCGTCCCCGCCGATCCCTGCCTCCCGATCCGTGGCTCACCCTTGCGTTCCACTCCTGGCGGCCGAGGTCGACTGCACTTCGAGCAGCTCGGCGATCGGGAACCTGGCCATCTCGGAGTCGTCGGGGAGCAGCTCCCGCTCGGCCGCCGAAATCACGGCCTGGCCACCGAGCGAAAGCTGGCTGAGCAGCGAGTCCCGCCTCGTCGAGTCGAGTTCGCTCATCACGTCGTCGAGCAGGAGCAGGGGAATCGGGTTGCCCGCCTCGGCCAGCACCCTTCGCTCGGCGAACAACAGGGCGAGCAGGCCCAGCCGCTGCTGACCCTGGGAGCCAAAACGTCTCAACTGTCTTCCGTCGCGTTCCAGACGGAGCTCATCGTTCTGAGGTCCCCAGGTGGTTCGGCCGGATTCGACGTCGCGCTCCCGTCGCTCACTGAAACCGGCCAGCAGGTCTTCCTCGCTCATCCCGGCAGCTGGGCGGTAGGAGAGGCCGTTCTGACCCTCGAGCCCGAGGTTGGCCGAAGCTTCGGCATAGGCTGGAGCCAGCAGGTCTGTCGCCTCCGCACGTGCCTCGGCCAGCCTCGCCCCGGTCCGGGCGAGCTGGGCATCCCAGGTGTCGAGCCCAGCCGGTGACCCACTCCCCCTGGCGATCGCCGAGAGCAGGGCGTTTCGCTGGGCGAGCGTCCTGCCGTACTCCCGTCGAAGGTCGGTACGGCTGTGCCAGCGCGCGCCGACGAACCGGTCCAGATGGGCCCTCCTCAGGGCGGGGGGTCCCTTGACCAGCTCGAGCCGATCGGGCGAGAAAACGGTAACGGCCGGCCTGTGGACCGTGGCTTCAGCCCTCTCGACCCGTGCCCCGTCGAGGGTGGTCCTGGTCTGCTCGGTCCTGGAGGTTGCGGTGAGGAACTCGTGCGTCACGCCCCCCTCCTCTTCGGTCTCGACCCGAACCCGAGCGTGGTCCCCACCGAAAGGGATCAGGTCCCGGCGGTCAGCCGTTCTGAAGGACTTGCCAGTCAGACCGAAGTAGGCCGCCTCGAGCAGGTTGGTCTTCCCGGATCCGTTCGGACCGAAGACCGCAGTCGTACCCTCGCCGAGCTCGAGGACCACCCCGTCGAGCGATCGGAACCGGTCGGCCGAGACCGACGAGACCCGCAAGGTCAGTCAGCCAGCCGGAGCGGCATCAGCAGGTAGCGGAACCCTTCTTCCCCGATCGGCAGGATCAGGCCCGGTCGGAGCGGGGAGATCAGCTTCAGCATCACCTCGTCACCCTTGATCGAATCGACCCCCTCGCGGAAGTAAGTGTGGTCGAAGCCGACCGTCATCTCCTCGCCCTCGAATCCGGCAGGGATCGTCTCGCTCGCGTCACCTAGCTCCGGGGTCTCGGCCGAGAGGGTCAGCTCACCCGAGCTCAAGGTGACCTTGATCAGCCTGCCGTCACGGTCGAGGACCCCTCCGACCCTCTTGATCGACTCGAGCAGCTCGTCCCGGGAAAGTCTTACGTCGTGCTCCCAGCTCTCGGGGAAGAGCTGCTGGTACTTCGGGAACTGTCCCTCGACCATGGTGGTCGAGAAGACGGTCCCGTCCAGGTCGAAAACGGCCTCTCGATCGCCGATCGACATCTTCACCTGCTCGGTCTCGGACCCGGTCAACAGCCTGACCAGCTCCTTGAGCGAATCGGCCGGCACGTTCGCCTCGACCTCGGCGGCAGCGGCGGAGGGGAGCTTCGTCTCCCTGACGGCCAGTCGGTAGGAGTCGGTCGCGGCCATGGTCAGTGAGTCACCGGCAATCGTCACCTGAACGGCCCCGAGAACAGGTCTCATGTCGCCCGTGGAGGCCGCTCCGGCGACCAGCTCTATCGTCTCGACCAGCACCTCCCGGTCCAGGGAGACCGAGTCTCCCTCCAGTGACGGAAGTGGAGGGAAGTCGTCGGCGTTGAGTGTTCTCACGTGAAATACCGAGGCCCCGGACTTGATCTCGACGTCCTTCTGGTCAGGCCTGTAGGCGACCTCGACCACTCCCGACCGGAGCGAGTTGGCCAAGCCGGGTAGAACCTTCCCTGGTAGGAGGACCTTGCCCTCACCCTCCGGCGCACCGGCGAGGTGAGCGGGGATCCGGATGCTCCGGTTGCCGTCGGTCGCACTCACGGTCAGGCGACCGTCGGTCAGTTCGACCAGGATCCCGGCCAGTGCCGGATTGTCCCTTCCCTGGGAGGTGGACCGCCCTGCAGCCGCCAACGCACCGGCAAGCTCTTCCTGTTGAACCGAGAACTTCATCTTTCACCCTTACGAAAGACCGTCGAACGATTGAAGATCGATTTAGTAGGGGTCTTGATTCTGTTCATTACGGGGCGCACTCCGCTCAACGATACGGAAATCGGGTGTTGATCAGGTGTTGATCTTCTTGACTCCCGATTCTCACACCCGGAGCGGCGAATACCCCGACTGAACCGGTAGTCCACATCTGTCTGCCTGGGGACCTCGATCATCGGGAGATCGCCGCCCGGAAAGAGACCAGAGACCTGGTCAACTCGGGGTCGCTTCCCTCCGCACGCTCGACCCGCCTGATCGCAGCCATCACCGTCGAGTGGTCCCGATCACCGTAGAGCGCGCCGACTTCACTCAGGGTAGAGCCACAAACCTCCCGGGTTACGAACATGGCTATCGCTCTGGCCTTCGCCGTCTTGCGGTCCCGCCGCCGGGAGGTGAGGCTCTCGACAGGTACCGAGAAGTGGCTTGCCGCCGCGTCCCTGATTTCCTGCGGCTTCAAGTTCGGGGCTTCTTCGATCGGGGTTTCAGGGTTATCTATCACTCGGGCTACGAGGTCCCGGCTGATTCCCGATCCGGCGAGCGAGGCTTCGGCGACGATCCGGGTAAGGGCACCCCTCAACTGGCGGAGGTTGCTGGTCACCGAGGATGCGAGTAACCGGACGGCTTCACGTTCTGCGATCTCTATACCGGCTTCGTCGATCAGCTGGCTGAGGACGGTAAGGCGGGTGGCCAGGTCGGGTCTCTTCACCTCGACCGCGAGCCCCCACTCGAAACGGTTTGAAAGGCGGGTCGCTATTCCGTCCATGGCGGAGGGGTCGGTGTCGGCAGAAATGACCAGCTGGGCACCCGATTCGTGAAGGGTGTTGAAGGTGTGGAAGAACTCCTCCTCGGTCCTCTTCTTGCCGGCGAGGAACTGGACGTCATCTAGCAGCAGCACGTCGACGGACCGGTACCGCTGGCGGAAGCCATCAGCCGAGCCCTCCTTCCTCAGGGTCTCGACGAAGTCCGAGGTGAACGATTCGGCGTTGGTGAAGAGGATCTTCAGGTCGGGCCTGTTGCGGGCCAGGTAGTCGGCGATCGCCCCCATCAGGTGGGTCTTTCCGAGACCAGGGGGCCCGTAGAGGAAGAGGGGGTTGTAGGCCTCCGAAGGCGCCTCGGCAACTGCCAGCGCTGCCGAGTGAGCCAGGTGATTACCAGGGCCGATCACGAAACGGTCGAAGGTGTGGGTCGGGTTGGGTGCGGCCAGTCTTCCCGGGTCCGCAACTCGTTCGGCAGCAGGGGCCCGCTCGAACGTCAACTCCCGCATCACCAGCCCCTGAGCTCTGAATGCCTCCCTGATCAAGCCCTCGTAGCGTCGCTTGACCCACTCCCTCACCCCTTCAGGGCCCTGGAAGAAGAGTGTTTCTCCGTGACGGGCCACGGGCCGTACCGGGGCGATCCACATCCGGAAGGTCGCTTCGGGCAGGCTCGAGGCGAGGCCTTCTCGGACTTCGACCCAGATCCGCGCCAGGTCGAGGTCGCCGGTGCCTGCGTCAGCAGGGTCTGGACCTCCGGCTGGCACCCGTGCTCTTCCGGGCGCCCCGACGACGGGGCCGGATTTGCGTTGGCTGGTCTCTGGTCTCTCCACTTGTTCTCTCGAGGGACGGCTCCCAGGCTCACCCCGAGCCTCTCTCCCAATCGCTCCTCCGGTGGCCGCTCCCGCCGTCTTCGGCTGGTCGGAGAAGATAGACCCGACCCGTGGGTTCGCTTCGTGGGCAGGCCGCAAATGACGGGGAAAAAAGGTGTGCCGATCAGGACGGTCACCGGAGGCCTCTTACCCCTATACTCCGGCCCCCGATGAAGCGGACCTACCAGCCCAAGAAGAGGAAGCGCGCGAAGACGCACGGATTCCGCGCCAGGATGAAGACCAAGTCGGGCCGCGACGTCGTCAGGCGTCGGAGGCGCAAGGGTCGCAAGCGCCTCACCGCGTGAGATGGCGGGGGCCGACCCGGACCGCCCCAAACGCCGGCGGCTTTCACGCAGTGGAGACTTCCGTCGTGCCTACCGCGAGGGGGATTCGCGGGCGAACCGCTTCCTCGTCGTCTACCGCTTCGATCGAGCCGAGGGTGACGGCAGCAACTCGAGGCTCGGGATCTCGGTCTCGCGAAAGGTCGGTAACTCCGTTGCCCGGAACCGGGTCAAGAGGGTCCTCGGAGAGGGTTTCTGGGAGGTCATGGACGGCGAACCACCGGCGGCCGACTTCGTCCTCGTCGCCAGGCCCGGGATCGAGCAGATGATCGAGGCCGAGGGCCTGGAGGGCGTCAAGAAGGCGATTTCAGAGCTGGTGTTGCCCGCCGAGGTCGAAGAGAACGGCGAAGGCGAGGCCGGGGGAGAGCGTTCCACGTGAAACGGCAGGATCAGGCCCCGACCGGGGAACCGACTCCGGGACGCGTGGCAAGGGTGTTCACGGCCCCGATCCGGGCGTACTCGAAAGGGGTTTCACCCGCCCTGCCCCGTCGCTGCAAGTACGAGCCGACCTGCTCTTCGTACGCGGTCGAGGCGGTCGAGCGTTTTGGGGTCCTGAGGGGCCTCGTCCTGGCCGTCTGGCGGCTGCTCAGGTGCAATCCCTTCAGCCACGGGGGGTTCGACCCGGTCAGGGAGCGGTTCACGCTCGCGGTCGGACCGATCGATCCGGCCGTTTGGCATGGGGAGGTGCCCTCCGAACGGGAAGCCGGCCCAGCCCGTCGTGACGGCGCCCCCGACCACGTCCCGGCTCCGACCGCCGAGGTGTCACCGTGATTCCGGCCAACATCCTCCAGCCGCTGATCAACGTCGCGGACGCCGTTCTCTCGGCCTTCCACGATCTCGGCCTCAGCTGGGGCGCCTCGATCATTGCCCTGACCTTCGCCACCCGGCTGGTCCTGATCCCCCTCACCTACAAGCAGATCAAGGGGATGAGGGCGCTTCAGGCATTCCAGCCACAGATCAAGGCGCTCCAGGAGAAGTACAAGAACGACCGCCAGCGGCTCTCCCAGGAGATGATGAAGCTCTACCAGGAGAACAAGATCAACCCGCTGGCGTCCTGTATTCCACTGATCGCCCAGATGCCGATCTTCATCACTCTCTTCTACGCGTTGCGTGGGCCGCTGAGGGAGGACATCTGCGGCCAGACCGAGGTGCCCTGTAGCGAGCTGACGATGGCCCAGATCCAGGCCGACCCGACCATCAGCGCTCTTTACCCGTTCGGCGAGTCCTTCCTCTTCATCCCGGACCTGACCGCTTCGGCCACCGGGGGCGTGCTGGTCGCCCTGATCGTGATCTACGTTGCCACCCAGCTCTTCTCGGGCCTGGTCATGGCGACTACGGCCGATCGCAACCAGAAGCTCCTGATGATGGCCCTTCCATTCATCTTCATCCCGTTCATCATCGGCTTCCCGGCCGGACTGATCCTCTACTGGATCACCACCAACGTCTGGACGATCGGCCAGCAGGCGGTGGTCAACAAGGTGATCCCTCCGCCCGACATGGCGGACCCGGAACTGGTCGCCGCGGCCAAGCCACCACCCCCGCCGCCGCGCAAGAAGAAGCGGCGGCGCTGAGGCGCGGCCGCGTCCCAGCACCTACACTCCGGGCGTGAGCGCCTGATGAACGACGACGCCGAAGAGATCGACGACCCGGCCGACGGGGACGACGCCGCATCCGGCTACGGCGAGTGGCCCGAAGAGCCGGCCGAGCGGGTGCGCGCCCTGGTCGAAATCTTCCTCGACGAGCTCGAGCTCGACGGCGAAGTCGTGATCGAGGAGGACGAGGAGTCGATCACGGCCTCGGTCGAGGGGGACGACGACTACGGCGTCCTGATCGGCAAGCGTGGCCAGACGATCGACGCCCTGCAGGTGATCTGCTTTCAAGCCGCCTTCAAGGGACTCAGGGATCGCAAGCGGGTCACGGTCGATGCCGCCGGATACCGGGCCGAGCGCGAAGAGATGCTCGAGAGCCGGGCCGACCGGGCGGCCGACGACGCCCTCTCGACCGGTGACGAGATCGAGATGGATCCGATGCCGGCCCGCGAGCGAAGGGTGGTCCACGAGCGCCTCCGGGACCGGGCCGGGGTCGAGACCTTCAGCGCCGGAGACGAACCGAACCGATACGTGGTCGTCGCCCCGCTGGTCTCGGACTGAGGTCGTGACTTCGACCGGGTCGGGCCCGGTCTTTCCCGATCGGGCCCCTGAACTGGAACGGCCCGACCCTGCCGAGATCGATCCCCTGGTCGAGAGGCTGGCGTCACTAACCGCGATGATCGCCGAGGCCCCGGCATCGCTCACCTCGGTCACCGATCCGCAACAGGCCGAGGACGTCCACCTCCGTGACTCGCTCTCCGTGCTAGCCCTCGAGAAGGTCCACGGGGCGAGTTCGGTGGTCGACATCGGCTCGGGTGCCGGGTACCCCGGAATTCCGCTCGCGACGGCGCTTCCCGGGGCACACTTCACGCTCGTCGACTCGGTCGGCAAGAAGGCCCGCTTCGCAGGAAGGGCGGCAGGGGCGCTCGGGCTCGGGAACGTCGAGGCGTTGGCGATGCGCTCCGAGGAGCTCGCCTTCGACCGGGGGAGGGAAGCATTCGACCTCGCCCTCGCCCGGGCGGTCGGCCCGCTCTCCGTGCTGGCCGAACTCGCCTCGCCGTTGCTCGTCGAGGGCGGCGTACTGGTTGCCTGGAAGGGCGAACGGGAGCCAGGGGAGGAGGCCCGGGTCGAGGCCCTGGCCGACCGGTTGGCGATGGCCCCGGCCGGAGTCTTCGCCGTGACCCCGTTCGAGGGCAGCCGGGTCCGGCATCTCTATCTGCTCTCGAAGACCGGACCGACCCCGGCCGACCTTCCGCGCAGGCCCGGAATGGCCAGGAAGCGCCCCCTCTCGGAATAACCTGACCTCGATGTCCCCGTCCGCCCACTTCGTCCCTCGACCGTCACCCGATGTTGTGGGGAGGTGAGTGAGTCGATCTACGCCGTCGCCAACCAGAAGGGGGGAGTGGGCAAGACCACGACAACCGTCAACCTTGCCGCCATCCTCGCCGCCGGGGGCTGGCGCACCCTGGTCGTCGACCTCGACCAGCAGGCGAATGCCACCGTCGCCCTCGGGGTCTCGAAGGAGACGCGGCCGTCCAGCTACGAGGTGCTCTCCGGCGAGGCCGACCCGGCCGGTGCCGTGGTCGCCGGGCCGGTCCCGAACCTCGAGCTGATTCCGGCCAGCCGCGACCTCGCCGGCTCGGCGGTCGAGCTCGCCGCCGTCCCCGACCCCCCGTTCCAGCTGAGTCGCCAGCTAGGGCCCCTGGCCGGACGTTACGACGCGATCCTGATCGACTGCCCACCGGCCCTCGGTCTGGTCACGGTCAATGCCCTGGTCGCTTCCGATCGGGTGATCGTTCCGGTCCAGGCCGAGTACCTTGCGCTCGAGGGCCTGATCGAGTTCCTCGACACCCTCGCCACCGTCCGACGGGAGCTGAATCCTTCCCTCGAACTGGCCGGGGTCGTTGTCACAATGCATGACGAGCGAACCCGGCTCGCCCAGGACGTGGAGAGAGACGTGAGAGACCACTTTTCAGAGACCGTCTTCCAGACGGTGGTACCGAGGACGGTCCGGTTGGCCGAGGCGCCGAGTTACGGCCTGCCGGTCTCGGAGTACGCACCGGGATCGCGCGGCGCGGCCGCCTATCAGGCCCTCGCGGCCGAGGTGATCGAGCGTGGCTGAGCCGCGTGGCATGGGCCGGGGGCTGGCCGCGATCCTGCCCGAGCCGGGCCTGCGCTCGGAGGTGGTCGAGCTGCCGATCGAATCGCTCGCCCCCAACCCCGACCAGCCGCGGACCCGCTTCGACCGAGCAGGGCTCGAGGCCCTGGCCGCCTCGATCACCGAAAGTGGCGTGGTACAGCCGGTAATCGCCACCAGACTTAGTGACGGAAGTTACGAACTCATCGCGGGCGAGCGACGGTGGAGGGCGGCCGGCATCGCCGGCCTGAAGACGGTCCCGGCCGTGCTGCGCGATCCGGACGAGGCCGAGCGGCTAGAGCTCGCCCTGATCGAGAACATGGTTCGCGAGGACCTCAACCCGATCGAGGAAGCGAAGGCCTGCCTTGCCCTGGTCGAGGAACTCGGACTCAGCAAGGAGGAGCTCGGCAAGCGGATCGGCCGGAGTCGCTCCCAGGTTTCGAACCTCGTCCGCCTTCTCGACCTGCCCGAGGAGGCGATCGTCCTGCTCGAGGCCGGCGAACTCTCGGAGGGCCACGGCCGGGCGATTCTCCAGGCACCCGACCACGAGACCCGGAAGCATCTCGCCACCGAGGCGGCGAACGAGGGCTGGACGGTCCGCAAGACCGAACAGGAGGCGAGGGCGACCGCCGGCAAGGTGCCCGCCAGGTCGGCCCGTCGAGGTTTCACCGCCGAGGAGGCGAGACGGGCCGAGGCCCTGGCCGCCGGACTGGAGACCCGGCTCGATCGGCCGGTCCGGGTCAGGCCGAAGGGGGACGGTGCGGTGGTCGAGATCACGCTCCCGGACCTCGCCGACCTCGGTCGTCTGGCCGACGATCTGGGCTAGCGGCAGTAGAATCCCCGCTCGCGGCCGACGCCAGTCGCGTTGCGGGCGATTAGCTCAGTTGGTTAGAGCGCATCTCTGATAAGGATGAGGTCCCTGGTTCGAATCCAGGATCGCCCATGGAGATCCGGAGCGGATCGCCGCTCCAGGTCCCGTCCCTCCCCCTCGTCCTTCGCCTCACACCGCCGACTGAGACGGCCCGTCGGCCGCACGGCGGTACCGCCATATAATCGGCCGCGATGAGAGAGGTTCAGATCTACGGGGTCAGCTTCGACATGGTCGGCAAGCAGCCGA
>JAUMBO010000045.1:0-12473 GCA_032119635.1 Solirubrobacterales bacterium
GAAGGGCGATGCGGCTGCGACTATCGGGGTCAACTCGGGCATGGTCAGAGCACCTTGGTCGGGTTATCCGGGCAGGCGCCCCACTCGCACTCGACGGCGGTGGTGAAGGTGTTTGCGGCGGCGAGGAATATGCCGGCGATCAGGGCGATCGTCGCGACGACCCCGACGATCTTCGGCGACGGACCGGACGGCGGGTCGAACTGGCGCTGGAAGAACATCACCACCGCGATCGCGACGATGATTGCCATGAAGACGAGGAAGGCCCAGGTGTAGAGGTGGAAGCCGAAGACGGCGTCGCCGTAGGAGCCGGTCCCGGGGACGATGTGGAGGGCGATGTTCCGCAGCGAGACGAGCACCCCGAAGATCGCACCGAGCAGGGCGAAGCCGTAATGGATCGGCTTCGGACCGTAGAGCGCGTTCAGCACGAGGCCGAGCCCGGTCGCGATCATCCCGATCCGGATCAGCAGGCAGAGCGGGCAGGGCGGCTCGAGGAAGATGAACTGAATCCCGTAGGCGCCGAAGACGACGCTGAAGACGACCAGGGCGCCGATCGCATTGAAGAGCCGGACGACGCTCCGGGTGTCCCAGCTTGCGACCACCCCGTTCACAGGCTGAGGGTGATGTTGTCGCTGACGTGGTAGCGGAGCATCGCGAGCGAGAGGATCAGGGCGACCAGTCCGATGACGATCGAGAGATTGCGCTTTCCCTTGGCGGCCAGCCCGAAGGCGGCGAGCCAGACCAGGAAGAGGGCAGCCATCATTGGGACTGAAATCTAGGCACCGCGACGGACGGAAGTTGTGTAAAGGCCGTTACCGAGGCGGTGGATTTGAGCTGCTTCCGGGGAGCTCATCCTCGGCGGTGTCATCGCCGCCCGGCACCTGCAGGGGGCCGGGCAGGACCCAGTTGAGTCGCCAGGCGAGGACCCTGACCACGAAAGTGATTCCCACGCCCACGATCGCGGCGATCGCTTCATCGCCGGTCGTCCACCAGGCGACCAGGTAGGCCAGCAGGCCGACGAGCACGGCCGTCGCGTAGAGCTGCCCCCCTTTGCGGAAGATCTCGGGCGGTCGGGCAGTCGCAAGATCCCGGAGGGCCCCACCGCCCAGCGCCGCAACCAGTCCGACCAGTACGGCCGACCAGGCGTCGAAACCGAAGGCCAGCGTCTTGTTGATCCCGGTCATCCCGTAGAGCCCGAGCGCGGCTGCATCGAGCACGATCAGGAGCCCGGTCATCCGATCGATCGCCCTCGCACTGACCGCGATCAGGGCCGCTGCCAGCACTGCCGCGATGATGTACTCGGGCGACTCGATCGCGACCGGGACCTGATTGAGCAGAAGGTCGCGCAGGATCCCGCCACCGAGGCCGGTGAGGAGGCCGAGCCCGAAGACCCCGCTCAGGTCGAACCCGGCCCTCGACGCCACCAGAGCACCGCCCAGTGCCGAAACCACGACCGCCGGCAGGTCGAGCCAGAGCGGAACCGATACGGGGTCGGGAATCACCGCGGCGAGAGTAGACGGGGTCCCGGACAGGCCCCCGATTCGGTCAACCGACTCCCATTCCGTTTCCGACCGCCACCATCCCTAGTTTTCGCCGGAGATGGAGCAGTCCTCGACCAGCGGTCCTGCGCCCAACCCCTACCGCTGGTGGTCGCTACTCGGTCTCTGCGGGTTCACCTTCCTCGTCTGGCTCACCGCCACCGACATCAACATCGCCCTGCCCACCATCGGCAGGGAGTTCAAGGGTTCGATGGACTCCCTCCAGTGGGCGGTTAGCGGCTACTTCCTCGCCGGCTCGCTGATCATCGTCGGCGGCAGGCTCGGGGACCTGACCGGTCGCCGGCTCGTCTTCCTCTCCGGGGGAGTGCTGCTCCTGATCGGATCGATCGTCGCCGGGCTGGCGGGCGGGGTGGAGCAGCTGGTCGGGGGCCGGGTGATCCAGGGTGTGGCGGCTGCCGCGATCCTGCCGACCTCGCTGGCGATGGTCGCGGTCGGTTTCCCCCCGGATGAGCGGCCGAAGGCCGTCGCGATCTGGATCGCCGTCGCCTGGGGCGGCCAGGGTGTCGGTCCGTTGATCGGGGGCGGGCTGGTGGATCTCTTAGGCTGGGCCGGCATCTTCTGGGTCAACCTTCCGCTCGGCCTCGCCTTCCTCGCGCTCGTCTTCAAGACGACCCCCGAGTCGCGTGGGGAGGAGGGTGGCAGGCTCGACGCTCCTGGCGCTCTGCTGATCATGGGCGGCCTGCTACTCGTCTCGTTCGGCCTGGTCCAGTTCGACACCGCCCCGGCCGGGGAGCTGGCACTCCTGTTCGGCGGTGCCGTCCTCCTGTTCGTCCTCTTCGCCCTGGTCGAGCGGAAGGTCGAGAATCCGCTCGTTCCACTCTCGGTCTTCCGGAAACCGAAGTTCATGGGGGCGGTCTCGGCCAACTTCCTGGCCAACGTCGCCTTCGCGGTGGTCGTCTTCCTGATGGCGCTGTACCTGCAGATCGTCCTCGGGGAGAACCCCCTCACGGCGGGCGCCCTGCTCCTGCCGGCGACGGCGACGATCCTGCTCTTCAACGTGATCGGTGAGCGGATGACCCGGAGCGGCAGGTTCAGGTCGGCGATCGCTCTCGGCATGGGCTTCCTCGGCGCCGGGTGCCTAGTCCTCACCTTCCTCGACGGGACCTACGGGTCGCTCCTGCCCGGGTTCATCCTGGTCGGGGCAGGGATCGGGCTGCAGATAACACCGGCGACCGAGCTGGCGGTCACCACCTCGGGCGCCGGCGAAGGCGTCGCCTCGGGCGTCTTCAAGGCGACCAGCATGATCGGCGGCTCGATCGGTGTCGCGCTGGCCACGGCCGTCTTCCAGGGCAGGGCATCCTCGAAGCTGAAGAGCGAGATCGCCGCCAACCCTGATGCGTTCACCGGACGCACCGAAACAGGCCTGCTCGACGTAATCACGGGTTCCCAGGCACCGGTCGGCCTGCCTGAGCTGGTTAAGCAGGCGACCGACGGGGCATTCGAGGCCGCCGCCGGTGACGCGATGTTCGTGGGCGTCCTGGCCGCGCTGATCGGCCTGATCCTTGCGGTGCTGTTGCTCAGACCGACGGCCAGGCAGGAACGTACCGCCGCCGCTCGGGAGTAGCCTGACGTGGCAGTTCCGCCACCCGGATCACCGGGACGGGAATGAATGGTTCTCTAGAAAGGTAGGTTTCGTCCAAATGACCGCTTCGACCGTGAGGTACCTCCGCCTGTTGCTGATCGCCCTGCTTGCTCCGGCCGCTATCGCTCTTGGCGCCTGCAGCAGCGATGACAACAACGACGCCCAGCAGGGCGAGCAGATCGGCCAGCAGGCCCAGCAGCAGGGGGAAGAGATGGGTCAGCAGGCCCAGCAGCAGGGTGAGCAGATGGGTCAGCAGGCCCAGAAGCAGGGTGAGCAGATGGGTAAGGACTGGCAGGAGAAGGGCGAGAAGGAAGGCGAGTACTGGAAGAAGAAGGGCGAAGCGATCGGCGAGAAGTACGAGAAGGAGTACGGCGGCTGAGCGAGTCCCGGTTCAGGTTTCTCGAAGAGGGGCGGCCAGGAGCCGCCCCTTTTCGTGTCCGGACCGGGCGAGGTGCCGCCCGCCGGGACACCGGCTCAGGTCAGGTCGCGCCTCTGCCAGAGGCCGAGCCCCAGGGCCGAGAGCGCGAACGCAATCGAGGAGAGCCAGACGAGCGGCCAGAACTCGATCGGCTGGGCCGGCACCAATGGAAGGTGACTGAAGGGCGAGAGGTCGACCAGCCGCTCGGAAATCGCCGAGAGGCTCTGGAGGGTCAGGACCACCGCGCATAACCCCAGGGCGACCCAGGGGAGGAATGATGCTCGGGGGGAGATACCGAAGGAGAGAACGGCGATCCCGCCGAGAACCAGAGCCGCCGGCACGAATACGGGACCGGCGGCGGTCAGGTCGACCAGGCGATCGAACCCGCCGCCGACCAGGCCGAAGCCGATGCCACTCAGGAGGCCGCATGTCACCATGAGCAGGATCGCTCCCAGAAGGGCAAGCAATACGTGCGAGGAGGCCCAGCGAACCCTTCCGACCCCTGTTGCCAGGACGAGCTCGGCCCGTCCCGCCTTTTCCTCCGTGCCAGGCCGGAGGGCCGAGCCGATCACGAACCCGGAGGCTACGATCGCGTAGAAATCAAGCATCGTCGCGAAGTATGAGTCGGTGATCTCGCCCCCGGCGAAGAGCGCTTCGGTGAACTGGGGGCTGGATTCGAGCAGCGCTTCGACTTCCCTTCCGAGCGAGCCGTAGAGGAGCGCCGCTATCCCGAGGCCCAGTAACCAGCCCCTAAGTGCCCCCCTCTGGATCCTCCAGGCAAAGGCCATCGGCGCAGGCAGGCGGGTTCGGAGTTCAGGGGGTCCCGGCCTGGGCCGAAGGTATCCGGCGCCGAGGTCCCCGACCCCGCGAATCACGTAGAACGCACCGATCAGGGAGCCCGCGACCCCTCTTGCCGCTCGGGGGTGGCTCACGACCTGACATACGACCCCCGTCAAGGCCATGAAGACGAGGGCGCAGCCGAGTATCGCCATTACCTGTGCGGTCGTTCCGACTGGATCCAGGCCGAAGGCCACCAGTCCTGTCCACCAGAGCACCGCCTGGACGAGCAGCGCGCCACCCGTGATCAGGAAGGCGGCCGCGAGCTGACTGAGCCTTCCTACCGGTGCCGAGAGCAGGAGTTCCGTCCGGCCGTCCTCCTCCTCGGAGCGGGTGTGCCTGACCACCATGAACATCGCGAAGAGGCTGGCGAGGATCGAGAAGACGGGCCCCATCTCCCATCCGACCAGCCCGTCGAAGGTGTCGATCGCCCGGCCGGGGCCGAGGAATGCCTCGAGGGCCGCGTTCCCGGCCGTGGCGGCTGCGTAGGCGTCGATCTGCACCTGGGTCGGGTAGTAGATCTCGTACTGGATCGGGTAGAGGAGGATCCAGATTGCGAGGGCGATCACCGAAACCGGCAGTACGACCCGGTCTCTCCTGAGCCCGAAGCGCACCAGGTGCCCTGTGCCGGCGAACGCCTGCCGGAGGCCCGGGTTCATTCCTCGCCGCCTCGCCCGTACTCTCGGAGGAAGAGATCCTCGAGGGTGGGCGGTCGCGTGACCAGGTCGACAACCTCCCGATCCAGGAGCCACCTCAACAGGCCCTTCAGTTCATCGGGATCGACCGAGCACTCGATTCGCTCGCCGTCGATCTCGACGTCGTGGACTCCCGGCATCAGATCCAGCCCCGAGGGATCGCCGACCACCGTGGCTTGCACCTGGGATCGGGCGAGATGCTTCATCCTCGTCAGGGACCCCGATTCGATCGCCCTTCCGTTCCGGATGATCGTTAACGTGTCGGCGAGCTGCTCGACCTGGGCCAGGATGTGGCTGGAGAGCAGGACCGTTCCGCCGGACGCCTGGATCTCTCTGACGCAACTCTGAAAGGCAACTTCCTTGAGCGGGTCCAGCCCCGCCGTCGGTTCATCGAAGAAGTAGACCTCTGCCTCGGACGCGAGGGCCGCGATCAGGGCAACCTTCTGGCGATTACCCCGCGAGTAGGAGCCGCCCTTGGCTCGCAGGTCGAGATCGAACATCTCGCATAGTTCTGCCCGCCTGACCAGATCGACTCCTCCTCTGAGCCGCGCGAGGAGGTCGAGGGTCTCGCCGCCGGTCAGGTTGGGCCAGAGATTGACTTCGCCCGGGACGTATGCGATTCGCTGATGAATACCGCGGGACTCGGTCCAAGGTTCCATTCCGAGGACCCGGGACTCACCCGAGTCCGCCCGGATCATCCCCAGGAGGACCCGGATCGCGGTCGACTTGCCGGCCCCGTTCGGTCCGAGGAAGCCGTGAACCTGACCCCGGCCGACCGAGAGGTCGAGGCCGTCGAGGGCCCTGGTGGAACCGAAACGCTTGACCAGGGCCCGAGTGACGATCACTTCTTCCGTGCCGAGGTCGTCCTTCGGAACCATCCCGAAAACCTAGCCGAGCTCCGCATTCAGCCCCGGGGCATGCCTGACCTCCACGACCCCTAGCCCCGGTCGGAGTCGTGCCCGGAGTTCGTCGAGCGTCTTCCGCGGAATCTGGCCCTCCGTCGCCACCAGATAGACCTCGGTGGCGTCGTAGCCGGCCAGCGCATCCTCGACGGCTCTCGTCAGGTCCTCGTCACCGATCCTCGCGCCGGCCGACAAACCGGCAAGCTCCATCGAGGCGACCGAGATGACGAGGTCTCTCGCTGCCCGCTCCCGGGCACGTTTGAGGTCCGTCGCCCATCGCTCGAGGAAGCTGGAGCGAGCCGGGGCGAGCAGCTTGATTTCGGCCTCTTCCCGCAGCCCGCCGAGGTCAATCTGGTCGGCCACTCTCTGGATCGTCGCCGGCTCCTCGACCGGGACGAGGGCGACGATCAGGATCCTGCGGGCCGCTTCGGGGTGGGGGGAGCGGCCGATCGGCTCCGAGGGGACCCGGAGTATCAGGAAGAGGACCAGACCGACCATCGAGAGTCCGAGGATCGAGATTCCCGTTCCCGGCCCACCGATGGCAAATCCGGCGACCGCGCCTGCGATCACGCCGAGAATGAGAACCGGTGGCTGCCAGGGCTTCATCCCTGTCACCGTAGCGGCGCCACCTCGCCGGACGAGTGCGCCGGCGCTACATTCCGCTCGTGAGTACGAGTGTGGGATACGCCGATCGGGACGCGGTGGAGGCAAACCTGCCGATGTCCGTAATCGGCTTTTTCCGTGATGGAGTGCGGTCATGATCCTCGCCGTTCCGAACGTGGCCGAAGGCAGGGACTTCGCCCGTCTCGCAAACCTCGTCTCGGTGCTCGAGGCCGGATCGGCCCGACTGCTGGACTGGAGTTCCGACCTCGACCACAACCGGGCCGTCTTCACCCTTGTCGGCGATGGTTCCGACACGGTGGCCGCGGTCACCTCGCTCTCGGGGATCCTTGCCGGAGGGTCGGGAATTACCGAGTGGTCCGGGATCCACCCGACCGTCGGCCTGCTCGACGTCGCTCCCTTCGTCTGGCTCGAACCGGAGGATGAGGCCGAGGCTCGCTCCGCCGCCCTCGAGACGGCCGAGAGGCTGGGGGAGGTCGGTATCCCGGTGCTCCTCTATGGCGCACTTGCCCGTGACCCCGACCACTCGGAGCGCTCCTGGTTCAGGCGGGAAGGGCCGGACGGCATCGCCCGAAGACTCGCCACCGGCGAACTCGATCCCGACTTCGGGCCGAGAGGGCTTCACCCGGTGATGGGGGCGACCCTGGTCACGGCCCGGCAACCGCTGGTCGCCTTCAATATCGAGCTCGAGGGGGGGAGCCCCGGGGGAGCCACGAGGATCGCCGGCTCACTGAGGGAGGCCGGCGGCGGACCGAAGGGGCTCAGGGCGATCGGGCTTGAGCTCTCGACCGGCAGGAGCCAGGTCTCGATGAACGTCGGCGAGCCGGTCGAGGGGTCGCTTGCCGCGGTGGTTGCGGACGTCGTCCGGCTCGCCCGGGCGGAGGGCGCGGAAGTCGTGGAGGCCGAGTTGGTCGGCCTCGCCCCCGAGGCCGCCCTGGCCGGTTATCCCGACCGGGTTCCGATTCGGGACTTCGACCCCGAACATCAGGTGATCGAGCGACGGCTCGGCGGCGAGCGATCGGAGGGGGCCGAGCGCTCGTGAACGGCTCCGGCGGGTAGATTTCAGGCGATGGCCCAGACCAGGAAGAAGCGAAGGAAGAAGCGCCGGGGGACCCAGGCCGGGCAGATCGACACCAAGAGCCGTGGTCGGCCGAAGTCCCGCGCAGAGGCCAAGAGCCAGATGCGATCGGGCGGCAAGCGAAACCCTGTCCCGAGGCTCGATCGCCCGCCGACCTGGAAAGCGGCCACGATCAGGGGCCTGATCGCCGCCGTGGTGTTCATGGGTCTCCTGATCCTCCTCTTCGGTCGGCCTTTCTCCGAGGCGATCGGACTCGCACTCTTCATGCTCGTCTTCTACATCCCGGCCGGCTACTACATGGACACCTTCATGTGGCGAAGGCGCGAGCGGGCGAGGATTCGCTCCGGCGGAAAGCGGTGAACCGGCCGGGACTCGAGGTGATCGGGACGACCGTTGGCGAGGTCGGCGAGAACTCGTTCACCGTCTGGCGTGAGGGTTCGGGCCGGGCCGTGATGATCGACCCCGGCGACGAGCCGGACCGGCTGATGGCACCGCTGGCCGAGCGCGGACTGGAGCTCGACGCGATCCTCCTCACCCACTGCCACTTCGATCATGTCGGGGCAGTCGCCCCGATCGCCCGGGCGACGGGAGCACCGGTCTACTGCCCGGTGATCGAGACCGGCATCCTCGCCGACATCATGAGCTACGTGCCGTGGCCCGGCTTCGGCCCGTTCGAGAACTGGGAGGCCGAGGAAACGGTTTCGGGCGGGGAGAAGCTCGAACTCGCCGGCCTCGTCTTCGACGTCATCTTCACGCCCGGGCACAGTCCGGGCCACGTGACCTACTCCCTGCCGGAGTACGGGGCCGTCTTCTCGGGCGACGTCCTGTTCCAGGGCTCGGTCGGCCGGGTCGACCTGCCCGGTGGCGACTGGGAGACCCTGCTCGCGTCGCTGAAGCTCCTCGTCGAGTCACACGGTCCCGGGACGACCGTCTACCCCGGGCACATGGGCGTCACCACGATTGGGGCGGAGCTGGCGACGAACCCTTTCCTGACCGGGATCGAAGGAGCGGCCGGTGGCCGGTGAGTTCAAGGCCCCGAGGGGCACCTCCGACCTCCTGCCCGGTCCGTCGGAGGGCCACCGTCTGGTCGAGACGGCCTTCGAGCGAGTGGTTCGCGGTGCCGGCTTCGGCCTGATCGAGACCCCGATCTTCGAGGACACCGCACTTTTCGAGAGAGGCGTCGGAAGGTCGACCGACATCGTCAGGAAGGAGATGTTCACCTTCGAGGACAAGGGTGGTCGCAGCCTGACCCTCCGACCCGAGGGCACGGCCCCGATCTGCCGGGCCTACGTTGAACACGGGATGAGTCGACTGCCCCAGCCAGTCCGTCTCGCCTACTCCGGGCCCTTCTTCCGTCACGAGCGGCCACAGGCCGGCCGGTACCGGGAGTTCCACCAGGTCGGGATCGAGGTGATCGGCTCGGCCTCACCCATCGCCGACGCCGAGGCGATCTCACTGCTCGACGACCTCTTCACCGGGCTGCAGGTGCCCGGCCTGGAACTCCGGATCGGCAGCCTGGGATCCCGGGCGACCCGCGAGGACTACCTGGGCACCCTCAGGGACTACCTCGAGTCGCGTGCTGACGAGCTGTCCGAGGACGTGAGGGGGAGGATCGAAACCAACCCCTTACGGGCCTTCGATTCCGACGACGAGGGCACGGCGAGCGTGATGGAAGGGGCACCGCTCCTGCTCGATCACCTCGACCCGGAAGACCTCGAACACTTCGAGGAGGTCAGGACCCTGCTCGATGCGGCCGGGGTCGCTTATCGGGTCGACCCGACACTGGTCAGGGGCCTCGACTACTACACACGGACCGTCTTCTCCTTCACCTGCGACCGGCTCGGAGCCCAGTCCGAGATCGGGGGCGGGGGACGCTACGACGGCCTCGTCGCCCAGCTGGGTGGGCCCGACTCCCCGGCAGTCGGCTGGGCCGCAGGAGTCGAACGGATCCTGCTTGCCCTCGATCGCGACACGGAGGTTTCCGGTCTCGACCTGTTCATCGCCTGGTCCGGGGACGATCTCGCCCTGCGAGTGCCGGCACTGGCAAGGGAGATGCGGGCCGAGGGGCTCACGGTCGGCTTCGACCTCGCCGGACGAAACCTGAAGGGGCAGCTGAAGCAGGCCGACAAGGCCGGGACTTCCTGGACCCTGATCCTTCTAGACGACGGCAGGGCCGAGCTCAAGCAGATGGAAACAGGCGAGCAGCGGGCAGTCGAGCCGTCCGAGGTTCCCGCCCTGGTCCTCGGGTGAGGCCGTTTCGCCCCTCGACCCCCGTCTGCCGGCGATCGAAATCCTGAAAGACTGAGCCGATGGCCGACGAGGCACCCTTCCTTCCCGAGAACGGGTTTCGTGACACCTGGTGCGGCCAGGTGCTCGAACAATCGGTCGGAGAGGAGATTCGGGTCGCCGGCTGGGTGCACCGCAGGCGGGATCACGGCGGTCTCGTGTTCATCGACCTGAGGGACCGGACCGGGATCGTCCAGCTCGTCTTCGATCCGGAGGACTCCAGCGAGTTCTTCGAGATCGGCCGCGAGCTGAGGCCGGAATGGGTCCTCTCGGCCCGTGGCCAGGTCGTCCGGCGCGACCCTGAAACCGTCAACCCCGAGATCGCAACCGGCGAGTTCGAGGTCAGGGTCGCCGGGGCCGAAGTGCTGGCCCAGTCAGAGACGCCACCGTTCGAGATCGAGGGCTTCCAGTCGGAGGTGGGCGAGGAGGCCCGGCTCCGCCACCGCTATCTCGACCTCCGCCGGCCAGTGATGCAGCGGGCGATCGAGATCCGGCACCGGCTGGTCACCGAGATGAGGAGCTTCCTCGACCGGGCCGGTTTCCTCGAGATCGAGACGCCGGTGCTCACCCGTTCGACCCCGGAGGGTGCCCGGGACTTCCTCGTTCCGAGCCGCCTTCACCAGGGGTCCTTCTTCGCCCTTCCACAGTCGCCCCAGCTGTTCAAGCAGATGCTGATGGTTGCCGGCTTCGAGCGGTATTTCCAGATCGCCCGATGCTTCCGCGACGAGGATCTCCGGGCCGACCGCCAGCCCGACTTCACGCAGCTCGACATCGAGATGTCGTTCGTCGGCGCCGAAGACGTGATCGAGCTGAACGAGCGGTTGATGGCCCACCTGCTCGGCGAGATGGGGGTCGAGGTCGAGGTCCCGTTCCCGCGGATCTCCCACGCCGAGGCAATCGCCCGTTTCGGGACCGACCGGCCCGACCTGAGATTCGGCCATGAGATCGTCGAACTGACCGAAGTCCTGAGGGGTACCGGGTTCAAGGCATTCGGCCAGGTGATCGAGGACGGAGGATCGGTGGCCGGGATCAACTTCGGGCCTCGCGAGCTCTCCCGGGCCCAGCTCGACGGACTGATCGACGAGGCGAAGGAGCTGGGGGCGAAGGGGCTGGTCTGGGCCTACTGCGAGGACGGCGGCTGGCGGGCCCCGATAGCGAAGTTCCTCGATGAGGGCAAGCAGGCCGGGCTGAACGAGGCGCTGGGAGCCGCCGAAGGCGACCTGATGCTGGTGGCGGCCGACAGTCCGGCGGGGGTGGCGACGATCCTCGGCGGACTCCGGAGCCGCCTGGCCGAGCGGTGGGAGCTGATTCCCGAGACGGGCGACTCATTCGTCTGGGTGGTCGATTGGCCGATGTTCGAAACCGACCCCCAGAGCGGCCGCTGGATCGCCCTCCATCACCCGTTCACCTCACCCGACGGTGAACTCGATCCGGATGACCCCGGCGCTGCCCGGGCCCAGGCATACGACCTGGTCTGGAACGGGGTCGAACTCGGTGGCGGCTCGATCAGGATCGCCGACCCCGCGCTCCAGGAGCAGGTTTTCGGAATCATCGGCATCGATGCCGAGGAGGCGGCCGAGCGGTTCGGATTCCTGCTCGAGGCCCTCCGTTACGGAGCGCCACCACACGGCGGGATCGCCTACGGGATCGACCGTTTCGCAGCGCTTCTGGCCGGGTTCGACTCGATCCGCGACGTGATCGCCTTTCCCAAGACGGCCTCTGGCCACGACCCTCTCACCGGGGCGCCCGCCCCGGTCGGTGATGCCCAGCTACGGGAGGTCGGGCTTTCGAGGGGTCGCAAACCAGGGTCGGGATCCTCGGGGGCCTGAGGCATTGGGTCTTTTCGGCTGGCTCTTCTCTCGCGGCGAGCCGACCGTCCATGTCGGGGATCCACGTTTCGACGCCTGGGAGCCGGTCGCGAACTTCGGCGACGTCGAGACCGGAGCCGCCTTCGTCCAGCACCTCCGGGAAGCGGGGCTCGAGGCGGTCCTGACCGCTGACTGGGAGCCGGACGAGTTCGGCAGGGGAGACCTCCAGCTCCAGGTACCCCCGGGTCGCTGGTCGGAGGCTGAGGAGATCCTCTCCGGCCTCGACCTCGACTGACGGGGGCCGCGCCCCGGCCCGTCGCCCGGGGTGCGGTGCTACTTTTTCCGAGGGTCCGGACCCGTTCGACGTCCGCCTCATAAGTTGACCCAACATCAACGGCCAGGGAGCTGAATCTCTCCGGTCCATGGCGGACCGGGGGTAGGCACCCACCTTCTCTGAAGGGATCAATGCCGGAGGCGGCGACGGCGGGTCGGGACCCCTTTTCCTCAGGCAGGAAGGGTGAACCGGGTCCCGGTCAGCTGCTCCGAGATCGCCCAGAGGCGTTTGGCCGAAGTCCGGTCCGTCGCCGTCTCCACAGGTTCGACGATCGTCGGAGAACCTCTCATCTCGCCCGGTCCGTCGGGTCCTGCGTAGCTGCCTCCGGCCAGGCCCTGGCAGGTCGCGGCATACAG
>JAUMBO010000046.1:0-4946 GCA_032119635.1 Solirubrobacterales bacterium
GGCTCCCGTCCCTCCCCTCATCCTTCGCCTCACACCGCCGACTGAGACGGCCCGTCGGCCGCACGGCGGTACCGCCATATAATCGGCCGCGATGAGAGAGGTTCAGATCTACGGGGTCAGCTTCGACATGGTCGGCAAGCAGCCGATCGTGCTGCTGAAGACGATCGACGACAACCGGTTCCTGCCGATCTGGATCGGGCATCCCGAGGCGGCTGCGATCCTGATGAAGCTCCAGGGGGCTGACACCCCCCGGCCGATGACCCACGACCTGATGGTCGAGCTGCTGGATCAGGCCGACACGACCTGCGAACGGATCGCGATCACCGAGCTCAGGGACAACACCTTCTTCGCCTCGATCACGATCTCGGTCGCCGGCACCGAGGTCGAGGTCGACTCCCGGCCCTCCGACGCCCTCGCCCTCGCAGTTCGGCTTGCGGTGCCGATCTTCGTCGCTGACGAGGTGATCGAGGAGTCTTCGATCGAGTTCGAACAGGGCGAGGAGGACACCGACGAAGTGGTCGAGCAGTTCAAGGACTTCCTCGAGGACGTCTCGCCGGAGGACTTCCTCAAGGATTCCTGACGCCCGCCTGGGCGACGATCCGCTCGATCAGGCTCTCGAACGGCATCCCGGCCGCCTCGGCCGACTGCGGTACGAGCGAGGTGGCGGTCAGTCCGGGCACCGGGTCTACCTCGATCACCCGGGGTCCCTGCTCGCCGACCAGCATGTCGACCCGCGCCAGGTCGAGACAGCCGAGCGACTCGCAGGCCGCGAGCGCGACCTCGAAGACCTCTTTCCCGAGCTCACCCGGCAGCCGGGCAGGGGCCTCGAACCTGGCCGCCCCGATCTCGTACCGGGCCTCGAAGTCGTAGGTCGGCCGCTCGGTCGGGATCGCCTCGACCGCCGGCAGGGCTTCACCACCGATCACCGGGACGGCGAGCTCCCGGCCCTCGACCCACTCCTCGAGCAGGGCCGATTCCCCGTAGCTCAGCGCGGTGACCACGGCCGAGACCAGTTCGGCCGGGTCGGTGACCACTGTCAGCCCCAGAGCAGACCCCTGTGAGGCCGGCTTGACGACCAGCGGCAGGCCGAGCCGTTCGACTGCCCCCGGGAGCCCGGCTGCTGCCCCATAGTCCCGGATCGCGGGTTCGGAGATCGGTATCCAGGCCGGCGTCGGAACCCCCTTCATCCCGAACACGTGCTTGGCCAGTCCCTTGTCGGAGGAGAGCCGGCAGGCTGCCACCCCGGGCCCGGTGAACGGGATCCCGGCCAGGTCCAGCAGGGCCTGAATCGTGCCGTCCTCACCGTCCCGGCCGTGGAGGGCGATGAAGGCGAGGTCGGGCGAGGCCGCGCCCAGCTCGGAAGCCAGCTCGGCCCCGGGGTCGACCCGGACCACCTCGTGGCCCAGCTCGCGAAGCGCCTCGGCCACCCTCCGGCCGGACTCGAGCGAGACGGCCCGTTCCAGCGAGAGCCCTCCGGCCAGCAAGGCGACCTTCACTTTCGGTCCCCTCTTTCCGGACGGGCGATGGTGCCTGGCAGCGGCAGCTCGGCCGTGTTGGCGATCGTCTCGTACAGCCCGAGCATCCCGTCGGCCAGCTGGCCGATCCGCCTGATGCCATCGATGATCCGCTCCTCCGGCACACCGCTGAAGTTGAGTCGCATCGAGCTTGCCCCCCGGCCGTCGACGAATGCTTCCGTGCCCGGCACGAAGGCGACCCCGTCGGCCAGGGCCCGGGCCAGCAGGTCGCCGGTGTCGATCACCTCGGGCAGGGAGGCCCAGACGAACAGCCCGCCTTCCGGCCGTGACCATTCGGCCCCGTGGGGGAAGAACTCGGAGATCGCCCCGAGCATCGCGTCCCGCCGGGCCCGGTAGAGGAGCTTCAGGCTCTCGAGGTACTCGTCGAACCGACCGGACTCGAGGAACCGCAGGGCGAACTCCTGGACGAAATTCGAGGTACAGAGGTCGGCCGCCTGCTTGGTCACGACGAGCTTCTCCCTCACCGGAGGCGGTGCGACCACCCAGCCGAGCCTGAGGCCGGCGGCGACGATCTTCGAGAACGTTCCGACGTAGATCACGAAGCCACCCCCGTCGATCGAGTAGAGGCTGGGTAGCGGCTCACCCTCGAACCTGAGCAGGCCGTACGGGTTGTCTTCGACGATCAGGATCTCGAACCGGCGGGCGATCTCGACCATCTGGTGGCGCCGTTCGAGCGAGAGGGTCATCCCGCCCGGGTTCTGGAAGGTCGGGACCGAGTAGATGAACTTCGGTCGCTTTCCGCCAGCCTCGAGCTCGGTCAGGGTCTGTTCGAGCAGGTCGGTCTTCATCCCTTCCCGGTCGCACTCGACCTGGATCACGTCGGCCTCCGAGGCCTGGAAGGTCGGCAGCGCCCCGGGGTAAGTCGGTGCGTCACAGATCAGGACGTCGCCCGGATCGACCAGCGAGCGCGTCACCAGGTCGAGCGCCTGCTGCCCGCCGGTGGTGATCGTCACGTCCTCGGGCTCGGCCCCGGTGCCCTCCCGGGCCATCACTCCCGGGATCGCTTCCCTCAGTCCCTGGAGCCCCTCGGTCGGCCCGTACTGGAGAGCCGTGCCCAGCCCTTCGCCGGCGATCCCGAGGACGATCTCCTCGTACAGATCGACCGGGAAGGTGGAGGTGTCGGGCAGCCCTCCGGCCAGCGAGATCACCTCCGGTCGGCTGGTGATCGACATCATCTTCCGCATCGACGAGGACCTCATCTGGCGGGTCCGGGCGGCGAACAGGGCCGCGTACCTCTCGAGGTCGCGCGATTCGGTCCTCGGTCGGCGCGGAGCTGGCGGCCGTGGGTCGGGCTCCATCCCTTTATTCTGACCTCATCGGAGCCTTCGAGACAATCTGCCTCGGCCTCGGACTCGGCGTCGCGATCGGGCTGGTCACCGGTGCGACCGGAGTCGAAGGGTCGGCCCGTGGCCGGATGGCGCTGGTCGCCGCCGTGGTCGGGCTGGTCGTCGGCTTCCTGCTGGGCTCGGCACTCGATGGCGAGGCGCCGCTGGCGGCCCTCGCCGCGGCCCTCGCCGCGGCCTTCGGATGCGCGGTCTTCTCCGACATCCGGGCGGGTGCCAACCGAAAAGGTGCGACCGCCATCCTCGGGGTCGGGTTCGTGATCGCGGCCCTGGTGATCGCCGGGCTCACGGTGCTGCTCCCCCTCTTCGGTGTCCTCTTCCTCGCCGTCGTCGTCTGGCTCGCAGTGACCAGGAGCCGCCGGGGACCCGAGAAGCACGCCGGGCTCCGCGTGCTCAAGTAGATGCCCGACAAGCTCGTCCTGGTCTACGTCGATTCGCTCAGGACCGACATGCTCGAGGCGGCCATCGCCGAGGGGCGTGCTCCCACCTTCGGTCGCCTGGTCAAGCGGGGCGAGCTGATCGCCGACTGCGTCGCCCCCTTCCCCTCGGTTACCCCGGTCGCCTCGGCCGAGATGGTGACCGGGGTCCGCTCGGATCGCCACTGGATCAGCGGCATGAACTGGTACCACCGGGTCGAGCGTCGGTACGTCGAGTACGGCTCCTCGCTCGATGCCGGCAGGGCGTTCGGCCTGCTCAGGTCACTTACCGACCTCGTCTACAACCTGAACCTCGCCCACCTCAGCCCCGAGATCGAGACCGTCTTCGAGACGCTCGACGACCGGGGGGTCAGGACTGCCTCGACGCCCTTCCTGATCTACCGCGGCCGTCACCGTCACGAGGTCTCGCTCAGCGGGCTCTCGGGGCGGGCGGTCGAGGCCGGCCTGCTGAAGTTCCACTACGGGACCTGGGGTCCGAAGGAGCTCTTCTACGGCGAGCTCTACGCCTCGATGCAGGTCCCCTGTGTCCCCAGCTCGATTCCCGGCCGCCGCGACCCCTACTCGGCCTGTTGCGCCGCAGAGCTCGTCTCCCGGGACCGGTCCGATTTCATGCTGCTCTCCTTCCCCGACAACGACAACTACTCGCACAGGTTCGGCCCCCGGGCCTCGGTCGACTCGATCGAGCGGGCCGACCTCAGCATGGCCGAGGTGATCAGGGCCGGGGGTGGTCTGGATGGCTTCCTCGCCGACCACGCCGTCATCCTGCTCGCCGACCACGCCCACTCGGACGTCACCCAGGCGCTCGACCTGATTGGGTCGCTCGAGTCGGTCTGGGAAGTCCTCCAGCCCTCCGAGGACCAGACCGAGTCGGCCGAGCTGGCGGTCAGCCCGACCTCGCGGGCGGCCAATGTCTACCTGTTGCGGGGTGGCCGTGAGCCGGGTCGCCACCTGGCGGTCCGGCAGCGGATCGCCGAAACCGAGGGGGTCGAGCTCGTGATCTGGCTGGAAGGACTCGACGGTGAACCGGTGGTCAGGCTCTCGCCCGGCCACGACGGAGATGCCGTCCTGTCGGTCGTGATCGAACGCGAGGGACGACGACTCGAGTTCGGACCGGCCGACCGGCTGCCGGAGGAGTGGGGAGAGCTGGCCGGCGACCGGCGTGGTGGCACCTGGAGGATCCGTGGGGATCTCGGGGTGCTCGACGGCTCGATCGGGGACGGCCTGTTCGAGTCACCGGAGTTTCCCGATGCCCTCGGCCGGCTCCACTCGGCGATGCTCGCACCCCATTCCGGGGACATCATGGTCTCGGCAGCGCCCGGCTACGAGTGCCTCGACTGGGGCGGGTCGGCGCACGTCGGCGGCGGAAGCCACGGATCGCTCCGGAGGGAGGATTCAGCCGGCCCATTGCTGTTCGTCGGCTGCGGGCCCGCGGTCGAGCCCGGGCTGATCGACGGGCGCCAGTGGGCGGTCGGGGACGTCGCCCCGGTTATCCGGGACTTCTTCGAGCCGGTGCCGGAAACGGCGCTTCAGTCTTCCGCCGGGACCTGAAAGGTCTCGATCCCCCCGGCCCTGCCGTCGTCGCTCACCTGTACGGCGGCCCCCATGACCCAGACGTCGCCTTCGGCGTCGTC
>JAUMBO010000047.1:0-18619 GCA_032119635.1 Solirubrobacterales bacterium
CTCCCCCGGCTTCGATAAGTGCCTCCTTGCTGTCCATCATCCCGGCTCCGGTCTTGTCCCGGAGCGCCTTCACGTCCGCCGCCTTGACGGAGTCGCTCACGACTCTTCCTCCTTCTGTTTCTCGTCGCCACCACCTGAGGCGTTCGCGTCAGGGGACGCTCCGGAGGCCGACCGGGAAGCTGGCTCACCGGCCTCTGCCGGGGCCGGCTCCGGGCTGGGCGGCTCGGGAGGCTCCGCATCGGGAGCGACTGCCTGAGGGTGATCCGGGATCATCCGGGGAGTGGCCACCGGTTCGTCGGTCGGTGACGGGGTGGCCTTCGCCGGAGAGCCTTCGGCAACCTCGCCGGCCGCCTCTGCCGCCTCCTTCCTGGCGCGCTCCTCCTCTTCCCTGCGCAGCCGCTCCTCTTCGAGACGGCGGGCACGCTCTTCCTCTTCCACCCGGCGCTTCTCCTCGACCACCTGCCAGGCATTCGAGCCTTCGGTGACCGCCTCGCCGATCGTCGAGACGACCAGCTCGCACGACCGGATCGCGTCGTCGTTTCCAGGGATCGGGAAGGTGATCCCGCCCGGATCGCAGTTCGAGTCGACCAGCGCGATCACCGGGAGTCTCAGCCGCATCGCCTCACGCAGGGCGATCTCCTCGCTGCGGAGGTCGACGATGAAGACGGCATCCGGCACCTTCTTCATGTCGCGCACGCCTCCGAGGGCGAACTCGAGCTTGGCCTTCTCGGCTTCGAGGTTCATCCGTTCTTTGGTCGGCAGCAGCTCCAGCTGGCCGGTATCGCTGCGCTCCGTCAGCTCGTGAAGACGCTTGATCCGACCAGAGGCGATGTTGAAGTTGGTCAGCAGGCCCGGCAGCCACCTGCGGCTGACGTACGGCATCGCGGCCCTGGTCGCCCAGTCCTCGATCGCTCCCGAGGCCTGCTTCTTTGTACCGACGAAGAGGATCTTCCCGCCCCCGGTCGCGACCTCCCCGGCGAAGGTCCGAGCCGCCTCCAATGCCTCCTCGGTCTGGAGGAGGTCGATGATGTGCATCCCGTCGATCTCACCGGCGAGGAACCTCCGCATATTGGGGTCCCACCGGCTGGTCGGGTGGCCGAAGTGAACCCCGGCTTCGAGCAGCTCCTGTACGCCTACCTTGGACATCGGTCTCCTTTTTCGCGTTTTGAGTGAAAACCCCCGGACCCTCTGCGTGGATCCCCTCCTTCGCGGTCAGCGCGGTGGGGACAGGAGACGCATTCGGCTACCCGGAGGGGTAGTTGAACCTTGCGGAAGGCAGTCTAGCCGGACGCAGGGGAATCGGCCGTCCGCGCCATTTCCAGCGCCCTCTCGAGATCGGTGGGCAGCGCTGACTCGAGCTCGATCGCCCCCCCGGTCACCGGATGCCCGAACGAGAGCCTCGCCGAGTGCAGGAAGGGCCGCTGGAGGCCGAACTCGACCTTCCCACCGTAGGTGGGGTCGCCGACTATCGGCGTACCGATCGCCTTCATGTGGACCCTGACCTGGTGGGTCCGCCCCGTTTCGAGACGGACAGTCATCAGGGTCGTGCCCGGCAGAGACTCCCGAACCTCGAAGTGGCTGACCGCCACCCGGGCTCCGGCGCCGTCGATGGCCATACGGTGGCGCTCCCTGGACGAGCGACCGATCGGAGCATCGATCCGCCCCGCCCTCGTCCGGGGCGAGCCCTGGACCAGGGTTACGTACTCACGCCCCACTTCCCGGGCCTCGATCATCCTCTGCAGTGCAGCGTGAGCCCGGTCGGATTTGGCGAGGAGCATCAGGCCACTGGTTCCCCGGTCGAGGCGGTGAACGATTCCGGCCCTTTCGGGCGTCTCGCCACCTTCGATCTCGCCCTGGAAGAGCTCGGCGAGAGTCGTCTCCGAGTGGCCCGGGGCCGGGTGGACGACCAGCCCGGCCGGCTTGTCGACGACGATCAGGGACTCGTCCTCGAAGACGACCGGCACCTCGTCGCGGCTCCAGCCGGCGTCGGCGCCGGCGCTCAATCGGTTCCAGACCGGATCACGATGACCGCGAGCGCAAGTACGCCGAAGGTGATCGCGACATCGGCGAGGTTGAAGGCCGGCCATGCAGGGATCGAAACGAAGTCAACGACCTCTCCCCGTGCCACCCGGTCGAACAGGTTGCCCAGTGCACCTCCCAGAATCAGGCCACCTGCGATTGCTGTCGGCCAGCCCGGCGGCGCACTGGCGACGAACCAGCCCAGGGCGACCAGCGCAATCAGCGCAAGGACGATGACCAGCGGGCCCGCCCCCGAGGCCAGGCCGAAAGCAATCCCATCGTTGTAGGTGAGGGTCAGCTCTAGCGGACCGGCTACGGTCCTCGGCTCCCCGCGAGTCATCTCTGCCTCGACGACGGCCTTGGTCGCCTGATCGAGCCCGAGCACGATGAGGCCGACGGCGGCGAGCCGGATGAGAGTTCCGCGAGAGCTCAACCGCCGATGAGTCCCACGACAACACCCTGAAGGATCAACAGCACGACGACTCCGATGATCGGGCTGAGATCGAGGGCCATGCCTCCTCGTCCGATTGGGGGCAGGAACCTCCGAAACAGGTTCAGATAGGGATCGGTCGTCTGCCTGAGGAACTCGATGACCGATCCACCAATCCCGCCCGCCGGCGGCCGGGGAATCCAGGAAACCAGAATGCGCGCAAAGATCAGGACGATGTAGACGGTGAACAGGGCACTGACGAAGGAGGCGACGTCCCCCCGGGTCAGGGCGAGGAGGAAGAGGTCGTTCACTTTCCAGCCATCCTGCTCAGGGAGGCCTCACCCGCGGACCTGAAGGCATCAGGTCCGCCACCGGTCTCGAGCGCCTCGAGGCCCGCCTCGGTGCTGCCGCCCGGGTGGGCGACTTCGGTCGAGATCTCGAACGGAGTACGCCGCGCCAGCAGTGCCGCGGTGCCGGCCATGGAGAGGGAGACCATCCGGAGAGCCACCTCGGGGTCCAGGCCCCTGTCGGCGCCGACGTCGGCCAGCGCCTGGGCTACTTCGGCGAAGTACGCCGGCGAGCAGCCCATCATCGCCGTGGCGGCGTCCATCAGCCCATCTTCGAGCTCGATGACCTGCCCGAGGGCCTCGAAACTGCGGAATACATCGGCCCTCTTCGACCCGGCCTCGACCCCGCCTTCGGCGACGCAGATCACTCCCATGCCGGCCTCGACGCCGAGGTTAGGCATCAGGCGGAGGACGTCGACCTCGGGGAAGGCCATGGTGAGGCGGGAGAGCGGCGTCGCGCCCAGCAGGGAAAGCACCAGATCCGGCGACCCGATCGTGGGGGCGATCTCGTCGAGCTGTCCTGGGGAGAAGGCCAGGACCACGGCGTCGCTCGCCTCGACCAGCTCCTCGTTGGTCACCATCGCTTCGCCACCGGTCTCTTCGGCTAGCGCCCGGGCGCGGCCCGAGCCCGCGTCGGTGAAGAGCATTTGGGACGGCGAATCGGGCCGCCCTGCAGCCCAGCCGCGAGCCATGGCGGCGGCCATGTTTCCTGAACCGATGAAACCAACGATCATCGGCTGGAGCCTACCGTTACCGAGTTCCGCCTCAGGACTGGTTGAAGAAGCCCTTGTCGAGCAGCCTGGCCTTCTCCTCAGCCGAGACGTCGACGTTCCTCGGGGTCAGCAGGAAGATCTTGTCTGCGATCCTCTGCATGCCCCCATCGAGGGCGTAGGTGAGCCCAGATGAGAAGTCGATCAGCCGCTTCGAGAGGTCAGGGTCGGTCGACTGCAGATTGAGGATCACCGGCACCGAGCGCTTGAACTGGTCGGCGACCTGTTGGGCATCGTTGAAGTTTGCCGGGATCACGAGGTGGACCTGGAGGTCGTCGTCGCCCTCGACCGCCCGTAGAGCGCCGCCTCCGTTGCCCTCGTCGGCAAAGATGTCGTCGAACTCGTCGCGGCCCGAGCGCCTGCTGCTCGGGAGCCGCCGTACGTTCGACCGCCCACCCCGCCGCTCGGGCTGTTCCTCTTCCAGCGGAGCGTCGAACTCTTCCTCGTATTCGCCGTAGTACTCGTGGTCTTCCTCGGCCAGTCCGAAGTAGACGAGTACGCGATGCCACTGATCTCTTAGCGCCATGGGAATTGATTCTGCCGTAATCAGCGGATTCCTTCCCGATTCCCTCCCCTTCCGGCGCCAAATCTGGCGGAAACGACGCCCATTGGGAGCCAGTAGCCCGGCTCAACCAACGGAAAGGAAGGCCATCTGCCTTCCGGCCTGCCCCGCCTGTCGACGGAAGGAGAAGAAGAGGGCCTCCTCGCACGAGGTGCAGAGTCCAGTCGAGAGGACCCGTCCCACCCCGGCCTCCGTCAGCCTGTTCCGGGCCAGCCTCGGCAGATCGATCGTGTGCTGAGGGCTCAAGTCGGTCCCCAGCGCCGCTGCCACCTCGGAGCCGACCTCGTAGCAGCACGACCCGATCGAGGGCCCGATTACCGCCTCCTCCCCGTCGACCATCCCGACGGCCCGCTCGAGCATGTCGGTCGCGAGACTCCGCCAGCCGAGGTGGAGGAGCGCCCTGCCCCGCGGCCCGGTGACCGCCACCGGGAGACAGTCTGCGACCTGTACCGCCAGCACCTCGCGCTGGTCGTTGCTGACAACTCCGTCGGCTTCGAAAGGGGGTGGCCGCTGACCCCGCCAGGCCCCATCCCATGCCTCATCGGGAATCCCGGGACCGAGGATCTCGCCTCCGTGAACCTGCCGCAACAGCCGGATCGCGCCGGGGTCGAGGCCGAGGGCCCCCGCGACCCTCGATCTCGCCTCTACATCGGGCGAGCCCCCGGCCCAGCCGAGATCGATCCGCTCCCCGGAAGCATCGAAGGCGAGGGTGAACCGGGCGACCGCCGGGCCGAGTGACACCTCGATCCACCTCACCCCGTCCCGCTCGTTCAGCCGAAAGCCCGCCGGGAGCGGATGGTCACTCACGGGCCCCCTCCACGCGCGGCCCGAACCGCCGTTTCGAGCTGGCGATCGCGATCCGTTCCACCCGTCTCGAGGGCGTCGCCGAGTGCGGCGCGGAGCCCGACCCCGACTGCGGGTCCGGGTTCGATGCCGGCGGCGATCAGGTCCTCGCCATCGATCTCGATGCCGATCGACCTTCCCGTACGGGGCCACCAGTCGAGCCATTCCCGTCCGGCCGCCCTGGCGAGGACGACCGCTTCGGGTTCCGTCCGGCCGATCAGTTCGGACTGCTCGATCCGGACCTCCGGGGGCTCCACCGGAAAGGCAGCGTCCGAGTTGTCCGGGTCGCAGGCCGCGAGTACGAGCTCCGGACGGCCGGCAAAATCCTTCCAGGGACCTTGCGCGACGAGTTCGACCGCGACCCGGAGGCGTTCCACCGTCTCCGCCGGGATCTCGATCAGACCCCATCGCCGGGCCATCTCGAGGGCCGCCGCGGGATCGGCCTCATCGCCGAACCGCCGGAGCTCGTCCTCGATCCGGTCCCGGGATACGGTGCCCAGATCGACGTTCTCTAGCGCCTTCTCCATCGCCGGGTCCGGGTTGAATTCGAACCGTGCCGCGTAGCGCGCACCCCTCAGCGCCCTCGTCGGATCGTCCGTCAGGGAGCCCTCGTGAAGCAGGCTGAGTCGGCCCTCCGCGATCGCGGCGAGACCGTCGAAGGGATCGACGCGGTCGGCCGGGCGATCGAGTGGCACGGCGATCGCGTTGATTGAGAAATCCCGGCGGGCCAGATCGAACTCGATCGAGGCCGGCTCCACCTCGGGCAGGGCGCCAGGGTTCGGGTAGCGCTCGGTACGTGCCCTCGCGATGTCGACGGAGTGGCCCTCGAGCGTCAGGGCCGCGGTCATGAACTTTTCGTGGACCACGGCGTCGGGATCCAGCTCACGCGCGATTCCGGCCGGATCGGTCTCGACGATGAGATCGAGATCGACCGGTATCCGCCCGAGCAGGAGGTCGCGAACCGATCCACCGACCAGCCAGGCCGGGGAACCGGAGAGAGCAGTCCGGAGGACGTCGAGCCGCGAGTCGCCGGCGACGAAATCAGCCAGGCCGTCGCGATCGGGGTCCCTGCCGCTGGTTTCAGACGCCATTCCGGGCTACCTGACGGGGACGCCGCCCTCGGACATCGTCTGCTTCGCCTGGGGGACGGTGTACTCCCCGAAGTGGAAGATCGAGGCGCAGAGCACCGCATCGGCCCCGCCCTCGACGATGGCCTCGACGAGGTGGCCGAGCGTCCCGGCCCCACCGGATGCGATCACCGGGACCGGAACGGCATCTGCCACCAGACGGGTCAGCCCGAGTTCGTAGCCGTCCTTCGTGCCATCGCGGTCCATGCTGGTGAGCAATATCTCTCCGGCGCCCCTCTCGACACCCTCCCTCGCCCACTCGACGGCATCGCGTCCGGTCGGTTCACGCCCACCCTTCACGTAGACCTCGTACCGGCCGTCCCCGGTCTTGCGAGCATCGATCGCAAGGACGATGCACTGCGAGCCGAACTCGTTCGCAAGCTCGGTGAGCAGCCCGGGCGCCGCGACTGCCGCCGAGTTGACGGCGACCTTGTCGGCCCCGGCGTTGAGCACGGCTCGGGCGTCTCCGACCGTCCGTATTCCGCCGCCGATCGTAAAAGGCACGAAGACCGACTCGGCGACACGCTCTGCCAACTCGACCGCCGTCCCCCTCCCTTCGTGCGATGCCGAAACGTCGAGGAAGACGACCTCGTCGATCCCCTCGGCCTCGTAGCGCGAGGCCAGCTCGACCGGATCGCCGGCGTCCCGCAGGTCGACGAACTCGGTCCCCTTCACGACCCGATCCCGGTCGACGTCGAGACAGGCGATGACTCTCTTCAGGTGGCTCATTCCCCGGGCTCGCCGATCAGGGTCGCAGCTGCCTCCGGTAGTGAGAATCGCCCTTCGTAGAGAGCCTTGCCGACGATCACGCCTTCGATCGTCTCCGAGCCGATCTCACGGATGTCGGCCAGGTCCTCCAGCGAGCCGATACCACCCGAGGCGATCAGGGGGACCTCGGTCCGGGCCGAGACCTGGTCCAGCAGCCCGAGGTCGGGGCCCTCCATCGTCCCGTCGACCTCTATCGCCGTTACCAGAAAGCGGGCGACCCCCCTTGCGGTCAGTTGACCTGCCAGCTCAGGAGCCGATGTATCGGAATCCTCGAGCCAGCCCGAGAGGGAGACCTTTCCCCTGCGAGAGTCGAGCGCGACGACGAACCGCTCTGCGCCGAACGACTCGATCGCCTCTTCGAGGAACTCGGGGTCGGTGACCGCAGCGGTTCCGATCACGACCCGCTCGACTCCGGAGTCGAGCAGCAGGCCGACCGCCCCGAGATCCCGCACCCCTCCGCCGACTTCGATCGGGGCGGTCGATGCCGCCGCGATGCTCCGAATCAGGTCGGCGTTTCGCGGTGCCCCGTCCCGGGCACCATCGAGGTCGACCACGTGGAGGAGCTGGGCGCCCTGCTCGCACCATCGCGAAGCGAGTTCCACCGGGTCGTCGGAGTACACCGTTGCTTCGCCGTAATCACCGCGGGTGAGCCTGACGGCCCGGCCCTCGAGGATGTCGATCGCCGGAACAGCGATCATCGATCTGGTCGTCCGGCCACGGAATCCACGAAGTTGGAAAGTAGTCGAAGGCCGGCTTCGCTCGACTTCTCGGGGTGGAACTGGACCCCGTAGATCCCCTCCCGCCCTGCGGCACAGGTGAACGGAGAGCCGTAGGTTGCGCTGGCCAGCCGGTCGGCCGGATCCGGTTGCGCCACGAAGGAGTGGACGAAGTAGAAGGCCTCGCCGTTCGGGATGTCCGCGTTGAGGGACGAATCACCAGTCCAGTCGACTCTCGCCCAGCCGATGTGAGGGACCTTGAGACCGTCGGCCTCGAGCCCGGTCACCCGACCGGGGAGGATTCCCAGGCCCTGACTCCCTCCCTGCTCTTCCGAATGTTCGAAGAGGAGCTGCAGGCCGAGGCAGATGCCCAGCAGGGGCCGCCCCTCCGCGACTGCCCGGAGGGTCGCCCGGTCCAGCCCGAGGTCCGCGAGCCTCTCCATCGCCCTCGGGAATGCTCCGACCCCGGGAAGGACGAGTGCTTCGGCACGATCGAGCCCGTCCGGCTTCGAGGTGGTGGTGACGTCGGCCCCGGCGACCTCGAGGGCCTTCCCCACCGAGTGGAGGTTGCCCATCCCGTAGTCGAGCAGGGCGACGGAAGGTCGCCGCGCGGGGGTCAACTGGTCAGCGTGCCCTTGGTGCTCGGGACCCCGGCCCCTTCCATCGGCTCGATCGCCGAGCGCAGGGCGAGGGCGAACCCCTTGAACAGGGCCTCGATCTGGTGGTGGACGTTCTCTCCACGCCGGAGGTCGAGGTGGAGGGTAAGCCGGCCTTCCCGCGCAACCGCACCGAAGAACTCGGCCGTAAGCTCGGTCTCGAAGCCGCCGATCACGGTGACCGGGATTCCGGCTTCGAACACCAGCAGTCCACGACCGGACAGGTCGAGCGCAGACTCGGTCAGGGCCTCGTCCATCGGGACCAGGGCCCAACCGAACCGCCTGATCCCGGACCGTCCGCCGAGCGCCTCGTCGAGCGCCTGTCCGAAGACGATCCCGACGTCCTCGACCGTGTGGTGCGAACCAGTTTCGAGGTCGCCACGGGCCGCGACGGTCAGTCCGATTCCGGAGTGCCGGGCGAGTGAATCGAGCATGTGGTCGAAGAACCCGACCCCGGTCGAGATATCGACCGGGCCACCGTCGAGCTCGATCGCCAGCTCGATCTCGGTCTCGCCGGTCTTGCGCTTCCGGGAAGCCGTCCTTTTTTCGCTCTGTCCCATGATCAGGTTCCGAATCTCTCTGCGGGAACGAGGCTAGCCACTGGCCCGTCGAATCGCAGGAGGAAGGGCCCGGCGGTCGGCGAATCCCGAACGGGGTCAGCCGTCGCCGGACTCGGGCCGAGCTCTGGCGAGTGCTCCTGCGATCCGGTCCGCCTCGACGGAAGCGGTGCGGAAGAAGGCGACATTGGCGATCAGTCGCGCGGTCGAAGCGAAGAGCTCTTCCCGCTCTTCCAGTCCGTTCTCACTGAGGGTCCTTCCGGTATCGACGAGATCGACGATCGCGTCGGCGAGTCCTACGATCGGAGCGATTTCGACAGACCCCTTCAATTCGACGATTTCGACCTGCTTCCCTGCCGCGGCGAAGTGGTCTCTCGTGACCTGCGGGTACTTGGTGGCGATCTTCATCAGGCCGAGCCGCCTTTCGTGCTCGGCCGGTCCGGCATCCCCGGCGATCGCGGCGATGACCATCCGGCAGGCGCCGACACGGAGATCCTCGATTTCGACGAAGTCGAGGTCTGCCTGCTCGACCAGGACGTCCTTGCCGGTGATGCCCAGGTCGGCGGCTCCCGATTCGACGTAGGCCGGAACGTCCGAGGGCCTGACAGTGAGGATCCGGACCCCGTCACCCTCGAAGACGAGGACGCGGGAATCCGAGATCAGGCCGGATTCGGTCACTCCCGCCCCTTCGAGCAGCTCTACGACCGGCCCGAACAGCGCTCCTCTCGGTATCGCGATCGTCGTGGCCATCAGACCTCACCTCGCTCGATCAGGGCCCCGTGAATCCGCTCGAGGCTGAGGCTGAAGCCGGCCGCCGGCATGCTGAGCCCGAGTTGATCCATCAGGCCGTCGTACCGGCCACCGCCACCGATCGAGCGACCGAGGCCCTCGACATAGACCTCGAACACCTCTCCCGAGTAGTACTCGGGATCGCGAGCCATGCCGAGGTCGAAGACGACCCTGGCGCCGAACTCTCCCCGATCGAGCATCTCCCCGAGCTCGGTGAGCCGGTCGGCGGTCTCCTCACCCGTGGCTCCGATCGATCGGAGCCTCGCGAGAACGTCAGCGCCACCCCTCGTCCGGGCCAGCTCGACCAGTTCCGCCGAGCGATCGCCCAGGCGCTGCTCGAGGCCGACCAGGTCGCTCCCGGCGAGCGCCTCGAGGCAGGCCTCGCGCTCGTCCTCCCCGAGGCCGCCGTCGGAGAGCAATCGGGGCCAGAGCGTCGAATCACCGACGGAGAGGACCACTCCATCGAGTCCGGCCGCCGAGAGGCTGCGATCGAGGACGGCCAGAACCTCTGCCGTCCCTTCGGCTCCGCCCGGTCCGATCAGCTCGATTCCGGCTTGACCCGACTCCCTGAGGTCGGCCCTCCGGGGTGAGGTCGTCCGAAATGACGACCCGAGATAGGAGAGCCTCCAGGGCGGAGTCGTCTCGCCGAGCCGGGCAGCTGCAAGGCGGGCGATCGGGACCGTCATGTCGTTGCGCAGGGCGACCAGCTCCCCCCGGTCGTCGAGGAAGCGGTAGAGCGGACCGGCACGCCGCCCTCCCTTCGAAAGAAGGTCGGCGTACTCGATCGTCGGCGTGCGAACCTCGGAGTAGCCGGCCTTCTCGAACTCACCGAGGATCGCCTCCTGGATCTGCCGGAGCTCCTTCATCTCGTCAGCGAGGACGTCCCTCGTTCCGGGCGGTATCGAACCGGGTGTTCGGGGCTCAGTCACGGACCCGCTCGATTCGGGCACCGAGCTCGCCCAGCCGCTCCTCGATCCGCTCGTACCCGCGGTCGATCTGGCGAATGTTGCCTATTTCGGAGGTTCCCTCGGCCGCCAGGGCGGCGATCAGCATCGCCATCCCGGCCCTGATGTCCGGGCTGTCGACCCGCTCTCCGTGGAGTGGGCCGGGGCCGCTGACGATCGCCCGATGCGGGTCGCAGAGGGTGATCCGTGCACCCATCGCGACCAGCTTGTCGACGAAGAAGAGCCGGTTCTCGAACATCTTCTCGAATATCAGGACCTCGCCATCGGCCTGGGTCGCCAGCGCGAGGGCGATCGAAGTCAGGTCGGCCGGGAATGCCGGCCAGGGGCCGTCCTCGATCTTCGGGATCGCTCCGCCGGCATCCGGCTCGATCATCAGGCTCTGGCCAGGCGGGACCACGACGTCGGTCCCCTCGATCTCGGAGAGGAACCCGAGACGCTTGAACTGTCGCCGGATCATCACCAGGTCCTCCGGGCGAGTGTCGGTGATCCGGAGGCTGCCGCCGGTCGCTCCGGCAAGGGCCATGAAGCTGGCTATCTCGATGTGGTCAGGGCCGATCGCGTGCTCGGCGCCGCCGAGCCGGTCCCTGCCCTCGACCTCCAGCATGTTCGAGCCGATCCCCTCGATCCGCGCCCCCATCTTGACCAGCAGGTGTGCGAGGTCCTGGACGTGCGGCTCGCAGGCTGCGTTGAGGATCCGGGTAGTGCCGGGAACCAGTGCCGCTGCCATCAGTGCGTTCTCGGTCCCCATCACCGAGGGTTCGTCCATGAACACCGTGGTCGCCTTCAGCCCGCCCTGTGGCGCGCGGATCTCGATCTTCCTCTCGCCGCTCACCCCGGCTCCGAGGTCGCGGAAGGCGTCGAGGTGAGCATCCAGTCGCCGGCGGCCGATGAAGTCACCGCCCGGAGGGGGCATGCTGACCTCACCGAATCTGGCGAGCAGCGGTCCGGCCAGCAGGAAGGAGGCCCGGATCGCCGCCGAGAGGTCCTCGTCGATCCGGTCGGGGGTGATGTTCGCCGCGCGGAGCCGGATCGTGTTCGGCGCGACCCACTCGACCTCGACGCCGATCGCTTCGAGCAGCGATACCTGGGCCTCGGTGTCCCGGATCCGGGGCACGTTCGAAAGCACCAGGTCCTCCTCGGTCAGCAGGCAGGCGGCAAGGATCGGCAGAGCCGCATTCTTGTTTCCTGCTGCGGTGATCTCGCCGGACAGCGGAACACCACCCTGTATGACGAACTTTTCCATTCTCTGATGCCCCGGGATCCCGGTCCCCGGCCGGCTGCCCTTCAGGCGCCGTCGGGACCCTCGACTGGATGGGAAGGGTAACACCGGCCACCCTGTCCAGCCGGGGCGCGACGGTCATGGGGGCGGTCGGTCACCGAACTCCGGGGCTACCCGGATCGGGAGTTCTCAGGGGGCGTACCGTCCGCCGGCCCTGGCCCACTTCAGGGTCTCTTCTGGGCCGGAGAAGCCGTCGACGACCTCGGTGTCGTCGTGCCACCGGACGAGATACATCGCTGACTCGTCGAGCTCCCTGCCAGTAACGGCGCAGAAGGGATCGGCCGACGGCGGCACATCGGCGCGGTCGATGATGTGCCAGTCGTTCTTCTCGGTCAGCCAGGGCGAGACGTGTTCGAGCCGGCAGAAAGCCGCACCCATGTTGCGAGCCGGCTTGATCAGCCGCCAGCCCTCCCGGGGACCGAGTCCGATCCCGCACCAGTCGCATTTGCCCAGTTCGGCCAGAGGCTCATCTTCCTACATTCCCCGGACCCCGTACGGCCGGCCCGAGACGCAGCCTGCGCGACCACGAACCTTATGCGAACATATGTTCGTATATGATTGCCTCGGTCTGTGAACCCCGACTCGGCCTGACGGCCGCGATACTGGCCTCCGGCATGCCCCGGCCCACCGGACCGACGGCCGTGGCCCCGACCGAGGGCGGCCCCCGGGTGATCGGGGAAGTGAACCAAGAGGCCGCGAAGGTCGGGGTAAAGTCGGGAATGGAGGTCGGGACGGCTCTCGAGGCATGCCCCGCCCTGGTTCTCCTGCCGCCGGACCCGGCCGGGCTGGACGCTGCCTGGGAGACGGTACTGGAGGCGCTCGAAGGAGTCGGGGCCGAAGTCGAGACATCGGAGGCCGGAGAGGCCTTCTTCGATCCGGCCCCGCTGGTTGCGATGCATGGCTCCCTGGAGGGGCTGGTCGGGAACCTGTTCGAGACGCTGGACGGCAGGGCGAAGGTCGGCATCGGCCCGACCCGGCTGGCTGCGATCACATCTCTCTCCCATTCCCCGGAAGGACTGGAACCGGTCGGCGAAGACGACCTGCACCGGCATCTCGACCGGCTTCCGGTCCGGATACTGCGAGGGCGGGTCCGGGCCGAAGGGATGCTCGAGACCCTCGACCGACTGGGCATCAGGACCCTGGGGCAGCTCAGGCAGTTGCCCACCGGTTCGGTTGCGGACCGCTTCGGGGGCGCGGGGCTCGAAGCACTCAGGATCGCCAATGGGATCGAGCCACCGCTCAGGACCAGGAAGCAGGGGAATCCGGTCGAGGTGCGCCTCGACCTCGAAGCGGTCGACGGTGGCGACCGGCTGCCGGCCGCGATCGAGCTGGCTGCCGGGATGATCGCCTCCCGCCTGGAGAGGGCGGGCCTCTTTGCGCGGTCGCTCCGACTGGAAGTGGTACTGGAGACCGGTGGCAGCCTGGGCAGGGAGCTCGTGCCGAGACTGCCCACCCGGTCGGCCTCTACGATCGCCCTGCTGGCCAGGGACAAGTTCGAACTACTGCCGTCGATGGTCCGCTCCCTGCTGCTGAAGGTTCCCGAGGCCACCAGGGGGATACCGGGCCAGGAGAACCTGTTCGACGACCCTTCGGCGGGTCGCAGAAAACGGCTGGCCGAAGCGGCCCGGCAGGTCGGCGTCGCGGTCAGTGGTCAGGCCCTCCTCAGGGTGGTCGAGACCGATCCCGAATCCAGGCTGCCCGAGCGCCGGGTCGTGATGGTGCCGCTGGTGGAGCTCGAATCGTGAACTGGAGGCCCTCACGACACGTCCGGCCCTACCGGGCAGAGCCGATCGAGGTCGAGGTCGACGACGGATCCCGGCCGCGGGAAGTCTCGGGAAGCCCGGTCGCCTCGATCCGCGAGGAGTGGCTGGTCGAGGATGGCTGGTGGACAGGGGGGTCCGTCAGGCGGCATTACTTCGAAGTCGTGCTCGAGAGCGGTCGCAACCTGACTCTGTTCAGGTCCCTTCCCGGTGGCGAGTGGTTCGCCCAGCGGGCCTGAGCGATGCCGTTCCAGGCTCCCTACGCAGAGCTCCACTCCCACTCCTGGTTCTCGTTCCTGGACGGATCCTCATCCCCTGCCGAGCTGGCCGAGGCTGCAGCCCGGCTCGGCTACGAAGCGATGGCCCTGACCGACCACGACGGCGTCTGGGGCTCGATGGAGTTCGCGCTCGCCTGTCGAACCTTCGACCTGAGGGCGATCACCGGGACGGAGCTGTCGGTCGAGACGGAGGCCGGTCGTCATCACCTGACCCTGCTGGTCGAGAGCGCGTCCGGGTACGCAAACCTCTGCCGCATCCTCACCGATGCCCACGCCGGAACCAGGGATGGTCCCGGGCGGAAGGCGGGAGCGGCCGGGATTGCCCTGGAGGCACTGGCCGGCCGTACCGACGGACTGTTCTGCCTCTCGGGCTGTGCCGGAAGCGGCGTGGTCGCCTCGGCCTGGGCCGCCGGAGAGCCCGCCGGTGGCGAGGCCGCCGCACGCCGGCTGAGGGAGCTCTTCGGTCCGGGAGGGATGGCGATCGAGATCCAGCGTCCCTACTGGCGAAACGATCGGGCACGGAATTGCTGGCTCGAACGACTGGGGCGGGCCCTCGGGGTCCCGGTCGTGGCGACCGGGAACGTCCACAGTCACACCGCCGCGAGGGCGGCACTGCAGGACGTCCTGGTCTCGGTCAGGCTCGGGATGGAGGTCGGCGCCTCTGAACCCTTCCGCCGGGGCAACCACACCTCCTGCCTCGCCCCTCCCGGGGAGATGGCAGACCGTTTCCGGGAGTACCCCGATGCCGTCCGCTCAGGGCTGGAACTGGCCGAGCGCCTCCACTTCAAGCTCGACAGGGAACTCGGCTACCGCTACCCCCGGGCCGGGGACCCGGCCGCCGACTCCGACCTGCGGGAGCTCTGCCTGGCCAGGTTCGGAGACCGGTATGGCCACGCCGCGACCAGGGCCGAGGCCGGGAAGCGGATGGAGGACGAGTTGGGCCTGATCTCACGACTGGGACTCTCCGGCTTCTTCCTGCTCCATCACGACCTCCTGGAACTAGCCAGGGATGTGGCGTCCGAGGTGCGGGGCGCCAACGCCTCACGCTCGGTCCTGCCGCCTGGCCGGGGCAGGGGTTCGAGCGTCAGCTCGGTTGTCTGCTACCTGACCGGGCTCTCGCATGTCGACCCGGTCGAAGCCGGACTCTTCCCGGGTCGCTTCCTCAACGAGGAGACGACCGCGATCCCGGACATCGACCTCGACTTCCCCCGCGAGATCAGGGAGAAACTGATCCCCCTGATCCATGAGCGGTACGGACGGGACCGGTCCGCCCTCGTCGCCTCCTTTCCCACCTACCGGACGAAAGGTGCGGTCAGGGAGTTCGGCAAGGCACTTGGGCTCCCGCCCGGCGAGATCGAAAAGGTGGCCCGGTCGGTCGACGGCAGGGAGGGCACCGAGGGGCTCCGAAACGACCTCACCGACCTGCTCGGCAGCGAGAGGGCCGGGACGCGGAGGTGGAGGATCCTGACCCGTTTGGCCGAGGAGGCCAGGGGCCTCCCCCGTCACGCTTCCCAGCACCCCGGGGGCATGATCATCTCGACCGCCCCGCTGACCGGCGTCTGCCCCGTCGTACCGGCCGCAATGGAGGGGCGGCAGACCGTCCAGTGGGACAAGGACTCCTGCCAGGACGCCGGCTTCCTCAAGATCGACCTGCTCGGCCTGGGGATGCTCTCGGTGGTCGAACGATGCGTCGACGAGATAGCGGGCTCGAGGGGGCTCGGGGTCGACCTCAGCCGGATCGACCTCGACGACCGGGAGACCTTCGATGCGATCAGGGCGGCCGACACCACCGGCGTCTTCCAGATCGAGAGCCGGGCCCAGATGCAGCTGCTGCCACGGTTGAAGCCGGAAAACGTCGAGGACCTCGCGGTTCAGGTTGCCCTGATTCGCCCGGGTCCGATCCAGGGGGGTGCAGTCCACCCGTACGTCGAGCGACGCAGGCGACTGCGGGAGGACCCCGGATGGGAGGTCCCCTACCCCCACCCGCTCGCCCGTCGGGCACTGGAGGAGACCCTCGGGGTGATCGTCTTCCAGGAACAGGTGATCGAGGTGGCGATGGATGTGGCCGGCTTCTCGGCCTCGGAGGCAGAGGGACTTCGCAGGGCGATGAGTCGCAAGAGATCACGTGACTCCCTGCTCGTCTACCGACGAAGATTTCTCGACGGAGCATCCGAGCGCGGCGTAGAAAGCGACGTCGCCGAAAGGATCTTCTCCTCGATCGAGGCCTTTTCCGGCTTCGGATTCCCCAAGTCCCACTCGGTCGCTTTCGCCCTGCTGGCCTACCAGTCGGCCTGGTTGAAGGTCCATTACGGACCGGAGTACCTGGCATCACTGCTGAATGAACAGCCGATGGGCTTCTACTCCCCGGACAGCCTGATCCAGTACGGAAGACGGACCGGGATCGAGGTGCTGCCCCCGGACGTGAACCGGAGCAGGGTCGAGTGCTCGGTGGAGCCGTTGGCCGGGTCGGAGGGGTCCGGCGAGGGTCCGACCGAGCCGGCCGTTCGACTCGGCCTCGACAGGATCAGGGGCCTTTCCAGGCCCGAAGCCGACCGCTTGGTATCCGAACGGGAGACGACCGGCCCCTATGACTCGATACCGGAGCTGGCATCGAGGGCCGGCCTCGGTCGGGTGGCCCTCGAGGCGCTGGCCTGGAGCGGGGCTCTCTCCGGACTGCCGGGTGGGGAACGCTCCAGGGCCCTGTGGTCTGCCGGAACCACCGGTGCACCCCCGAACGTCTCAGGTGCCGGCCGGGCGAGCCAGCCACCCCTGCCCCTCCCGGCAACGGAGGCACCTGATCTCGATGAACCGGAGGGTCTGGAGCTGGTCCGGGCCGAGTACGCGAGCACCGGCGTCTCGCTCGGCGAACACCCGATGAAGATGCTCAGGTCCAATGCGGGAGTGAGCCAACCCAGCCTGGCCGAGCTCCGGAGCCTGCCCCATGGGACCAAAGCAGAGGCGGTCGGGATCGTGAGGATCATGCAGAAGCCGGCCACCGCGAAGGGCACCTGCTTCGTCCTGCTGGAAGATGAAACGGAGGTGCTCAACCTGATCGTCCCCCCACGGCTGGCCCGGGCCTCGCGGCTCCTGCTGAGGACGGCTCGCACCCTTTGCGCCCGGGGCAGGATCGAGCGCGAGGGCGAGGTGGTGAACCTGATCTGCACTGCCCTCCTGCCCTTCCCGGCCAGCGATTCGGACAGGACCCACCCACTCTCCTCAGCACCGGCTCGCCAGGGATTCCGCGGGGTCTGACCAGGCCGATGGGAGAAGCCTGCATGCTGCAGACTGACGGCGTCGCACCCGGCTGGTACCACACGCCCGACCGCGCCGTCGTATTGCCAGGAGAACCATTCGAGGGGAACACCCTGCCCGGACGCTCTTACGGCGAACCCTCCCCGACAATGCTGAACCCCTATCCCCGGCCCCCCAAAATGAGGCCCCCGCCCCGTAACGGGCGGCGGTCGGAATGGCCGGGAGCCGATTTCTTCCCTCAACCAAGCGATAAACCTTGCCTTCCGCAAGCAATCGTGCAATTCCGGGTCCTCTGTCCGATCGACCCCGTACCTTACGAACCTGTGTTCGTGTTCAGGCAAATCGGAGAAAGGGCTGCAAACGGTCTGGACCTCGCGGTCGAGTTCTCGACGCTTGGGGAATATGGCTTCCTTCCGGCCGAAGATGTGGCCCCCGAGCGAGGTTCGACAGCGCCCTGCGCACCCGCCCCACGAAGCGTTCCGGCGCGACCCAGGGCACGCCGCCCAGGGTTTCGTGAGCGAAAGGACAGCTGCCGGGGACCGGCAGAGGGACCACGCTCTGAAGCTTCGGTGAGGCGAGGGGCCGTTCAGCGCCCGGCCGATCCGATCCCTCGGGTGGGCGTGATCGGGGCACTCAGGACACCCCGGATCGAGCTCGACTCGGCTGCCTGAACGCCGGGGTACATCTGACTCCCGCCCCGCCTGAAACCCGATTCCCCGGTGCCCATTTTCGGGACGAGCTCCGGATCGGCCAGCACTCGGCCGACCTGCCGACTAGAAAGGCCCGCCGCCACCTCGAGGTGACTGACGGGCCCGTCGAAGAAAAACCGGCGGCGACCTACTCTCCCAGGGGGTTGCCCCCCAAGTACCATCGGCGCTGCGGTGCTTAACTGCTCTGTTCGGAATGGGAAGAGGTGTTTCCACCGCGCTGTTGCACCACCGGAACCTTGCGAGACCCTCTCCGGAGGAGCTTCAAAACCGCACAACGACCAGTCGAAAAAAGTATCCGTCAAGCCCTCGACCCATTAGTACCGGTCAGCTACAGGTGTCGCCACCATTCCACCGCCGGCCTATCAACCTGGTGGTCTACCAGGGGTCTTACTCCCTCAAGGGGATGGGAGAACTAATCTCGAGGACGGCTTCCCGCTTAGATGCCTTCAGCGGTTATCCGTTCCATACGTAGCTAAGCTGCGGTGCCCTTGGCAGGACAACAGCTACACCAGAGGTATGTTCATCCCGGTCCTCTCGTACTAGGGACAAACCCTCTCAATTCTCCAACGCCCACATCAGATAGGGACCGAACTGTCTCACGACGTTCTGAACCCAGCTCGCGTGCCGCTTTAATGGGCGAACAGCCCAACCCTTGGGACGTACTACCGCCCCAGGATGCGACGAGCCGACATCGAGGTGCCAAACCGCTTCGTCGATATGGACTCTTGGAAGCGATAAGCCTGTTATCCCCGGAGTACCTTTTATCCGTTGAGCGACGGCGCTTCCACTTG
>JAUMBO010000048.1:0-4008 GCA_032119635.1 Solirubrobacterales bacterium
CCGACCTCCCCGAGGCACTCGAAGTGAGCTCCGACTTCGAGGGGGTCGTGATGGCGGTCAGGCACCGGACGTTGCCGGCCGAGGGGGTCCAGTTCCATCCCGAGTCGATCCTCACTCCGGAGGGCCAGGAGATGATCGCCAACTTCATCGGGAGCGACCGGCAGGGTGAGTGACCAGATCCTGACCGAGACCCTCGACCGGCTCGCCTCGGGTGAGGATCTCGACGAGCGCGGTGCCGAACAGGTCCTTGCCGAGATCATGGAGGGCCGGGCCGGCGAGATCGAGATTGCCGGCATCCTGATCGCCCTCCGCACCAAGGGCGAGACGGTCGATGAGCTGGTCGGCATGGCCCGGACGATGCGCCGGCTGGCCACCCGGGTCGAACCCGGGCGCGACGACGTGGTCGACACCGCCGGGACCGGCGGAGGCCCCTCGACCTTCAACGTCTCGACCGTGGCGGCCCTGGTTGCCGCCGGTGCGGGCTGTGCGGTGGCCAAGCACGGCAATCGCTCCAACACCAGCCTCTGCGGCTCGGCCGACCTGCTGGAGGAGCTCGGTGTTCCGCTCGACCTCTCCCCGGAAGAGATCGCAGCCTCGATCGACGAGAACGGCTTCGGCTTCATGTTTGCGCCGCTCCATCACGAGGCGATGCGCCACGTCGTCCCGGTCCGGAAGGCACTCGGCGTAAGGACCATCTTCAACCTGCTCGGGCCGTTGACCAACCCGGCCGGAGCCCGACGTCAGGTCGTCGGGATCTCCGACCGGGCCTTCCAGGACCGGATCGCGGCGGCGCTGGCTGGACTCGATGCCGAGCACGCCCTGGTCGTCTCGGCCGCGGACGGCACCGATGAGATCGCCCTCACCTCGCCTACCCGGATACTCGAGGTAAGGAATGGGGACGTCCGGGAGTGGACCGTCGAGCCGGATCAGCTCGGCCTTCGCCCGGCCGAGCCAGAGGAGCTGGCCGGTGGCACGCCGGCAGAGAATGCCGATACGGCGAGGCGGATCCTGACGGGGGATGATTCCCCGGCGCGGGATCTCGTGCTGGTGAACGCGGCCGCGGCGATCCTGGTGGCCGGTCGGGCCGACGACCTGACGGAGGGGGTCGGGATCGCGGCCGAGGCGATCGATTCGGGCGCTGCAGCCCGCGTGCTGGAGCGACTGGTCGCCCGGGAAGACGGACGGTAGGGTTCTCCGGGGAAGTGTCTCTCCTCGATCAACTCGTCGATTCGGCTCAGGAAGGGGTCGAGCAGCGCAGTCGTGAGGTTCCGGTCGAGGAGCTACGCGAACGGCTTGCCGGTCGCGACCAGGGCCGGCCCTTCCGCGAGGCGCTCGCCCGGCCCGGTATCTCCCTGATCTGCGAGTTCAAGCGTCGATCCCCCAGCGCCGGGCCGATCGCCCCGGACCGCGACCTGGCCGCCCAGGTGGCCGCCTACGAAGCGGGTGGCGCAGCGGCGCTCTCGATCCTCACCGACCGCACGCACTTCGACGGGGGCCTGGAGGACCTGCGGATCGCCAGGGAGAACTCGAGCCTCCCGATCCTCCGCAAGGACTTCATCGTCGACCCGTACCAGTTGACTGAATCGGCGGCCGCCGGCGCCGACGCCGTGCTCCTGATCGCCACGGTGCTCAGGGACTCCCGACTCGAGGAGTTCCAGGCCGAGGCCGTCGGTCTCGACCTGGACTGCCTGGTCGAGGTCCACGACGAGGACGATCTGCTCCGAGCGCTCGAGACCGGTGCCGAGGTGATTGGGATCAACAACCGGAACCTCGACACCAACCAGGTCGATGTCGCAACGACCTACGAGTTGCTGACCGACGTCCCGACCGGCAAGACGGTCGTCTCCGAGAGCGGCATATCCCGCAGGGAGGAGCTTGCAGAGCTGGAACGGATCGGTGTCGACGGCGCCCTGATCGGCGAGAGCCTGATGAGGACCGAAGACCCCGAGTCACTGCTTCGCGAGTTCACGGCTTCGATCGAGGAGACGACCGAGCACGAACTGCCCTGACCCCGCGGTTCTGGGTCGCCGGATTTAGGAAACCTTCGACTTTTCCTTAGCGCCCCCGAACGATCGGGTGTCAAGCTCGGCCCGGTTTGAAGTCGGAGCGAACCAGGTTCAGGGATCTCTTCATCGCCGCGGTTGCCGGAGGCGTCGTGGTCGCGATGGCCGCCTTCCTGCTCGTTTCGGCCGGCGCGGTTCCCGAACGCTCACCGGATCGGGTCACCTCTCCGCCCCTGGCCACCATCCCCGAGCCGGGGTCCGACCCTGACGATCCCGCCACCCCCGTAAACCGGATCTATCGCGAGACCGAGGCCGGGATCGGTTTCATCACGGCCACCCGTCAGGCAGATCGCGAGCCGTATTCGCCCTTCGGGCAGTCGGGAGGGGGAGAGGCGACCGGGACCGGTTTCCTGATCGACCGCGACGGCTCGATGGTCACCAACAATCACGTCGTCGCCGGGGCGACCTCGGTCTCGGTTCGGTTGGGAGATGAGGAGCACTCCGCGACCGTCGTCGGCGCCGATCCGTCGACCGACCTCGCGCTACTCGAGGTCGATCTCCCGGCAGAGGCCTCCGTGACGCTCGATCTGGCCGATTCTGACGAAGTCCAGGTGGGCGACCCCGTCGTTGCGATCGGAAATCCCTTCGGACTGGAGAAGACGGTCACCACCGGCATTGTCTCCGCCCTTCAGCGCGAGATCACGGCCGTCGACTCCTACACGATCCCCGACGTGATCCAGACCGACGCCGCGATCAACCCCGGCAACTCAGGAGGGCCGTTGCTCGACTCGGAGGGCCGAGTGATCGGAGTCAATTCGCAGATTGCGACCGGTGGCAGCTCGAACGGCAATGTCGGGATCGGCTTCGCCGTCCCTTCCAACACGGTCACCGACGTGGTCGACCAGATCCGGGAGACCGGCGAGGTCGAACACGCCTGGCTCGGGGTTTCCGGGAGGGACTTCCCCGCGGGGGGCGAGCCCGTCTCCGCTGACCTCGAAGGTCGCGAGGGAGTGCTGGTCGAGCAGGTCGTGCCCGGTGGCCCGGCCTCCGAGGCCGGCCTCGTGGGATCCGGCGCGGGCACAGGCGACCTGATCGTCCGGTTCGGCGAGGCCGAAGGGCCCGGCATGTCGGACATCGCGCGGATCGTCGACGATCTCGAGGTCGGCGACACGGTCGAGATCGTCGTCATCCGGGGCGGCAGGGAGCTCGACCTGACGGTCGAGCTCGGCAACCGTCCCTGATCGGCCGCCGGCCACCGGTTCCGACAGGTGACGGTGGCGGCCTTCCCAGTGGCCTACGCTTTCGGGGATGAAGGTGAAGTTCTGCGGAATAACCAGACTCGAGGATGCCGAGGTGGCGGCACATCTCGGTGCCTGGGCGATCGGTCTCGTCCACTACCGGAAGAGTCCCCGCGCCGTGAAGTACTCCGACGCTGCGGTAATCGGTGCCGCGATGAAGAGGAAGTGCGAGGTGGTCGGGGTGTTCGTCAACCCGACACTCGACCGGGTGGTCGACGCCGCCGGCAACGCCGGCCTGACGATGATCCAGCTGAGCGGTGGGGAGGGACCCGCCTTCTGTACCGAGGTCGCCCGTCGGACCGGCTGCCCCGTGATCAAGGCGATCCACGTCTCCAGCGCTGCCGACCTCCACAGGGCCGAGCCCTTCCGGACGGCCTGGCATCTGTTCGACAGCCGGAGCGGCACGAAGCGAGGGGGTACCGGTCAGGTCTTTGACTGGGAGCTCCTGGCCGGCCACCGGACCGGCGTCCCCTTCATCCTCGCCGGTGGACTCGATCCCGAGAACGTCTCGGAAGCGATCGAAATCGCCCACCCCGAGGCCGTCGACGTGGCGAGCGGGGTCGAGTCCGAGCCCGGAGTCAAGGATCATGCGCTGATGGCACGTTTCATCGAAGCCGCGCAGGGTGCGGCCGTGGTGGCCGAATGACCGGCGGCACGGACGATCCAGGCAGGTTCGGCCCGTACGGAGGCAGGTACGTACCCGAGAC
>JAUMBO010000049.1:0-1991 GCA_032119635.1 Solirubrobacterales bacterium
CGCCGGTCAGATCATCGAGCCGGGGGAAGCCGGTCGGGGTGCCGGTCAGGTCGATTTCGCCCTTGCCGAGCTTCTCGAGCCGTTCGACCTCGTCGTCGAGGACGTCGGCGAGGCGACGGAAGTCCGATACCTGGTCCTTGTGGGCCACCTCGAAGAGCAGTTGTTCGGCCCGCTCCGAGAGCTCGTCGGCCGAGCCCTCCCGTTCGTTGACCCAGGAGCCGATCTGGAAGCTCGTCTCTAGCAGCCGCCGGAGCACGGCGTTCTCGCGGACGATCTCGGCGTAGTTCCGGGCGTTGCCGGGGGCGGGGACCTTGGCCGCCAGCTCGGAGACGTAGGCCGGCCCTCCGGCCTCGTCCGTCCGGCCGGTCGCGTCCAGTGCGGCTCGGACGGTCAGCTCGTCGCAGGCATCACCCTTGGCGTAGAGGTCGAGCATCACCTCGAAGATCGCCCTGTGGCGATCGAGGTAGAAGTCCTCGGTCCGGAGCCTTACGTCGTCGATCACCCGGCCGACGGCCGGATCGCTGACCAGCATCGCACCGAGGACCGAGGCCTCGGCCTCGATGTCGTGAGGAGGGCCCTCGGGGGCTATTTCTCTTCGGCGACGATCGTCTTGACCGAAGCCGTGGCGCCGCCAGGAATCTCGACCTCGATCATGTAGGTGCCGATCTCGTGGATCGGGACATCGAGCCGGACCTTCCGGCGGTCGATCTTCAGGCCCCGCGCGTCACGGATGGCGTCGGCGATCTCTTTGTTGGTCACCGACCCGTAGAGCTTCCCGTCCTCGCCGGCCCGGTGCTGGATCGTCAGTACGGTCTTCGAGAGGAGCGACGCGACCTCGGAAGCCCTTGCGGCTGCCTCGCGCTCGGCCTTCTCGGCCGCTTCTTTGCGCTGGATCGCGGCCTCGAGGGCACCCGGAGAAGCCGGTTGGGCCAGGCCCCTCGGCTGGAGGTAGTTGCGCAGGTAGCCGTCCGAAACCTCGACTGCGGTCCCGTTCTCGCCGAGCCCCTCGACGTCCTGCAGGAGGATCGCCTGGGCCATTACCTGCTCTTCACGTAGGGCAGGAGGGCGAGCTCGCGGGCGCGCTTGACGGCGATCGAGAGCTGGCGCTGGTGGCGGCGCGAGAGGCCCGTCACCCGGCGCGAGCGCATCTTGCCCCGGTCGGAGATGAACTTGCGGATCAGGTTGAGGTCCTTGTAGTCGATGTTCTCGACCGGGATCTTCGTGTACTTGCGCGGGCGGTAGCGCTCGCTGAAGCGGCGACCACGCCTGCCGGATGATTCCCGTGTCTTTGCCATCTGCCTGGTTTCCTCTACCCGTTCCCGGTTCTTCTCTGTCTCGTGTCACCGCCCGCCGGCAGGGCCGGATTCGGGCGAAACGGAGACTCTACCGCCTCCCGGAAGGACGGGTGGGGACGGAGCCGCCCCTCACCCGATCTTCCGGGAAACCGAGGGACCTCAGAACGGAATGTCGTCGTCCGGGGCCGCACCCGAAGGGGCGAAGTCGCCGGAGTCGGCCGGCACGTCGGCTGCCGGGGTGAAGCCACCGCCGTTCTGGCCGCCGGGCGCTCCGCCTTCGCGGGAGCCGAGGAACTGGACCTGGTCGGCGACGATCTCGACCGCCTGGCGCTTACCGGATCCGTCCTTTGCCTCCCACTCGCGCCAGTCGAGCCGTCCGTCGACCGCGACCGGCCGACCCTTTGCCAGGTAGGTGGCGCAGTTCTCACCCTGGGCGCCCCAGACGGTGACGTTGAAGTAGTTGGGCTTGTCGACCCACTGGCCGCTCTCGTCCTTGCGGCGGCCGTTGACCGCAACCCGGAGGCTGCAGACCGCCGTTCCGCCGTTCGTGTGCCGGAGTTCGGGATCGGTGGTCAGGTTGCCCGTGATCGTGACCCTGTTGATGTTCTCAGCCATCGTGTGTTTGCTCCTCTCGGTTCTCTTCTTTCACCACAGCAGTCAGGCAGTCAGTCGTCCGTACGGACCGGTTTCTGACAG
>JAUMBO010000050.1:0-2232 GCA_032119635.1 Solirubrobacterales bacterium
GGTACCTGCGGTTCGATCTGACCCGGGCCGTTTCCGCTCGCCCGGCGCGCCCCTTGCCGCCGCTTCCCGCCCACTAGACTCGGCTCCCCGTCCGGCATACGGCCGGATCGGAGTCGCTCCCAGGAGGTAGGCCGATGACCACGATCGAGGACACCCGCTTCTGGCACCCGTTCGCCCCGATGGGGCAGGTTCGTGAGGCCGAGATGGTCCTTACCCGGGCCGAGGACGTCTGGGTCTTCGACGAGGCAGGCGACAAGTACCTCGATGCGACAGCATCGCTGTGGTACACGAACGTGGGCCACGGCCGCAAGTCGATCGCCGACGCGGTCCAGAAGCAGATGGCCGAGCTGGAGGCCTACTCGACATTCGGCGACTTCACCAATCGCCCAGCCGAGGAGATCTCCTCCAGGCTGGCCGCCCTCGCGCCGATCCCCGAGGCAAAGATCTTCCTCACCTCCGGCGGTGGCGATTCGATCGACACCGCCGCCAAGCTGGCCCGTCGCTACTGGCACGAAGTGGGCCACCCCGAACGCCAGCACCTGATCTCCCGCCAGCACGGCTACCACGGAACCCACGGCTTCGGCACCGGCCTGGCCGGAATCCCGCCCAACCGGGAGGGTTACGGCGAAGTCGCAGCCGACACCTCGGTAGTGCCCTGGGACGACGCGGCCGCACTCAGGGAGGAGATCGAGCGGATCGGACCGGAGAAGGTCGCGGCCTTCTTCATCGAGCCGGTGATCGGGGCCGGGGGTGTCTACCCACCGCCCGAGGGATATGTGGAGGAGGTGGCCGCGATCTGCTCCGAGCACGGGGTCCTGTTCGTGGTCGATGCCGTGATCAACGCCTTCGGCCGGCTCGGCACTTGGTTCGGGATCGAGCGCTGGCCCGGGGTCGTCCCGGACATGATCACCTTCGCCAAGGGAGTCACCTCTGGCTACCTGCCGCTCGGCGGGGTGGTGATCTCGGGCGAGATCGCGGCTCCCTTCTGGGCCGAGGGCGCCCCGCCCTTCCGCCACGGCGCGACCTACGGCGGCCACCCGACCTGCTGCGCGGCCGGGCTGGAGAACCTCCGGATCCTCGAGGAAGAGGGGCTCCTGACCAAAGGCCAGGAGCTCGAAGCGCCGCTCTTCGAGCAGATGTCCCGGGTCGCCGACTCGCCGAACGTGGCCGAGGTCCGTGGTGGCCTGGGCTTCCTCGCCGCCGTCGAGATATCGGGCGAGATCCTCGATTCGGACCCCGGTGCCCCGATCAAGCTGGGGTTGGCAGCCCGGGCCGAGGGGGTGCTCATGCGCCCGCTCGGCAGGGGGGTCGCGGTCTCGCCGCCGCTCACCGCGACCGAGGAGCACCTCGAGCTGATCGGGGACGCGATCGAGAAGGCGGTCGCGGCTCTCTAGAGCTAGAGCATCTCGTCCTTGATCGAGCGGACCTCGGCCCGAACCTCGTCGAGGGCTGAGTCGAGGTCGATGACCGCGAACGTCTCGACCTGGGCCTCGATCGAATCGAGCCGGATCTCGATTTCGTGGAGGCGCTCGAGGATCGCGCTCAGGGCCTCGAGCAGTTTGGCCGTGCCCTGCTCCGGGTCTTCGGCCATGCTCAGAACATCTCCCTGCGGATCGCCTCGACCTCGCCGGTCAGGCGGTCGAGCTTGGCCGAGAGCGAGGAGTCGGGGGTCGGCGTGGGCGCGGGGCCCAGGTCCCCATCCCTGACTGCCCGTTCGAGCTCCCCGATCCGGTCCGAGAGGGTCCTGACTTCGCTGGCCAGATCTTCTACTGCGTCCCTCAGTTCATCGTCCACCTGAATCCTCCGTTCCCGGGTCGGGGCACCGTGCCAAGTCTGGACCAAGGGTCGCGATCGTGTCCACCCTCCTTACAGAGATTCCCGTTTTTCAAGACTTGACCCACGATGGCGGACAGGGGGAGACCACCGGAGTACTCGGCAGAGGAGCTGCTCGATCTGGCGATCGAGGTGATCGCCGAGGATGGCCTGGCCGGCTGCACCTTCCGGACCCTCGCCGACCGGGCCGACACCTCGACCACGACCTTCACCTACCGGTTCGGCTCCCGGACCGAGCTGATCGGTCAAGTCCTGACCCGGGCCTACTCGCTCGGCTGGGGGGAGATGGAACTCGGCGAGCTGGAGCATCCCGATCCGATCCGGCGCCTATACGAGATCGGGTTGGCCGACCTCCAGCTCAAGGAGGAGATCGACCCCTATAAACGGGCCTACGTGGAG
>JAUMBO010000051.1:0-2507 GCA_032119635.1 Solirubrobacterales bacterium
CCGGCGGCGAGGGTCTCCGTCTCGGCCAGCGGCTCGGGCCGGCGGCCACAGCCGACCACGGTCGCACCCAGCCGGACCAGCTCCAGCGCGGCTGCGCGGCCGAGGCCCGTTCCGGCACCGGAAACGACGGCGACCTGGCCGTTGAGCAGGCCATCCCTGAAGATCTCGGAACCGGTTTGCGGTACGGATTCACCCATCGAGGCGAGCAACCCTACCTGTGATCTGACCGGCGGTATCTTCGGACGATGGCCGTAGAGACCAGCCCGAGGCCGCTCGACACCCCGCTGCCCGGCGGCACGCAGGAAGCCCGGGTGACGGTCGATCCGATGGTCACCGGGACGCTCGAGGTCGCGGAGGCGATCCAGGCGTCTCCAACCGGCGCGATGGGCCTGATCAAGTCCCTGCGGACGATGCGTGGCCCGACCCGACCCGTGCCGGTCCCGGCCTTCCTCGTCCACCACCCCGGCGCCGGCCCGGTCCTGATCGACACCGGCCTCCACCCCTCGATCGCCAGCGACCCGGAGGCGAACCTCGGCCGGCTGGCCGCCTCCTTCACCGATCCGGTGGTCTCGAAGGGCGAGGCCGTCCCGGACAGATTGAGGGCCCAGGGGATCGAACCCTCTTCCATCCGGACGGTCGTCCTGACCCACCTCCACGTCGATCACGCCTCGGCGGTGTCCGAGTTCCCGTCCGCCGCCTTCGTCGTCTCGAAGGCCGAGTGGGAGGACGCGACCACGGGCCTCCTGCCGATCCTCAAGTACTACCGCCCCCAGCAGTTCGATCACGCACTCGACTTCCGAACGGTCGACTACGAGGCCGACTCGATCAACTCACACTCGACCTTCGGCCGCTCCTTCGACCTGTTCGGGGATGGCAGCGTGGTTCTCGTCTCGACCCCGGGCCACTCGGCCGGCCACCAGTCGGTCGTTCTGAGGACCGGGGCCGGAATCGTCCTGGTGGCCGGTGACGCGATCTTCCTCGACGGACAACTCGACCCGGGTGCCGACCTCGCCGCCCGGGCCCGCGACCGCCACAACTACGAACGGAGCATCAGAGAGCTCGCCCTCTTCCGGAGACAGCATCCGGACGCGATCATCGTGCCGGGTCACGACCCGGACTTCTTCGCAAAGCTGCCACCCCGCATCGGGTAGTCGGCCCGGGTCGGGTCAGCTGGATCGGGAACGTTCGGCGGCTCGGGCCTCGGCCAAGACGCCCTTCCGGCCGAGCCGGTCGAAATCCGAGTACATCTCCTTGACCCGGTCGAAGATCTCATTCGCGACCTCGAGCTGGCGGTCTCGGTCCGAGTCGGGCTCGACCGGGAAGGTGAGCGGCTCGCCGTAGCGGACGGTCACCGACGGAAACCGGAACTTCTTCCAGCTCCGCACCCCGGCCGAGCCGTAGATCGCAACCGGCACGACTGGAATCCCCGATTCGAGCGCCATCCGGCCCACCCCCGGTCTCGGCTCGCCGAGGTCCGAGGTCCTCGAACGGCCGCCTTCGGCATAGACCATGACCGAGCCACCCTGGGAGAAGATCGTCCGTACGGTCTCGAAGGCCTCCTCGTCCCTGACCCCGCGGCGGACGGGGAAGATGCCGCCGTGAAAGAGGATCCAGGTAAGGACCGGGGGTCCGAAGAGCTGTGACTTGGCCATGATCCGGAGCTTCCGCCAAAGGTAGACGCCGGCGAAGAAGTGGTCCATCTGGCTGAAGTGGTTCGGCACGACGAGCACCGGACCCGTCCTTGGAACGTTCTCGGTACCCACCGCCCGGGTTCGGTAGAGGAAGAGGCAGATCGGGGTGACCACCGACCGGACCAGCGAGTACATGTAGCCGGGCCGGCGCTCCCTCGCCCGGCGGTGGAACTTCTCGAAGAACTCGGCCGGCCGATCGTCACGGTAGACCTGTGGCTTGATCTCGGCCATCGGCGATTGATCCTATTCGGCCCGTCGCCGGCTAGTCCGTCTGGTCCGGGGCGGCATGGCCCCGGCAGGTGGCGAGCGCCCGGTGCCACCCGGCGAGAAGCTCCGCTGCCCGATCACGGGACATCGAGGGCTCCCACCTGGCGGAAGCCTCCCACCGCCCGGCGAGCCGCTCCGGCGTCTCGATCCCGGCCCCGACCGCCGCCAGGGCCGCGGCCCCGGTACCGGTCGTCTCGAAGGAGGCCGGGGCGATCACCGGGACCCCGAGCAGGTCGGCCTGGAACTGCATCAGCCAGCCGTTGGCGACCGCGCCGCCATCCACCTTGAGGGATTCGATCCGGCGCCCGGTTGCCTCTTCCTGAGCCCGGACCGCGTCGAGCGACTGGTAGGCGATCGCCTCGAGGGTTGCCCGGACGAGGTGGGCCCGGCCGGTCCCCCGGGTCAGCCCGACGATCGTTCCCCTCGCCCCCGGCTCCCACCAGGGGGCACCCAGGCCGGTCAGGGCCGGGACGAAGTAGACCCCGTCGTTCGAGTCGAGCGAGGCGGCGAGGGCCTCGGACTCGGCCGCGTCACCGATCAGGCCGAGGC
>JAUMBO010000052.1:0-21723 GCA_032119635.1 Solirubrobacterales bacterium
GTTGACTGGCAAGGAGCCCCACCAGGGCGTCAACCCGGACGAGGTCGTGGCGCTCGGCGCGGCGATCCAGGCCGGAGTACTCGAGGGCGACGTCAAGGACGTCCTGCTGCTCGACGTGACTCCGCTCACCCTCGGGATCGAGACCAAGGGCGGCGTGATGACCAGGCTGATCGAGCGCAACACGACCATCCCGACCAAGAAGTCGGAGGTCTTCTCGACCGCCGAGGACAACCAGCCCTCGGTCGAGATCCACGTCCTGCAGGGCGAGCGCGAGATGGCGAGCTACAACAAGAGCCTGGGCAAGTTCCAGTTGACCGGGATCCCGCCGGCACCGCGGGGGATGCCCCAGATCGAAGTCACCTTCGACATCGATGCGAACGGTATCCTCCACGTAGGCGCCAAGGACCTCGGGACCGGCAAGGAGCAGAAGATCGAGATCAAGTCCGGTTCAGGCCTCTCCGAGACCGAGATCGAGGACATGATCTCCGACGCCGAGACCCACGCCGACGCCGACGCCCGCCAGCGCGAGCTGGCCGAGGCCCGGAACGTTGCCGAGAACGCCGCGTACAGCTCCGAGAAGCAGCTCGAGGAGCTGGGCGACCAGGTGGCGGACGATGACCGCGAGCTGATCACGGCCGCGATCAAGGACGTCCGCGAGGCGGTCGAGGGCGATGATGCCGAGGCGATCAACCAGAAGGCAGAGGCGCTCCAGTCGGCCTTCCACAAGGTCTCGGAGAAGGTCTACCAGGCTGCTCAGGCAGCCCAGGCCGAAGGCTCGGCGAACGGTGACGGCACCCCCTCGGACGACGAGGAAGAGGTGATCGAGGCCGAGGTCGTCGACGAGGACGAGAGCAAGTGACCCCGGGGCTGGCCGACGAGACGGCCGGCCCTGAGCGGGCCGGCGACGAGGCGGCACCCGCCGGGGTGGAGACCCCCGGCGGGGAGTCCGCGGTCCCGGAGGGGGACCTGCCGAACTCCCCCGAGGCCGAGGCTGCCCCGGAAGGAGCGGAGGAGTCCGTCCCCGAGGATCCGGTGGCCCAGCTGACCAGGGAGCGCGACGAGTACCTCGAGCTCGCCCAGCGGACCAGGGCCGAGTTCGACAACTATCGCAAGCGAGTCTCGGCCGAGTCGACCCAGGCCGTGCTCAAGGGACGTGCCGAGGTCGCCGAAGGCGTGATCGAGGCACTCGACAACATGGAGCGGGCGATGGCAGCCGAGGGCGTGAGCGCCCAGGCCGCGGTCGAGGACGGCTTCCCCGACGGGGCGCCGGTCACCCTCCAGGGAATAGTCGTTGCCTACCGGGATCTGGTCGGGGCGCTCGCCCGTGCGGGGATCGAGCAGTTCGACCCTGCCGGCGGCGAGTTCGATCCCAACCTCCACGAGGCGATCCAGGCGGTCGAGGCGGAGGGCGCGGCGCCCGGGCTGGTGCTCGAGGTGATGCAGCGGGGCTACCGTGTGGATGACCAGTTGATCCGGGCCGCCCGCGTGGTGGTCTCGAAGTAGGGGCCGGGCGATGGCGAAGGACCTCTACGCAGTCCTCGGGGTCTCGAAGGACGCGACCTCCGAGGAGCTGAAGAAGGCACACCGCAAACTGGTGCGCGAGTACCACCCGGACCGGAACCCGGACGATCCGGCGGCCGAGGAGCGCTTCAAGGAAGTCCAGGAGGCCTACGACGTGCTCTCGGACCCCGAGAAGCGTCAGGCCTACGACCAGGGCGGGATGTTCGGCGGCTTCGGTGGCGAGGGTGGCTTCGCTGGCCAGCCCGGCGGTTTCCCGGGCGACTTCGGGGACATCCTCTCCGGAATCTTCAACCGGGGTGGCGGCCCGGGGGCCGGTGCCCCTCCGATCCGTGGCCGCGACCTCGAGACCGAGGTCCGGATCTCTTTCGACGACGCGATGAAGGGGACCCAGATCTCCGTCACCGTGCCGAAGTCCGAGTCCTGCCCGACCTGTGCCGGAACGGGGGCTCGACCGGGCACCACTTCGGAGACCTGCCCCTCCTGCCAGGGCAGGGGGATCGACGCCCAGGGACAGGGCTTCTTCTCGATCAGCCAGCCCTGCTCCCTTTGCGGCGGAACGGGCCAGATCATCCCCGAGCCCTGCCAGACCTGCGGCGGAACCGGCCGTACCCACCAGACCAAGCGGTACCGGGTCAAGATCCCGGCCGGGGTCAAGGACGGCAGTCGGATCCGCGTCGCCGGCAAGGGCGAGGCGGGCGGGCGGGGCGCGCCGTCGGGCGACCTGTTCGTGACCGTTCAGGTCACGCCGTCACCGATCTTCAGGCGACTCGACGACGGCAACCTCGAGGTGGAGATTCCGATCTCGGTCACCGAGGCGATCCGGGGCGGGACGATCGAGGTCCCGACCCTCGACGGGACCAAGCGGATCCGCGTCGCCCCCGGGACCCAGAACGGCGCCATCCACCGACTGAAGGGCGAGGGCCCTCCCCGCACCTCGGGCAAGGGCAGGGCCGAGAAGGGCCGCGGCGACATCCGTTACCGGATGGAGATCGCGATCCCGAAGGATCTCGATGCCGAGCAGCGCAAGGCGGTCGACCAGCTGGCCGAGGCGATGAACGGCAACGACCCGAGAGCTGAACTGCTCGCGAAGGCACGAGCCGGCGCAGGGAGGAAGAGTTGAGCGAGAGGGACGAATCCAGGCGCGACGAGGTCGACATCGACGAGGACCGTGGCTTCTTCATGATCTCGGTGGCGGCCGAGCTGGCCGACATGCACCCCCAGACCCTCCGGATCTACGAAGCGAAGGGCCTGATCACGCCGAAGCGCTCCCCTCGCAACACCCGGCTCTACTCCAAGCGGGACGTCGAACGACTGAAGCGAATCCAGCGACTGACCTCCGAGAACGGCCTCAACCTGGCCGGGGTCGAAGCGGTGCTCGAGATGGAAGCCCGGTTCGCCGAGATGCGGGACGAACTCGAACGGATGCGGTCCCGGGCACGCGATCTGGAAAGGCGGCTGACCGAGGAGGTCGACCGCGTACACCGGGAGCTGGGTGCCGAGATCGTTCCGTACGGAAGATACGAACCCGACCTCCCGAAGCCCCCGGTCGAGGCCCGGCCGGTGAGGGTCGTGGTTCGAAGACAGAGAAAGGAAGGCGAAGATGCAGCCTGATCGCTTCACGGTCAAGACACAGGAGGCGCTCGCCCAGGCCCAGCGCCTGGCGATCGGGAACCGGAACACCGAGATAACCCCGGCCCACCTGCTCTCGGCCCTGCTCGACCAGCAGGACGGACTGGTCCCAGCCGTGCTGGCCAAACTCGGGACCGACATCCCGGCCGTCCGGGCGAAGGTCGAGGCGGCGATCTCCGACCTGCCGACCCTCTCCGGCGAGGCCGAATCCGACCCCAAGCCTTCCTCCTCCCTGCTCCAGGTGATCAACCGGGCCGAGGGCGAGATGGCCGGCATGGGCGACGAGTACCTCTCGACCGAACACCTCCTGCTTGGTATCGCCGACGGACCGACCCCCCTGGCCGAGGTGCTGCCGGGACGGGACGCCCTGGCCGGGGCGATCAGCGAGGTACGCGGCCCTCACAAGGTCGATTCGCCGAACCCCGAAGACCAGGTCCAGGCGCTCGAGAAGTACGGACGCGACCTGACCGCCGACGCCGAGGCCGGCAAGCTCGACCCGGTGATCGGCCGGGACGAGGAAGTCCGCCGGGTCGTCCAGGTCCTCTCCCGGAGGACGAAGAACAACCCGGTCCTGATCGGGGAGCCCGGGGTCGGCAAGACGGCGATCGTCGAGGGCCTCGCCCAGCGGATCGTCTCGGGCGACGTGCCCGAGAGCCTCCGCGACCGGAGGGTGATCGCGCTCGACATCGGCGCCCTGCTGGCCGGGTCGAAGTACCGCGGCGAGTTCGAGGAGCGGCTGAAGGCGGTGCTGACCGAGGTCCAGGATGCCGAGGGCCAGATCGTCCTCTTCCTCGACGAGCTGCACACGATCGTCGGGGCCGGGGCGGCGGAGGGCGCGGTAGACGCGGCCAACCTGCTCAAGCCGATGCTGGCCCGGGGGGAGCTCCGGGCGGTCGGCGCGACCACCCTCGACGAGTACCGCAAGCACATCGAGAAGGACGCGGCCCTCGAGCGGCGCTTCCAGCCGGTCATGGTCGGGGAGCCGGACGTCCCGGCGACGATCGCGATCCTCCGCGGACTGAAGGAGCGGTACGAGGTCCACCACGGCGTCCGGATCGCGGACTCGGCGATCATCGCCGCGGCCACCCTCTCGGAGCGCTACATCGCCGACCGTTTCCTGCCCGACAAGGCGATCGACCTGATCGACGAGTCGGCATCCCGGCTGAAGATCGAGATCGACTCGATGCCGACCGAGATCGACGAGGTCGAGCGCAGGATCCAGCAGCTCGAGATCGAGCGGGAGGCCCTGAAGGCAGAGAGCGACGAAGCCTCGAAGGCGAGGCTCGACGCACTCGAGGCCGAGCTGGCCGAACTGGTCGAGGAGGCCAGCTCGATGAAGGCGAGATGGCAGTCCGAGAAGGGCCTGATCGAAGCGATCAAGGAAGGCAAGTCGGCCCTCGAGGAGGCGAACCGGGACGCCGAGCGGGCCGAGCGCGAAGCCGACCTCGAACGGGCGGCCGAGCTCCGGTACTCCGAGATCCCGGGGATCGAGCAGACCGTCCGGGGAGCCGAGGAGGAGCTGAACGCCTTCCAGGCCGAGGGCGGCGCGATGCTGACCGAGGAGGTGACCGACGAGGACGTGGCCGAGGTTGTCGCGAAGTGGACCGGGATCCCGGTCAGCCGAATGCTCGAGGGCGAGGTGGAGAAGCTCGTCCACATGGAGGGGCGCCTCCACGAACGGGTGATCGGCCAGGACGAGGCCGTCAGCTCGGTGGCCAACGCGCTGCGCCGGTCACGGGCCGGGCTGGCCGACCCCGAACAGCCGATCGGGTCCTTCCTCTTCCTCGGCCCCACCGGAGTCGGCAAGACCGAGCTGGCCAAGGCGCTGGCCGAGTTCATGTTCGACTCCGAGGACGCCCTGATCAGGCTCGACATGTCCGAGTACATGGAGAAGCACACCGTCTCGCGACTGGTCGGTGCCCCGCCCGGGTACGTCGGCTACGAGGAGGGCGGCCAGCTGACCGAAGCGGTCCGCCGGAGGCCGTACGCGGTCGTCCTGCTCGACGAGATCGAGAAGGCCCACCCGGACGTCTTCAACACCCTGCTCCAGCTGATGGACGACGGCCGGCTGACCGACGGCCAGGGACGGACGGTCAGCTTCACCAACACGGTCCTGATCATGACCTCGAACGTCGGCAGTCAGGAGATCGCCGGCGAGACGGTCGACGAGAAGATCCGGGAGCGGGTCGACGAGATCCTCGCCACGACCTTCAAGCCCGAGTTCCTCAACCGGATCGACGACACGGTGATCTTCCACCGGCTGTCCCGGGCCGACATCGACCGGATCGTCGACCTCCAGATCCAGGGGCTGATCAGCCGGGTCGCCGAGCGCGATATCGAGGTCGAGCTGACCGAAGATGCCCGGACCCTGCTGGGCAACCTGGGCTACGACCCGACCTACGGCGCCCGTCCACTGAAGCGGGTGATCCAGAAGCGGCTGGTCGACCCCTTCGCCCTGATGCTGCTCGAGGGCGACTTCTCGGAGGGCGACCGGGTGGTGGTCGGGACGGCCGACGGCGAGCTGACCTTCGACAAAGCCTGAGCGAAAGCCCCTTTCGCACTGCCGGTGCGGAAGGGTCGTTTCGCACACACCGCCTTTACGAGTCCGAAAGGTTCCGACGGGTATCCTTCGCCACTGGCTTCGAAGCATCGCTTTGGCAGGGAAGGAAGAAAACATCCGGGAGGAAGACGAGAACCGCGTGGACGGGTCCGATCCGGCTTCGGAAAAGGCTCCCTCGGCACTCACCTGGCCGTTCAGGAAGTTCTGGTGGGCGATCGAGGACCGGCTGATCTGGCCGGTCTCCGACTACCTGTCCGGAAAGGAGCGGTCCCGCGGCGGCAGGGACCGTGCCCGGTCGGGTGAGCGGACCGAACGCCGGCGCCCCCTGGCCTGGGTCGGCGCGACGGCCCTGGCCATGGTCGCGATCGGCGCGAGCGCGGCGGCCGTCTTCTTCTACAACGAGGCAGAGAACACCGACTCCCGCCCGGTGGTCGTCCAGGCCGAGGACCCCCGGACGGTAATCGTCCCGATGGAGTCGACTGCGACCGACGACCCGACCCTCGAGGGTGTCGCCCCCGAGTTCGAAGCGGCCTCCGGCGAAGCGGCAAAGAACCCGGGCAGGCTGCCGGCCAACGCTGTCGAGCCCGCGGTGAAGCCCGATGACCCCGCGATGGCCGTCGCCCACCGGTTCGCCACCGCCTTCACCGCCTGGGAGGTCGGACGCAAGCAAGCGATCGACGAAATCAGGAAGACGACCACCCGGCGCCTCGGCCGCGAGCTGACAGCCCGCCCGCCGCGCCTGCCCGAGAACACGAAGGTGCCGAGGGCGAGGGTCCTCAACGTGGTCGAGGGCAACGCCAAGGGCCGGCGGACCGAAGCCTCCGTCTCCCTGATCCGGGCCGGGGCGGCCAGCGAGCTTCGACTCTCCCTGGTCCGTGAGGGCAAGGGCCGATGGCTGGTCAGTGAGGTGAAGGGATGAGGGCGAAGCTCATCGTCATCGCGACCCTCGGACTGGCGCTGGCCTGCGTCCCGGTGGCTGGGGCCCAAGTGGCCGCGGGCCAGAGCGGCGGAATCGATCCGTCCTCCCTCGGAGGAAAGGCGAAGCCGGTCGTCCCCTCGGACTCCGCACCCGATTCGGCCGACGGGGGAGGCGGAGCGAGCGACGTCACGATCACGACCGATCCCAACCTCGGCCTCTCCGACCCGGCCGGCGCTGCCCCCGCCTGCGACGGAACCCAGGGCCCCCCGCCCCGGCTGATCCCGATCTACATCCAGGCGGCGAAGAAGTACGGCCTCGGCGAGCGCGGCCCCCAGATCCTGGCTGCGATCAACCGGATCGAGACGGACTTCGGCCGGCTGAACGAAGTCACCTCCACGGCCGGAGCGATCGGATGGATGCAGTTCATGCCGCCGACCTGGGACGCCTACGGCGTAGACGGTGACGGGGACGGCGAGGCCGATCCGTACAACGCCCGCGATGCGATCCACTCGGCGGCCAACTACCTGAGTGCCGCCGGGGCACCGGGGGACTGGTACGACGCGATCTGGGCCTACAACCACGCCGACTGGTACGTCGAAGACGTGCTCGAGTACGCGACCTGTTACGGCGCCCTCCAGGACACCGTGAAGCCCGACCGGATGACCGTCTTCACCTGCAAGGCGAAGCCACGACTGCTCGGCGCGGTCCCCTCCTACTACCTGCGGGCCTTCGAGAACTCGGCCGCCCGGTACGAGCTCGGTCAGGACGCGATCTGGGCGATGGCCGCAGTGGCGAGGATCGAGTCGAACTTCGGCCGGAGCATGAGCCCCGAGACGACCGAGGAGACCGGACCGATGGGCCTCGAGCCCGGCCAGTGGAAGCGCTACGGCGTCGACGGTGACGGCGACGGCCTGGTCACCCGTGACTCGCCGTGGGACGGCGTGGCGAGCTTCGCCCGGATGATCTGGGCCGAAGGCAGCGTGAAGAACGCACTGTTCGCCCACAACCACGCCGCCTGGTACGTCGAGGCCGTTACCCGGGACGCGAAGCGGCTGGCCGGCAAGTGCGAGAAGTCGAAGAGCGCCTGGACGATCCTCTACCCGAGGCCGACGACCAACTCGACCGAGATCAACTGGGACAACCTCCAGATCCTCAACCCGGTCGCCCAGTCCGACATCGAGAGCGGCCGGATCGACCCGAGGGTGATCAACCTGATCGCCTACCTCACCGCGCGATACCGGATCCTGGTCTCGTCGCTGCGGTCCGACCACGGCATGCTGACCACCAGCGGCAACGTCTCCAACCACTACTACGGCCGGGCGCTCGACATCGCGGCGGTCAACGGCGTCCCCTGCACCGACATGTCCTACGACAGCCCCTGCTCCCAGGTCGGCAGGCTGCTGGTCGCCCTGCCGGACGGCGCGAGGCCGACCGAGCTGATCTACGGGTATGACCTCGATGGCCCCGGGCCGGCCTTTGCGATGGCCGACCACCGGGACCACATCCACGCCGGCTTCGGCCCCTGACGCCCCGACCGCCTCGCGGTCCGGCCCGGACTATGCTCCGGGCAGGGATCAATCCGAGCTGAACGGAAGGAGAGGACGGGATGGCTACCTTCATCATGTTGAGCAACCTGACCCCGGAGGGAGTCAGGACGATCAAGGAGCACCCCGGCAGGGTCGCCGAGGTGAACCGTGAGGTCGAAGCACTGGGGGCGAAGGTCCTGGTCCAGTACGCGACCCTGGGCAGGTACGACTTCGTGACCGTCGTCGAGGCACCCTCGGAAGAAGTGATGGCAAGGGTCTCGGCAGAGCTCGGCTCGCGCGGGACGATGTCCAGCGAGACGATGTCGGCGATGCCCTCGGAGCGTCTGGAAGAGATCCTCTGAGGCGGAGGTCCGGTTCGTGAGAGTCCTCGTCCTGGGCGGCGGCGGCCGCGAGCACGCGATCGTCAACGCGCTCGCCCGCTCGTCGTCGAAGCCGGAGCTGATCGCAGCCCCGGGCAACCCCGGGATCGCGGCGGTCGCCCGCTGCCTCCCGGACCTCGATCCGGCCGACGTGCCGGCCGTGGTCGAGGCGGCGAGGGAGAACGGAGCCGACCTGGTCGTGGTCGGGCCGGAGGCGCCGCTCGTGGCCGGCGTGATCGACGGACTCGAGGCGGCCGGGGTGAAGGCCTTCGGACCAAGGGCCAACGCGGCCAGGCTGGAAGGCTCGAAGGCCTTCGCCAAGCAGGTGATGGAGGCGGCCGGGGTACCGACCGCCCGTTACCGGGTGGTGGCCGACGCCGGGCAGGCGGCGGCCGAGCTCGACGAGTGGGACTTCCCGGTGGTGCTGAAGGCCGACGGCCTGGCGGCCGGCAAGGGAGTCCTGATCTGTCCCGACCGGGATGCCGCCGACGAGGCGCTGGCGATCCTCTTCTCAGAGAAGCGGTTCGGCGAGACCGAGGTGCTGATCGAGGAGTTCCTCGAGGGCGAGGAGCTCTCGCTGCTTGCGATCTGCGACGGCGAGAGGGCGATTCCGCTCGCCCCGGCCCGGGACTTCAAGCGGATCGGGGACGGTGACACCGGACCGAACACGGGCGGGATGGGCAGCTTCTCGCCGGTTCCCGGTATCGATCCGGCCGAGGCGGGGCGACTGAGCGTTGCCGTCCATCGGCCGGTGATCGAGTACATGGCAAGCCAGGGCGAGCCCTTCCACGGGATCCTCTACGCCGGCCTCATGATGACCGCCGGCGGCCCGAAGGTCCTCGAGTACAACGTCCGGTTCGGCGATCCCGAGACCCAGGCAGTCCTGCCCCGGCTTACGTCCGACATCCTCGATCTCTTCCTCGCCGCGACCGAACCGGGCGGGCTGGAGGGAGTCGAGATCTCGTTCGCCGACGACTGGGCCGTGACCGTGGTCCTCGCTTCGGCCGGCTACCCGGAGTCGTCGTCGAGCGGAGACCCGATCACCGGGCTCGAGGAGGCGGCAGGGATGGCCGAAGTGGTCCACGCCGGCACGTCCCTCGACGGCGAGGTGGTGGTCACCGGCGGCGGCCGGGTGCTCAACCTGACCGGTCTGGGGCCCGATGTCGCGACCGCCCGACGCCGGGCATACGATGCGGCCGAGGTCGTCCAGTTCGAGGGACGCCAGATGAGGCACGACATCGCGGCCGGGATCGAAGGGGCCGACGGAGGATGAACTTGACCGAGCTGGGACGAGCGGTGGTAGAGACGGGGAGGGCGACTTGATCGAGCGCTACACCCGGCCGGTCATGGGCGAGATCTGGTCCGAGCAGGCCAAGCTCGATTCCTGGCTCGCGGTCGAGCTGGCAGCAACCTCGGCCTGGGCCACCCAGGGCGTGGTGCCGGAAGCCGACGCAATGGGCTGCCGGGAGAAGGCATCGTTCACGGTCGAGGCCGTGCTCGACCGGGAGCAGGTCACCGACCACGATGTGGCGGCCTTCGTCGACGTCGTGTCGGAATCGGTCGGCGGAGAAGCCGGCCGCTGGATCCACTACGGACTTACCTCCTCGGACGTACTCGACACTGCGCTCGCTATCCGGCTAGGTGCGGCAGGGGAGGTCCTGCTCGAAGGTGCGATCGCCTACCGGGATGCGCTGGTCGAGCGGGCCTTCGAGTACCGGGACGCGCTCTGCGTCGGCCGGACCCACGGCGTCCATGCCGAGCCGACCACCTTCGGGCTCCGGCTGGCCGGCTTCGCGATGGAGGCCGACCGGAACGTCGCCAGGCTGAGGGACGCGGTCGACGCCTGCCGGGTCGGCAAGCTCTCCGGCGCGGTCGGGACCTACGCATCAGTACCGCCGTCGGTCGAGGCCCAGGTGATGGATGAACTCGGCCTCTCGCGCGAGGACGTCGCGACCCAGGTGGTTCCGCGCGATCGCCACGCCAACCTGCTCTCGGTGATCGCCCTGGCCGGGGCCGGGATCGAGCGCTTCGCGACCGAGATCCGCCACCTGCAGCGAACCGAGGTCCGCGAGGCCGAGGAGCCTTTCGCGACCGGCGCCCAGAAGGGTTCCTCGGCGATGCCCCATAAGCGGAACCCGATCCGGAGCGAGCGGCTGACCGGCCTCGCAAGGCTGCTCAGGGCCTACGCCCAAGCCGGACTCGAGAACGTCGCCCTCTGGCACGAACGCGACATCTCCCACTCCGGGGCCGAGCGGGTGATCCTGCCGGACGCGACGATCCTGCTCGACTACATGAACTCGCTCGCGACCTCGCTCGCCGCCGGCCTGGTCGTCGACACCGACAGGCTCCGCTCCAACCTCGACGCGACCAGTGGCGCCCTGTTCAGCCAGCGGGCCCTGACCGCCCTGGTCGAGTCCGGCATGGAGCGCGACGAGGCCTACCGGACCGTTCAGTCAGCGGCCCAGGAGGCCTTCGACACCGGTACCCCGTTCCGCGACCTGATCGGCAGCGCCGCACCCGATCTCGATCTAGACGCAGTGTTCGACTTCGACGCCTACCTGATCCACCTGCCGGAAGTGTTCGAGCGGCTCGAGCCGCTCCGCGCCTAGGCAGACCTTCCCGATCCGACTGGCCGCAACGAGCAGGAAACCGGGCGAGGCATCCGTTCCTGCCGGGTAGCATCGGCCCGGTGGCAGAGAGCATCGAGAACCTCACCCTCCACGCCTCCGGCAAGGTGCGCGAGGTCTACACGGCCGGGGACGACCTGCTGATGGTCGCCTCCGACCGGATCTCGATCTACGACGTGATCCTGCCCGACACGATCCCCGACAAGGGCCGGGTCCTGACCGGCATGTCGGCCTTCTGGTTCGACCGTACGAACGAGATCGTCCCGAACCACCTGATCTCGATCGAGGACGTGCCGGAGGAGGTCCGGGGCCGGGCGATGCTGGTCCGCAAGCTCGAGATGTACCCGGTCGAGTGCGTGGTCCGTGGCTACCTGTCCGGCTCGGGCTGGCGCGAGTACCAGGAGAGCGGCTCGGTCTGCGGAGTCGGGCTCCCGGCCGGCCTCCAGGAGTCCGACCGCCTGCCCCGTCCGATCTTCACGCCCGCCACCAAGGCCGAGTTCGGCGATCACGACGAGAACATCAGCTTCGACGAGGCGGCCGAGCTGGTCGGGGACCGACCGCTGATGGAGGATCTCCGGAGGATCTCGCTCGAGCTCTACGAGTTCGGCTCCCGGCACGCGGCCGAGCGGGGGATCATCCTCGCCGACACCAAGTTCGAGTTCGGAAGTCACCCCGGAGCCGAGGTCGTACTCGGCGATGAGGTGATGACCCCGGACTCCTCGCGCTTCTGGCCCGAGGACGACTACGAGCCGGGGCGCGCCCAGCCCTCGTTCGACAAGCAGTACGTGCGCGACTGGGCCGACGCGACCGGCTGGGACCACTCCCCGCCCGGCCCGGAGCTCCCCGAGGACGTGATCGAACAGACCCGCGACCGCTACCTCGAGGCCTACCACCGGGTGACCGGTGAGGAGCTGCCCGGATGAGCGGCTCGGCGAAGAAGGTACGGGTCCTGATCAGGCCCCGCGAGGGAATCCTCGATGCCCAGGGCAAGGCGGTCGAACGGGCCCTGCCGGCGCTCGGCTTCGGCGGCGTGGACGAGGTCCGGGTCGGCCGACTGGTCGAACTCGAGACGGACGACCCTTCCCGGATCGACGAGCTCTGCCAGAAGCTTCTCGCCAACCCGTTGATCGAGGACTACGAGATCGAGATACTCGACGACTGATGGTCTGGGGCGTGCTCCAGTTCCCAGGCTCGTGCGACGAGCGGGACGCACTCAACGCCTGCCGGCTGGCCGGCGGCGAGGCCCGGCTCGTCTGGCACGGCGACGACGACCTGGGCGGGGTCGACGCGGTCGTCGTCCCGGGCGGCTTCTCCTACGGCGACTACCTGAGGGCCGGCTCGATCGCCCGGTTCTCCCCCGCGATGACCGCCGTCGCCCGGTTCGCCGCCGAGGGCGGCCCGGTGATCGGGATCTGTAACGGGTTCCAGGTCCTGTGCGAGTCGGGGCTCCTGCCCGGGGCGCTGCTGCCCAACGACTCGACCCGGTTCACCTGCCACCAGGGCGAGCTGGTGGTCTGCGAGGCGGACTCCCCCTGGACGGCGGGCCTCGAACCGGGCCAGTCGATCTCGATCCCGGTGAAGCACCAGAGCGGCCGGTTCTTCGCCCCTCCAGACCTGCTCGAGGAGATCGTCTCGTCCGGTCAGGTCGCCTTCCGGTACGCGCCGGGGACCAACCCGAACGGCTCGCTCGAAGACATCGCCGGGATCGTCAGCCGCGAGGGAAACGTGCTCGGCCTGATGCCACACCCCGAGCACGCGGTCGACCTGCTTACCGGCTCGGTCGACGGTTTGGAGATCTTCCGCGGCGTGATCGGGGCGCAGGTTGGCTAGGCACCGCGAGCTCGGGCTGACCGACCGCGAGTACGAGTTGATCTGCGGCCGTATGGGCCGCGAGCCGAACGCGGTCGAGCTGGCGATGTTTTCGCTGCTCTGGTCCGAGCACTGCGGCTACAAGCACTCGCGCAAGCTGCTCGGCACCCTGCCGACCGAGGGACCACGGGTGGTAATGGGTCCGGGTGAGAACGCCGGGGCGGTAGACGTGGGCAACGGGTACTCGGTCGCCTTCAAGGTCGAGTCCCACAACCATCCGAGCGCAGTCGAGCCGTTCCAGGGTGCGGCGACCGGGGTCGGCGGAATCCTGCGCGACGTGATCGCCCTCGGGGCCCGGCCGATCGCGATGCTCGACTCGCTCAGGTTCGGCCCGCCCGATGACGAACGGACCCGCTACCTGGTCGACGGGGTCGTAAGGGGAGTCGGGCACTACGGGAATTCGATGGGCATCCCGACGGTCGGGGGAGAGATCGAGTTCGCGCCTCCCTACGCCCAGAACCCCCTGGTCAACGCGATGTGCGTCGGGCTGGCGCGGACCGACGAGATGGTCAGGGCGGCCGCCTCCGGCCCAGGCAACCTGGTCGTCCTGATGGGTTCGCTGACCGGCCGGGACGGGATCGGAGGCGCGTCGGTGCTCGCCTCGGCCGAGCTGGGAGACGAGGACGAGGGCAAGCGCCCGACCGTCCAGATAGGCGACCCCTTCGAGGAGTCGAAGCTGCTCGAGTGCTGCCAGGAGCTCCTCGCCGAGGGGCTGCTGGTCTCGCTCCAGGACCTCGGTGCCGCCGGCCTGACCTCCTCGGCCGGGGAGATGGCCTCGGCCGGTCGGGTGGGGATCGAAATCGACGTCGACCGCGTCCCGCTCCGGGAAGGCGGGATGGAGCCGTTCGAAATCATGGTCTCGGAGTCGCAGGAGCGGATGCTGGCCGTGGTCGAGCCGGACCGGGCCGGAAGGGTCGAGGAGATCTGCGAGAAGTGGCAGACCGGCTTCGCCGTGGTCGGCGAGGTGACCGATACGGGGTCATTCACCGTCACCTCCGGCGGGGAGACGGTCGGCGAGATGGCGGTCGGCGACCTGGTCGACGGCTGCCCGACCTACGACCTCGATCCGGCCGAGCCGACCGAGTGGCCCTACCCGAACGGCGGCGACCTCGACCCCGAGGCCTCGCCGGACGAGATCCTCCCTGCCCTGCTCGCCTCGCCGACCATCGCCTCGAAGGAGTGGGCCTTCGACCAGTACGACTCGATCGTTGGCTCCCGAACCGTCGTCCGGCCCGGGCCAGCCGACGCGGCCGTGCTCGCCCTGCCCGAGGCCGAAACCGCGATAGCGGTCGCGATCGACGGCTCCGGCAGGCGCGTCGCCTGTGGACCGTGGGCGGGGACGGTCGGTGTCGTGCTCGAGTGCGCGGCCAACCTGGCCTGCGTCGGAGCCGAGCCGCTCGGCCTGACCAACTGCCTGAACTTCGGCAACCCCGAGAAGCCGACCGTCGCCTGGCAGCTCACCAGCTCGGTCGAGGGCCTGGGGGATGCCTGTCGGGCGCTCGGGGTGCCGGTCGTGGGCGGGAACGTCTCGCTCTACAACGAGACCTCGTCCGGCCCGATCTACCCGACCCCGGTGATCGGCATGGTCGGCGAGGTCCCCGATCCGGCCACGGTCGCCTCCTGCCCCTGGGAGGAAGGCGACGAGATCGCCCTGGTCGGCCCGTTCGACCCGTCACGGGCCGGGTCGGAGTTCGCGGCCCTGACCGGATCGCTCGGTCCTGGACTGCCCGACCCCGACATCGAAGGCACGATCGCGGCGATCGAGCTGGTCAGGGAAGCGGTCCGGAGCGGCACCGTACGGAGCGCTCACGACATCTCCGACGGCGGTATCGCGGTCGCCCTGGCCGAGCTCGCCCTTTTCGCCGAGGTCGGCTGCCAGGCGGACCTCGGCGCCCTGATCGCAAGAACGGAGTGCTCGCCGGCCGATGCCCTGTTCGGCGAAGGGCCGGGCGGCTTCATCCTGGCCGGGGAGAAAGCGGCGCTGGAAGCCCTCGGCGGCCAGGGCGTTCCGGTCGAGATGCTCGGCCCGGTCGTTGGCCTGGAGCTCCGGGTGGAGGCCGGCAACCTCGAGCTCGAACTCGGGATCGGTCGCCTCCGCGGTGCCTGGGAGTCGCTCCCGGCCCTGGTCGAAGGGTGAGCCGGTCCGGCCCGGACCTGCCCCCGGCAAACGGCCTCGACCCCGCACCTGCTGCTGCTACCCTCCGAGGGCAGGGAGTTCCGGAGCGGGTGCGTCCGGGAATCTCCGCGAGTCCCCTTCATCCGAGAGCGACAGGTGGTAAAGAGGCCTTGAGCCCCGCCGAGGAGGCGATCATCCCGGAGCGCGAAGGACCCCGTGACGAATGCGGGGTGTTCGGCATATACGGACCCGGCAGGGACGTATCGAGGCTGACCTACTTCGGCCTCTACGCCCTTCAGCACAGGGGCCAGGAGTCGGCCGGGATCGCGACCTGCGAGGGCGGCCACATCACGACGATCCGCGACGCCGGGCTCGTCTCCCAGGTCTTCGACGAGGAGAAGCTCCAGGCCCTGACCGGCTCGATGGCGATCGGCCACGTCCGTTACTCGACCACCGGTGGCGGCTCGTGGGAGAACGCCCAGCCGATCTGGCGCGACGACGGTCGCGAGCTTGCCCTCGCCCACAACGGGAACCTGATCAACGCGGTCGAGCTCTACAACCGCCTGCGTCACAAGGGGATCGATTTTCGGGGCACGACCGACTCCGAGATCATCGCCGCGATGATCTCCTCCGACTACGGTCGCCACGTCGAGGACGCGGTAGCCAGTGTGATGCCGCAGCTGAAGGGCGCCTACTCGACCGTGGTGATGACCAAGCACGCGATCGTCGCCTTCCGCGATCCACTCGGCATCCGACCGCTCTCCCTGGGCCGGATGGACGACGACTGGGTGATCGCCTCCGAGAGCTCGGCCTTCGACATCATCGGGGCCGAGCTGGTTCGCGAGGTCAACCCGGGCGAGATGATCTCGCTGAACGAGAAAGGGCTCGAGTCCCGTCAGGTCCTCACCTCGGAGCGCAAGGCGATGTGCGTCTTCGAGCACATCTACTTCTCCCGTCCCGACACCCGGCTGGAAGGCAAGCGCCTGCAGGAGGTCCGGGGCAGGATGGGCGAGATCCTCTGGCGGGAGTCACCGGTCGAAGCCGACCTCGTGATCTCGGTCCCGGACTCCGGCACCCCGGCCGCACGGGGCTTCGCCCGGGCCTCTGGCCTGCCCCAGGACGACGGCCTGATCAAGAACCGCTACGTCGCCAGAACCTTCATCCAGCCCGGCCAGGAGCTGCGCCAGCACGGCCTGAGACTCAAGTTCAACCCCCTGCCCGAAATCATCTCCGGCAAACGGGTCGTCGTGGTCGACGACTCGATCGTCCGCGGCAACACGACCCGCCAGATCGTCGGCATGCTGCGCGACGCCGGGGCGACCGAGGTCCATCTCCGGATCTCGGCGCCGCCGATCCGGTACGGCTGTAACTACGGGGTCGACATGTCAGGCCGAGAGGAGATGGTCGCCCACGGCCGGACCGTCGAGGAAATCGGTGAAGCGATCGGGGCGGACTCCCTGGCCTACCTCTCGATGGAGGGGGTCTACGAGGCGATCGGCACCCCGCCCGCCGACCACTGCGATGCCTGCTTCACCGGCAACTACCCGCTCGGTGACGATCCGGAGCAGGCCGACAACAAGTTCAACCTCGAGCAGATCGCGACGATCCCGGTCGGGCGCTGAGCGGCCCGACCCGCCGCTCCGCACCACGCTCGACTCTCGCCTCAGCCGGCCGAATGTGGCCGATTCGGGCAGGATGGTGGCGTGGCAGAGGAGTCCGAGACATCCCGGCTGGTCGTACTGGCCTCCGGCACCGGCTCGAACCTCCAGGCGATCCTCGACCGGCTCCACGGCCGGGACGGAATCGAGGTGGCCGGGGTCGGCTCCGACAGGGCGGGGGCAAAGGCACTGGACCGGGCCGCGGAAGCCGGGGTGCCGAGCCGCACCTTCACCCTCGATCAGTTCCCCGACCGCGAGGCTCGCGACCTCGCGATGGCCGACTGGATCGAGTTGCTCGAAGCGGACCTCGTCATCCTGGCCGGCTTCATGGCCCTCCTGACCCCGCCGTTCATCGCCCGCTTCCGGAATCGCATCGTCAACGTCCACCCCTCCCTCCTTCCCCTCTTCCCGGGACTCGACGCGATCGGCCAGGCCCTGGATGCCGGCGCCCCGGAGACCGGGGTCACCGTTCACTTCGTCGACGAGGGGACCGACACCGGGCCGGTGATCCTCCAGCGGGCCGTACCGATCCGGCCGGGAGTCGAGCGGGAGGAACTCGAGCGGGAAATCCACGCGGTCGAGCACCAAGTCTTCCCCGAGGCGATCGGCATGGTTGCCCGGGGCGAGGCTAGGATCGCCGACGACGACCCCGGCCGAGTGATCATCGAGCGAGGAAGGTAAGGCAGCCGCAATGACCAACATGGATCCGACCAACGGCCCAGTCGAAGTGACACGTGCCCTGATCTCGGTCTCCGACAAGACCGGAGTCGTGGACTTCGCCCGGGGTCTGGCGGGTCAGGGGGTCGAGATCCTCTCGACCGGGGGCACGGCGGGCGCGATCCGCGAGGCCGGCATCGAAGTCACCGACGTCTCGGAATTCACCGGCCAGGCCGAGATCCTCGACGGTCGGGTCAAGACGCTTCACCCCCGGCTTCACGCCGCTATCCTCGCCCGTCGCTCGCTGCCCGAGCACGTGGAGGTACTGGAGGCCGAGGGGATCGAGCCGATCGACCTGGTCTGCGTCAACCTCTACCCGTTCGAGAAGACGATCGCCGACCCCGAGGTGACCCCGCAGGAGGCGATCGAGAACATCGACATCGGCGGGCCGACGATGGTCCGGGCGGCGGCCAAGAACCACGAGGACGTGGTCGTGGTGGTCAAGCCCGAGTCCTACGACGCCGTGCTCGAAGAGATGGAGGAGTCCGGTGGCGAGGTCTCGCCCTCGACCCGCCACTGGCTGGCCAACGAAGCCTTCGCCCACACCGCCCGCTACGACTCGGCGATCTCACGCTGGTTCGGCGAGTCCTACGAGGACTTCCCCGAGCACGAGGTGATCGCCTACGAGAAGCTGCTCGAGCTCTCCTACGGCGAGAACCCCCACCAGCGCGGAGCGCTCTACGGCGAGGTCGGTCTTGCCAGCAACTTCCTGACCGGGCTCTCGAAGCTCCACGGCAAGGCGCTGTCCTTCAACAACGTGCTCGACCTCGACTCGGCCCGCCGGATCCTGGCCGACTTCGATGAGCCGGCCTGCGTGATCATCAAGCACAACAACCCGTGCGGGGTGGCGGTAGGGGCTGGAGCCCTCGAGGCCTACGAGAAGGCACTCTCGACCGACCCGCTCTCGGCCTTCGGCGGCGTGATCGTGGTCAACCGGGAGGTCGACGCCCCGCTGGCCGAGGCGCTCCACAAGAACTTCGTCGAGGTGCTGGCCGCCCCCGCCTACACCGAGGATGCGCTCGGGATCCTCACCCAGAAGGAGGCGATCCGGATCTTCACCGACAAATCACCGGAGCCCGACCCGAGTGAGCGGGACGTGAAACGCGTCCGCGGTGGCCTGCTGATCCAGGATCGCGACGGCGACCCCGAACCCCGGGAGATCATGGAGGTGGTTACCGGGATCGAACCCTCGGAGGAGGAGTGGGAGAACCTGATCTTCGCCTGGAAGGTCTGCCGCCACGTCCGCTCCAACGCGATCGTCCTTGCGAAGGACGGCATGACGCTGGGGATCGGTGCCGGCCAGATGAGCCGCGTCGACTCGGTCCGCCTGGCGATCGAGAAGTGCCGCGAATCACACGGGGAGGCGGCTGACGCCCTGCTCGACGGCTGCTCGATCGCCTCCGATGCCTTCTTCCCCTTCGCCGATGGCCCGGCCGCGGCGATCGAGGCCGGGGCCCGTTCGGTCATCCAGCCCGGCGGATCGAAGCGCGACGCCGAGGTGATCGAGGCCTGCGAGGACGCCGGCGTCTCGATGGTCTTCACGAAGCACCGGCACTTCCGGCACTAGGAAACCCGGACCGGGATCTTCCACCACTGGTTGAGGAAGGTCGAGGAGAGCCGCTCGGTCGGCCCGTCCAGATCCATCCCTTCGAACCGCTTCAGGGTCTCCTCGATCCAGATCTTCATCTCGACCCTGGCAAGGCCGGCCCCGAGGCAGAAGTGCCTGCCGCCCCCGCCAAAACCTTGATGGGGGTTGGGGTCCCGACGGACGTCGAAGCGATCCGGCTCGTCGAAGGCTCGCTCGTCGCGGTTGCCCGAGACGTACCAGAGGGCGAGCTTGTCGCCCTTCTTCACCTCGGCACCCCGCAACTCGACGTCGCGGGTAGCAGTCCGGCGCATGTAGGCGAAGGCCGGATGGAACCGGACGAACTCCTCGACTACCTGCTCGACCGGCACGGCGCCGGAGCGGACGAGCTCCATCTGCTCCGGGTCCTCCATCAGGCTCTTCATGCCAGAGGTGAAGGTGGCCCGGGTCGAGTCGTTGCCGGCCACCATCAGCAGGAAGAAGAACATCAGGACCTCTTCGTGGGAGAGCTTCTCGCCGTCCACCTCGGCCTGGATGAAGGCCGTGGTCAGGTCGTCCATCGGGCACTTCTCCCGCTCGGTGATCATCGCGTCGACGTATGGCCCGAACTCCTCGAAGGCGGTCCAGAGATCGGAGAGGTCGGGAACCAGCCGGGGATCCTCGAAGGCCGAGGTCCTATTGGTCCAGTCGACCAGCTGCTCGGCGTCTTCGCGCGGCACGCCGAGCATGTCCCCGATCACCATCGCCGGGACGTGGATACCGACGTCCTGGACCAGATCCAGCCGGCCGTCCGGGTTCTGTTCGATCGCCCGGTCCCAGACCAGGTTGATGATCTCCCTCATCCGGTCGGCGTGGTCGAGCGCCTTGCGCGGCGTGAACTCCTTCTGGACCAGGGCCTTCAGGCGATCGTGGCGGGGCGGGTCCTGGGTGATCATCATGTGGGCCGAAACGTCGATCGGGTCCGGGGCGCCGGGCTCGGCCGCGATCGAGTCGACCACCAGGATCGAGCGGTTGGAGGAGAAGGTCTCCCAGTCCCGCCCCACCTCCGCGATGTCGTCGAACCTGACGACCGACCAGAAACCCTCCTCGCGGGGGAAGTCCCCGAGGGGCGAGAAGTGGAGGTCACGATCCCGGAGTTCGCGAAAGATCTCGTGGGGCGGCCCCTCCTCCCAGAGCGAGAGGTCGCTCAGGTCGAGGCCTTCGATCTCGGGTGCCTCGGTCGGGTTCATCGACTCCTCCTCTTCGCTGTATCCGACCGGACGATCGTCCGGTCGACCCAGCCTAGGCCAAGTGAAACATCTTTGTCAAGTGGTTCATTTACGGGCCGCCATGCTCTATTCTCGGGGCATGAAGGCAGTTCTCGCAGCATCTCTCGGTTTCCTGGTCCTCCTAACCCCGGTCGCCACGGCGGACGACGGCATAGCCGACCCCGAGCCGGCCAAGCCTTTCGTCAAGAAGGTCACGAAACTCAAGTCGAACTCCCTCCAGATCCGAGTGGGCTGTGGGAGCTCAGATGGCTGCAGCCTCGAGATCTCGGGACGCCTCCGGGACAGGACCAAGGCAGCCCTGGAACCCGTCTACCTGGATCTGAGGACCGGCGAGCGTCGGACGATCGAGCTCCTTTCGGGCAGGGACAACGCGGAAGTCCGCGAGCGGCTCAAGAAGTACGTCAAGGCGAGGAAGCGGGCGAAGCTCCTGATCGACGTGACGAACCTCGGGAGCGGCGCAACCTCGCGGATGGCGATCAACGAGAAGCCCCCGTGCTGCCCTTGGCCGAAGAAGAACAAGGCGAACAGCTAGAACCCGGAAAGCAGCAGGACCGGGGGCCAGTTGCCTGAGGGAATCGAAACCGGTCGGCCACCGGCCGGAGGTCTCGAGAGGGCCGGGTCGGACAGGACGGACTCCAAGCGCAAACGGGCGATCGAGCTCGCCCGGATCAGGTTCCTCGAGGGGCAACGGATAGAGGTCGGTGCCCTCGCCGGCGAACTGGGGATCGGCCGGACGACGCTCTACCGATGGGTCGGAGAGCGCGACGAACTGATCGAGGAGGTGCTGGCCGGCCTGGTCGACGACTGGTTCGCGACGGTCGACCGCGCGGCGCGCGGTACCGGGCGGGCCCGGGTGATCGACCTGTTCAGGAGGTTCCTCGAGATTGCCGCCGCCTCGGGACCACTGACCGAGCTCGCCGAGCGGGAACCGGCGCTGACGATGCGGATCCTGCTCGACCGCGGAGGAAAAGTGGCGATCCGGTCCAAGCAGCTGCTGTCCGACGTCATGGCGAGGGACCTGCCTGACCTCGACGTGCCGACGAACATCGTCGATGCGATCGAGATGGGAGCCGCCTCGCTCGTCTGGGCCAACGTGGCGGCCGGGCGGGATCCCGACATCGATGGAGCCATCCAGCTCGCCTCGACCCTGATCGACGTCTGCCCCCCGAAGTCCCCCTGACCGACCGGGCCTGATCACTCCCTCTCGCGCGGGTCCTGTCGCCGGCCAACAGAACAGCCTCTCTGGCGCGCGGGTCCTGTCGGCGGCCAGTCGACCAGCCTCTCTGGCGCGGGTCCTGTCGGAAGGGGGCGCACTCACCCTCGTCGTCCCTCCTCGGTGAGTACATCC
>JAUMBO010000053.1:0-1534 GCA_032119635.1 Solirubrobacterales bacterium
GGCCCCCCCGGAGCCGGCGATCGGAATCACCGGGATGTAGGAGAGCCGCTCGATCAGTGCCATCCAGGGGTCGCTCCGGTCGAAGACGAGCGATGGTCGGAAAACTGTCGTCTCGAGGCTCGACGCGGTTACGGCCGCTTCGCCGGTCCACTTCGACCGCATGAATCTGGTCTTCCGGACCGGTGACGCCCCGAGCGCACTGAAGAACAGGAAACGCTTCGCCCCGGTCGACTCGGCCCCCTCGACGAGCCGGGCCGTCGCCAGGCCGTTCAACTCCTCGAGCGGGGCGCCGGGCTGGTCCCGCATCGAGCCGGCCAGATGGATCACGGTCTCTACCCCGCGAAGCGCCTGGCGGAGCATGTAAGGGTCCGAGAGCTCCGTCAGGTCACCCATCACGATCTGAACGTCGACTCGGGCATCACCCAGCCTGGACGGCTCACGGACCAGGCACTTCACCCTTTCGCCGCGCTCCAGCAGCATTGGCAGGAGGTGTGAGCCGACTGCGCCGGTCGCTCCAGTGAGGAGGATCAATTCGTGGTTCCCAGCGACCTCGACATCTACGGGCAATCCTAATTGGCGACCTCGTTTCGACCGGAGCCGATTCGGCTGTGGAGGTAGGGAGCCCTAAGTCGGATCGGGTCCGGGAGGAGATCCGATCCGTAAGATGAATCGAAGAAGCAGGGAGGGCAAGGCCCGCCCGGCAACAAGGAAACGACCAGGAGAGACCCCTCATGAGCTACGTGATCGCAGAGCCCTGTATCGGAACCAAGGACAACTCCTGCGTGGAGGTCTGTCCGGTCGACTGCATCCACCCGACCCCCGACGAGCCGGGCTACGCCGAGGCCGAGATGCTCTTCATCGACCCGGACGAGTGCATCGACTGCGACGCCTGCGTCGAGGCCTGCCCGGTCGACGCCTGCTTCGCCGAGGACCAGCTCCCGGCCGAGTGGGCCCACTACGCCGAGAAGAACGCCGAGTACTACAAGAACAAGGGCTGACCGGCCTCTCTGGCGCGCGGGTCCTGTCCCGACCGCGACAGCACCCTCTCCCCGACAGCTCACGCTGGGAACCGCTGGCCCGTCAACCTGCCTGAAGACCCCACCGCATCGAGTCAGGCGGGGGGTCGGGCAGGTGCTCCCGCCTACCCCACCAGTTCCCACTCGCACCTACCCGACCCCCCTGCCATGAACTCTTCTGTGGTTCGGAGTTCACACCGTCCCCTCGCCGACTCCCCGAGCGCGTGGGTGGCGGCGGCGGGGGGTGGCCGCCGACAGGACCCGCGCGCCGTAGAGGCCGGTCGACTGGCTGCCTACAGGACCCGCGCGCCGAAGGGGTTGGTCCGGGCTGACTACTGGATGATCGGCAGCTCGCGGGCGTTCTCGCCGAGCGAAGGTGGCTCGGGGGCCGGCGGCAGGTCGCTCTGGAGCATCGGAAGCTCCTGCGGGGTGGCGGCGATGATCTTTCTGGCAATCGAGATGATCGCCTCGGCCGCCGGGGAATCCGGCGCTTCGTCGACCAGCGGCGTCCCGTCGTC
>JAUMBO010000054.1:0-2012 GCA_032119635.1 Solirubrobacterales bacterium
CGCGCTCTACGGTCCGAAGCCGATCCATTACGGCTTCGCCCTGCTCGGTGCGATCTTCGGGGTGCTCGTCTCGCTGCGGAACATCGCCCTCCACATCGTCCCCGGGACCGGCTCCTACGGCGACGCAGTCTTCGGCTTCCACCTCTACACCTGGGCCTTCCTCGTCTTCATGGCAATCATCGTCGCGATCGCGGTGGTGATGTTCTTCCAGCGCCAGTTCGACCCGCCGTCCGGTCCGTCGCCGAAGATCGTCGGGATCGTCGCGACGATCGCCCTGATCGCCGGTATCTTCCTCGCCGCCGCAAACACCTTCACCACCGCCGTCGAGTGCGAGTGGGGCGCCTGCCCGGATAACCCGACCAAGGTGCTCTGACCATGCCCGAGTTGGCCCCTATAGTTGCCGCCGCATCGCCCTTCTACTGGATTCCGTTTGCCTTCCTCTTCATCGCCCTCTTCTTCGCCCTCTGGGGCGCCCTGCGGGAAGACAGCGGCAAGCTGGACGAAGTGGAAGAACGCGAACGGTAGGACCGCCCGGCACTCGTCCGAAGGGGCGCGCCCCGGCCTGCACCATCGGCCCCGTCGCTCCGGGGAGCACCGGGCGGGGACTAGAATCGGCGGCCCCGCCGGGGTAGCTCAGCTGGTTAGAGCAGCGGAATCATAATCCGCGTGTCGGGGGTTCGAGTCCCTCCCCCGGTACTGGTCCTGAGCCGCTCGAGCGGCTCAGGGCAGGTGATCCGATCGGGAAGGAAGGGCGCGGATGGGGTTTGACGTGATCGTTCTGGGGGGCGGGCTGGCCGGACTCTCGGCAGCGAGGGACCTCGTCGCCGACGGGGCCGACGTCGTCGTACTAGAGGCCCGTGATCGGCCTGGAGGTCGGGTGGAACAGACCGCCCTCGCCGACGGCCGCCTGGTCCAGCTCGGTGGCGAGGTGATCGGCGAGTTCCACACGGCCTACCGTGCCCTGGTCGAAGAGCTCGGCCTGACCGTGGTTCCGGCCTTTCCGGCGATGCCGGGCGAGGACACGACGGTCCTGCGCGAGGGCCGATTCGTGACCGATGGGTTCGCCTGGCTATCAGACCAGGACCTTGCCGAGTACGAGAGGGCCGAAAGGGCCTTCGCCGCCCTCTCCCGCGAGGTCGACCCCGACGATCCGTGGTCGCATCCCGAGGCAGCCCGCCTCGACCGGGTCTCGGTCGGTGACTGGCTGAGATCGCTGGACGTCCCCACTTCAGTGCTGAGGGCCCGGGATCTCGCGATGGCGGCCCTTGGTGCCGAGTCGATCGAGCGGACCTCCCTGCTCGCCGATCTCCGCAAGGAGGCCTCGGCCGGCAGCCCGGGCTTCTACGATTACGACCGCTGGGAGAGCCACAGGGTCGCCGAGGGGTCGGCCACGGTCGCCCTGCGAATGGCAGACGAGCTCGGTTCCAGGGTACGGCTCGGAACGCCGGTCACTGAGGTCTCGGTCGGATCGGGCGGCTGCACCGTCCTCTCCGATGCCGGCGAGCAGTTCGAGGCCGAGGCGGTGATCTCGACCATTCCGGCAGGGCCTCTCCGCAGGCTCCGAGTCTCCGGAGTCTCGAGAGACCGGCTCGAGTCCCTGAGTCGCCAGCGGCACGCGCTCGCCTCCAAGGTCGTAATCGCCTATCCAGATTCCTTCTGGGAGAAGAATGGGCAGAACGGATCGGCCTACGCAGAGCCAGGGTTCATGGGTGGAACCTGGCCCCAGCGGGAGGGGATCCTCTCGGGACTCGTCCCAACCGAGCGACTGGGCCCGATGGCCGCGACCCCGCCGGGACTCCTCGAGCAGGAATTCCTGAGCGAGGCAGTCGCGATGTTCGGAGAAGAAGCGACCCGACCGGAGGCCTTCTTCCTCAGGCACTGGTACCGCGAGCCGTTCACCGAGGGGTACATCACAGCCTGGCGCCCCGGAGACGTGATGGCCGTCGGACCTCTCCACGGCACCCACGACCCGCCCTTCTACGTTGCCGGCTCGGACCAGTGGGTCTGCGGGT
>JAUMBO010000055.1:0-1001 GCA_032119635.1 Solirubrobacterales bacterium
CCATCCGACCCTCCGATCCAGCCTCTGTCCATACGCCCTGCGACCCTGCGGTACCTACCCTACGAGGCTACGACATGCGGCTCCTCAGAGCACCGCGGCCGTGCCGAGAGCGAGCAGCGCCAGGCCGGTCACCCGCGCCCGGTCGAGCGGACGCTCGTCCACCCCGGCGATCCCGAACCGGTCGATCAGTACGGAGCCCGCTAGCGCCCCGGCAATCGTCGTCGCGGCCAGCACCGAGGCACCGATCACTCCGACGGCCGCAAGGCTGGTCAGGACGGTGATCGAGCCAATCAGTCCACCGGCGAACGCCCACGGTGGCACCTCGCGGGCGGCCGGGAGTCGGGAGGCACCCCCGGTGACGAGGACGACGACGGCCAGGGCGATCGTCCCGGTGGCGAAGTTCATTCCGGCCGCGCCGAGGTCCCCGACCCGGCCGGCCAGCTCGGCGTTCAACGGGTGCTGGACTCCGACCGCGAGGCCGGCGACGAAGATGGTGAGGATCGGAAGCGGCGCGATCTTTCCGAATTCGGTCGCGGTCCCTCCCGCACGATCGCCAGAGACCAGCAGGGCACCGGCGAACAGCACCGGGACGGCGAGCAGCCGGAGCGGTCCGGCCGGATCGGGATCGAGACCGAACCACCCGGCATGGTCGACCACGATCCCGCTCGAGAGCTGCCCGGCCACGGTGGCAGCCGCTATCGCCCCCGCCCCGACTTTGCCGACCGCCCAGGCCGCCGCTGTCACGTACCCGGCCCCGATCAGGCCGCCCGCCAGCTCCCAGGCGTGAACTCCTCCCAGGTTCCCGAATCTCGCGACCTCTCCCGAGACGACGAGGATCGTGGCCAGCAGGAGGAGGCCGACGAGAAAGCTGAGGAGTGCCGCCCCGAGCGGACCGGCCCGGCGCGCAAGCTCGCCGTTGACAGGGGCCTGGAGCGAAAGCTGGAGCCCGACCGCGACCATCCCGGCAGCGACCAGTTCCGGGGCCAACCGCGACCCCTACT
>JAUMBO010000055.1:1042-7087 GCA_032119635.1 Solirubrobacterales bacterium
GAAGGCGCCGACCATCTCCTCGATCGCGAGGTCCTGGACCCGTTCGGCCTCACCCTCGGGGCCCTCGAATAGCAGCTCGTCGTGGATCTGGAGGACGATCCTGCTCTCGAGCCCCTCGGCCTCCAGCCGGTGGTAGCAACGGAGCATCGCGATCTTCATGATGTCCGCGGCGGTTCCCTGGACGATCGCGTTGACCGCCAGCCGCTCGCCCAGCTGTCTCGTCTGGCGCTGGCTCGACCCAAGCTCGGGGATCGGTCGACGCCTGCCCAGCAGGGTCGTGACGTAGCCCGATGCGGAGGCCCCCTCGACCACCCGCTCACGGAACCCCCGGATCGCCGGGAAGCGTTCCAGGTAGGCCGAGACGAATTCCTCGCCCTCGGCCCTGGGAATGTTGAGCCGGTCGGCCAGCCCGAACCCGGTAAGGCCATAGACGATCCCGAAGTTGACCATCTTCGCGCGGGAGCGCTGGGCGTCGTCGACCTCGTCCGGCTCGATGTCGAAGACCTGGGCGGCCGTTGCGCGATGGACGTCAAGGCCCTCGCGGAAGAAGCCCTTCAGCACCTCGTCCTCAGCCACCTGCGCCAGGACCCGGAGCTCGACCTGGCTGTAGTCGGCCGAAACCATCAGGTCTCCCTCGCCGGCCACGAAGCAACCCCTGATCGGGCGTCCCAGCTCGGTCCGGACGGGAATGTTCTGCAGGTTGGGGTCGGTGCTGGACAGACGGCCGGTCGCCGTGGCGGTCTGGTGAAAGGTCGTGTGGATCCGACCGGTTGCGGGATCGATCAGGTTCGGCAGGGGGTCGAGATAAGTGCTCTTCAACTTGCTGAGCTCCCTCCAGCGCTCGATCAGCGGGACGATCTCGTGCTCTTCACGGATCTGGGCGAGCACCCTGGCGTCGGTCGAGTAGCCGGTCTTGCCCTTCCGCTTCCGGGTCAGGCCGAGCTCCTCGAAGAGCACCTGGCCGACCTGCTGGGGCGAGCCGATCGTGAACTCGTGGCCGGCCAGCTCATGGATCTGCTTCTCGATTCCGCCAAGCTCCGATGCGATCTCCGCCCCGATGGCTCCGAGCCTGTCGATGTCGAGCTGGAGGCCGACCCGCTCCATCGAGTCGAGCACCTCGATCAGGGGAAGCTCGATGTCCCGGAAGAGGTCCTCGAGCCCCATGTCCTCCAGCTGCCGGCGCTGGGTGCCGGCGAGGTGCCAGACCGCAAGCACCCTCCGGGCTGCGTCTTCGGGCGATCGCTCCTCTCCGGTCTCGAGGCTGAGCTGACCCTCGGCCGCTCCCGGCGCCGACGAGCCGGATCCCGGTACCAGGTCGTCGAGCTCGTAGCCGCGGCGGTTCGGCTCGATCAACCAGGCGGCCAGCTTCGTGTCGTGAACGAGCCTGAAGCCGTCCCCAGTCCTCCTTTCGTAAGCACCATCCGGACCGCCGAGCACGGCCTTGGCGTCGTGAGTCACGACCTCCCTGCCCTCGAGGTCCCCGGTCCGGTCCCCGACCGGGCCGTCCCCGACCACGGTCCGTTCGCCGTCCGTGGCGACCCAGCCGCCGTCGGCCATCAGGGCCAACTCGCCCGACTCGAGGTCGGAGACCTTCCCGCGACTGACCTCGGGGGCCGGCCCCTCGTCGCCCGACTCCTCCCCCCCGGCCGCCTCATCCGCCGGGATCACTCCGTCGCCCAGCGCCTTCTCCAGCCGTTCGAGGGCGGCCTTCAGTTCGAACGTCCTCATGAAGGCCCGCAAGCCGGAGCGGTCGACCTCGTGGTCGAGGATCCCGTCGAGGTCTAGACCGGTGTCGAGGTCGGTAACCATCGTGGCGAGACTCTTCGAGACCCGGGCATCCTCGGCGTGGTCGACCAGGTTCTGCTTGCGCTTGGCTCCCGAGATCTGGTCGACGTTCTCCAGCACGGCCTCGAGCGTCTCGAACTCGCCGAGCAGGGCAGCGGCCGTCTTGTCTCCGATCCCGGGAACGCCGGGGATGTTGTCGGAGCTGTCGCCCTTGAGCCCGATCAGGTCGGTCACCTGATCCGGCCTGACCCCGTAGCGCTCGAGGACTCCGGCCTCGTCGTAGAGACGGGTCTCGGTGATCCCCTTGGCCGTGGCCATTACCCGTACGTGCTCCCCGACCAGCTGGAACGCATCGCGGTCGCCGGTCACTACGACGGTCTCGATTCCCTTCGCAGCGGCCGCGGTTGCGATCGTCGCGATCACGTCGTCGGCTTCGTAACCCTCGACCGAGACGTTGGCGTACCCGAAGGCCTCGACCAGCTCGACCAGGCTGGGCCACTGCTCACGGAGCAAGTCCGGCTTGGGCGGCCGGTGGGCCTTGTACTCCGGGTATACCTCCTCCCGCCCGGACATCCCGGCATCCCAGGCGACTACGACCTGGCGCGGCCTGTACTCGGAGACGAGCTTGACCAGCATCGAGGCCAGCCCGAAGATCGCATTGGTCGGCCGGCCGTCCGAAGTGGCCATCGAATCGGGCAGGGCGAAGAAGGCCCGGTAGGCGAGGCTGTTCCCGTCAATCAGGAAGAGTCCGTCGCCGACCTCCGGTTCACCGTCACTGCTCACCGGTCGATCATACGACCGGTCGAGGAGCCTCCGACCGGGCAGCCGACCCGTCCCCTCGGATGCGACCCGAGTTCGTATAGTCGTCGGATGGCAACGGTCAGCGCCCAGTACAGCGTCACGGTCAGGGTCGAACTCGACGCCCGTCGGGAGCCCCTCGGCCGTCTCACGGCTGCGATCGCCGAGGCCGGGGGTCAGATAGCCGGGGTCGACCTGATCCCTGGCGCGGGCGGCGAAGGCAAGAAGATCCGCGAGTTCACGATCGACGCGGTCGACAGCGAGCACTGGGAGCGGATCCTGCGCTCGATCGGTTCGATCAAGGGTGCACGGGTGGTCGAGTACACCGACCGGACGATGCAGATGCACCGCGGCGGCAAGATCACGGTCGAGAACAAGTACCCGGTGAAGACCCGCGACGACCTCTCGATGGCCTACACGCCTGGCGTCGCCAGGGTCTGCTCATTCATCCACGAGGATCCAGCGAGGGCCTTCGAGTACACGATCAAGAAGAACACGGTCGCCGTGGTCTCAGACGGAACAGCGGTGCTGGGCCTCGGAGACATCGGCCCCGAGGCGGCGATGCCGGTCATGGAGGGCAAGGCGATGCTGTTCAAGGAGTTCGCCGGGGTCGACGCCTTCCCGATCTGCCTCTCGACCACCGACACCGACGAGATCGTGAGGACGGTCGAGCTGATCGCACCGACGTTCGGCGGAATCAATCTCGAGGACATCGGGGCACCGCGCTGCTTCGAGATCGAGGAACGCCTCAAGGAGAGTCTCGACATCCCGGTCTTCCATGATGACCAGCACGGAACGGCCGTGGTCACGATGGCAGCCCTGTTCAACGCCCTGCGGATCATCGACAAGCCGATCGAAGACCTCCGGGTCCTGATGGTCGGCCTCGGGGCGGCCGGGGTCGCCGTGACCAAGATGATGCTCGCAGCCGGCGTGAGCCACGTGGTCGGCTGCGACCGGACCGGGGCCGTCTCGAGGTCCCGCGCCGACTACCAGGCCGGCGAAATGACCGGAGTCAAGAAATGGTACGCCGAGAACTCGAACCCCGACGAGCTCGAAGGCGAACCGGATGACCTGCTCGAGGGGATGGACCTCTTCATCGGACTGTCAGGGCCGGGCGTGATCCGACCCGAGTCCCTGGAGAAGATGAACCGGGACGCGATCGTGTTCGCGATGGCGAACCCGACTCCCGAGGTCATGCCGGAGGAGGCCGGACCGTACGTCCGGATCATGGCCACGGGCCGATCGGACTTCCCCAACCAGATCAACAACGTGCTCTGCTTCCCGGGGATCTTCCGCGGTGCGCTCGACGCCGGTGCCCCCCAGATCACCGAGGAGATGAAGATGGCTGCGGCCCGGGGCATCGCCGAGGTGATCTCCGACGAAGAGCTGTCGGAGGACTACATCATCCCCTCGGTCTTCGACCGCGAGGTCGCGCCGAAGGTCGCTCAGGCGGTGGTCGAAGAAGCCCGCCGCGAAGGCCTGGCTCGTTTCGCGACCGACACCGGCTCGCTCACTCTCGGGGACTGACCGACCGGTACGGGATCCGGTCGACCTCGAACACTTCGCCGAGGGTCGACCACTCGTTCCTGCCAAGCCGGGCGAGGGGATCGAGCAAGCGGACGTCCGGGTGGTCGCCGTCGAGGACCGACTCCGAGATTGCGATCAGCTCGACCGCGCCGAACACGACGCTCGCCTCGCCGAACGAGACCACCCTCTCGAGGCGACACTCGATGGCGGCGGGAGAGCGCCTGACCCGCGGAGGCCGGACGCGGGCGGAAGGCTCGGTCTCGATCTCCAGCTCGTCGAACTCACTGAGCTCTGACGGATAGTCGGTACCGGTGGCGTTCACCTCGCCGACCAGCTCCCGCCCGGCGAGACAGACGACGAACTCGCCGGTCGCCTCGACGTTTCCCAGGGTGTCCTTTGAGCCGATGGAGGTGAACTGGACGACCGGGGGAACCTCGGAGGCGACGGTGAAGAACGAGTGGGGCGCCAGATTGGTAACCCCGTCGGCCGAGACGGTCGAGACCCAGGCGATCGGCCGCGGGACCACGATCGACTTAAGGGTCAGGGCCAGCCGGAGCGGGTCGGTATCGGCCGAATGAAACTCCCGTCTCATCGTCTCCGAGGGTAGCCCTCGGCGCGAGTCGGGGTCGACACCCCGAGGAGACCAGGCCCCGGTGGTCGGCATGGCGGCCTCCTCACGACGCACCCTGCGGAGCGTGGAGTTCCGGCCTGAGCGGGAAGCGGCACCGCGACCCCGCCACTAGACTGACCGGCGATGTCAGCGAACGATAGGGACCCGAAGAGAGTTCTCGTCACCGGAGCATCGGGGATGATCGGTGCCGCCCTCTGCAACGCCCTGATCGATCGGGGCTACGGGGTCATCGGACTCAGCCGCAACCCGGATGCCGCCGCCAAGTCACAGCCTTCGGTCGAATGGCACCAGTGGGAACCGACTCGTGAACGGCCGCCGGCGGCAGCTATCGAAGGGGCCGACGCAGCGATCAACCTGGCGGGAGAGCCGATCAACCAGCGGTGGAACGCCTCGGTCAAGGAGAGGATCGCCCAGAGCCGAATCAAGGCGACCGCAAACCTGGTCGACGGCCTGACCACGGCCAGTGATCCACCGAAGATCCTCGTTTCGGGTTCGGCCATCGGGTACTACGGGAACCGCGGCGACGAGCTGCTCTATGAGGACGCACCCCCGGGCGACGACTTCCTGGCCGACGTCGTGATCGAGTGGGAGGCGGCGGCCGATGCGGCAGCGAGCCAGGGAATCCGGGTGGTCACGGCCCGCACCGGTCACGTCCTCGATCCCAGGGGCGGCCTGCTGGGAGAACTGCTGACCCCGTTCCGGCTCGGAGTGGGCGGTCCGATCGGGGACGGACGCCAGTACATGTCCTGGATCCACCGCGACGACGAGGTCGGAATCCTGCTCTGGTGCCTCGAGAATGACTCGGTCTCAGGGCCGGTCAACGCAACAGCACCGAACCCGGTCACCAACCGGGAGTTCGCGCGGGAACTCGGCCGGGCCGTCAACCGCCCCGCGGTCGTGCCCATACCGGGCTTCGCGCTCGGTGTCCTCAGGGGACCGGAGTTCGGCAAGGTCCTCCAGGAGGGCCAGCGGGTCTACCCGAAGGTCGCGGTCGATGGCGGCTACGAGTTCAAGCAGCCCGAGCTCGCCGGCGCCCTGGCCAACCTGCTCCGGTAGGGCCACTCACCCGAACAGGATCTCGGCCTCGGCATAGACCTCGGGCGGGACGGTCTTGAGTTCCTCGACCGCCTCAGAGAGCGCCACCATCTCGATCGCCGTCCCCCTGAGCGCCGTCATCCGACCCCACTCCGCCCGCTCTACCGCCTCGACCGCCCGCAGGCCGAAGCGGGTCGCAAGGACACGGTCGAAGGCGGTCGGGGTGCCTCCCCGCTGGACGTGACCGAGGACGGTCGCCCGCGCCTCCT
>JAUMBO010000056.1:0-3679 GCA_032119635.1 Solirubrobacterales bacterium
CCGGGCACTACAGCTCCTCTTCTTCAACACACCGCTCCTGCCCGACGACGACGCCCAGCTGGCCGAAGCCCTCGAGACGGTGCCCGGACTCGACACGGCCGAGGTTATGAAGGCGATCGACACCAAAGCCGTCCGGAAGGCTTACAAGGCCGACCGAAAGAAGGCGCGGTCGGCCGCAGGCTCCCCTTCCGAGCTCCAGGGAAAGACCGCAGACTCGCCCGACGGCGTGCGCTACACGGCGCCCTCCGTGGTCTTCACCAAGGGCTCCCGCACGCTCGAGGCGGGGGGATTCCAGCCGATCGAGGCCTACGACGTGCTGATCGCGAACCTCGACCCCTCGATCAGGCGTTTCAACCCTCCCGCAGATCCGGCAGAGGCCCTCTCGCTCTACTCCGGGGGGCTAACCACTCAGGAAGTGGCGATGCTCCTCGCGACCGGGGTAGAGATCCCCGACCGGGAGCGAGCCGAGCAGGCGCTGATCACCATGGTCGGCGAGGGACGGGCGACCCGGATTCCACTCGGCAACGACGCCCTCTGGATCGCTCGCTCCGCCTGAGCCCGACTAACCTCCCGTCGCGATGCCAGGCGAGGGCGAGTTCTCGATCAGGATCGACCGGAGCGAGTCCGGCGAGGGTGCCTTCCGGGATGGAGAGACCGCCTACCTCAGATACACCCTCGATCACGAGGGAATCCCCTTCCTCGACGACCTCGGAGGCGGCTGGGTCTCGGGGCAGGGGCCCGGATGGGTCCTCCACCACCGCTCCAACCCCGATTCGGCGGGTGCAGAGGTCGAGTTCTTCCCCAGGATCGCCCTGATCGACGAGCAGGGCGCGAAGGAGGCCGCCCGGCGCTTCCTCGAAGGGCGCGACCCAGGCGCCTAGCCGCGCCCGGACTGTTCGATATTCAGCAACTCGCGCCAGACACCGTGGTAGATCATTTCGCGCCCAGGGTCGTCCCGGCCGACCCGGGACTTGAAGTTGTCGTAGTCGATCCGTTCGACCAGCACCCGAGCCAGGTCGGCGACCGCCGCCTGCCCGACCTCCATCCGCCACCGGTAGTCGGCTGACGGGTCCTCCCAGAAGCCTCCCGGGTCGAATCCCTCGATCCCTTCCTCCGCCGCAATCCGGCAGAAGGCCTCGAGGTCGTCCCTCGACCTCGCCCTGACCAGCAGCACGTCTTCCTTCTCGCGATGGGCGACGACGCTCCCAAAACCGCTCTCGGTGATTAACCACATGGGGCCCTCCCTTCCTGAATCGACACTCCTGTGAGTACCGTCGCTCCGCTCGCCCCATTCCTTACAGGGGGGGCGGACTCAGCGGTCCGAGTCATCGCGGTTCCGCTGGCGACGACCGGCCCTCAAGACCCCGAGCCACATCAGGATGGCGATGCCCGAGATCCCGGCGACCACGACTCCCGCTATTCCGATGTCGGTCATCGCCGCGGCGCTGTCCGACTCACTGACCCGAAAGGCCGGAGAGATCGACCTCGGCCCGAAGCAGCTCGAGCTCTCGGGAGAACATCGTCTGCTTGATCACTGCGACGGTGCCGCGATCTTTGCCTGCCAGCTCGCCTGCTCGCTCGACCGCCACGGACAGAACCTCCCCCTCCGGGCTGACCTCGTCGACGATGCCGGCCTCACGAGCCTCGGGCCCGGCGTACCGCCGGCCGGTCAACATCACGTCGCGAGCGACCCGCGGGGACAGCCTTGCCTGTACCAGGGCAGCCATGCCATCGGAGAAGGGGATCCGGATGTCGACCTCCGGCAGGCAGAAGAACCCCCGGTCCTCTCGCATCACCCGCTGATCGCAGGCAAGGGCCAGCATTCCGCCACCGGCGAAGGCGTGGCCGTTGATCGCCGCCACGGTGGCGGTCGGAAAGCCGAGCAGCCTTGCGTATAGCGCCTGGAGACCGTTCACCACCTCACCGATCTGCTCCTGGTTCTGCCCCATCCAGTCGAGGTCGAGGCCGTTGGAGAAGAACTTGCCCTCCCCGGTGAGCACCAAAGCTCCAGGCTCGTTCGAGTCCTCGACCCCCGCGAGGGCCGCATCGAAGGCCTCGAGCATCCCGGGGTTGAACCGGTTCTCCTCCGCGACCATCCGGAGGACGAATACCTCGCCTTCCCGCTCGACCTCGATCACGACTCGCCTCCTCCGCTCTCCATGGCAACGGCAGGCTATCCGGCCCCGTCGCGCGGGGCATCGCGGGGCGATGGGCCGGGGAGGACTCGAACCTCCGACCTACGGATTATGAGTCCGCTGCTCTAACCAACTGAGCTACCGGCCCGGGCGGATGGTGACCCGCGGGGCGATTCTACGGACGGAGGAGGGGCCGAGCCGTTCAGATCGCGAAGAGCTGGGAGAGCGAGCGACCGACATCCGGTGGCTCCTCCTCCCCGGCCGCCGCGGCCTTGACCCCGTCGGCGAGCGCCTCGGCTGCCTCGGAGAGCTGGGCCGCCCGTTGCGGCTTCAACTCGCCCGACTCGGCTGCCTCGGAGAGGTCGGACTCCATCAGGCCGGCCAGCTCCCCTACCCGCGCCATCCCGAGGGTCACGGCCGTGCCGTGCAGGGCATGGGCCTCCTGGCGCAGGGCCTCGAAATCGGTCGTTCCGGTATCCAGCCCTGCAGAAATGACGTCGCAGCGCTGCCGGGATTCCTTGACGAAGGCATCCAAAAGCTCCTGATCCGGTCCCTCTTCGCTCACCTCTCCCCCTCTCGACTACGGGTCGGCCGCCAGCTTCTCTTCCTCACTCGACGGCCCGCCCAGACTAGAACAGATGGTGGCCCATGGGAAGGCCGGCCCCCCTCGCGCTGGTCTAGGGTTGCCGGGCTTCGACGCTGCTGGAAACCGATGTGGGAGGAGGCCCGACGATGGCAGGACGTGCGGCACTGGTGACCGGAGGGTCAGGCGGTATCGGGTACGCGATAGCCGGCCGCCTCGGGCGTGAGGGTTACTCGCTGACCATCTCGGGCCGACAGGAGGAGAAACTGATGGGCGCGGCGGAGCGCCTGCGTGGCGAGGGCTTCGAGGTCGAGGCCGTGGCCGCGGACCTGTCGAAATCCGAGCAGGTGGTCGAACTCGCCGGGAGGCACCGTGACCGATGGGGCCGGATGGATTGTCTGGTGAACAACGCCGGGGTCGGTATCGGCCAGCCGATCGCCGAGATCTCGGACAAATTCTTCGACCTTCAGGTCGGCATCAACCTGAAGGCCCTGGTCCTCTTGACCAGGGAGTCCTTCGGGATGCTCCAGGAGGCAGGCGGCGAGCACGGCAAAGCGCTGGTCGTGAACCTCGCCTCCGTGGCCGGGAAGGCCTACCCACCGTGGCTTTCGATCTACGGAGCGACCAAGGCCGCGGTCATCTCCTTCTCCCAGTCGAGCCAGAAGGAGTTCGGCGAGTCCGGCGTCCAGGTCACCGCGATCTGCCCCGGCTTCGTGGCCACGGACATGACCGAATTCGTCAAGGGCGAGATCCCGCCCGAGAAGATGATCACCCCCGAGGACGTGAGCGAGGTCGTTGCCTTCCTGCTCACCACCTCCCCCAACTGCGTCGTACCGGAGATCGTGCTGAACCGCCCGGGTACCGGTCCCGACAGCGGCGGAATGTAGCTGCCCCCAGTTTGGAGGGAAGCTCGAGAGCCCTGCGCTGCCTGGTCGCTGCGTTCGGGGATCCCGGCCACGTC
>JAUMBO010000057.1:0-776 GCA_032119635.1 Solirubrobacterales bacterium
GGTGCAAATGCCCCATTGGCATCAGGCGTGGCGAGGCGGGGTCAGGAATCGTCGTTCAGGGCGACCACGTGGTCGAGGTTCCGGTGCTTCTCGTCGATATCCAGCCCGTAGCCGACCGCGAACTCGTTGGGGATCTCGAAGCCGACGTAGCGAACCGGAAGCTCGACCCGTCGGCGTTCGGGTTTGGTGAGCAGCGAGCAGACCTCGAGCGAGGTCGGTTGGCGCGAGCGCAGGCTTTTCAGCAGGTAGTGGAGGGTCAGCCCCGAGTCGATGATGTCCTCGACGATCAGCACATCGCGGCCCTGAATCGGTGAGTCGAGATCCTTGAGGATCCTCACCACCCCGGAGGAATCGGTGGCGGATCCGTAACTCGAGACCGCCATGAAGTCGATCTCGCAGGGCACGGTGATCTGGCGCATCAGATCGGCCACGAACGGGACCGCGCCCTTGAGGATGGCGACGAGCAGGACGCCTTGCGGGTAGTCGGTGCTGATCTCGGCGGCGAGCTCAGACACCCGCCGCTTCAGTTCATCGGCCGGCACGAGCACCTCGCCGAGTTCTGGATGTGTGGTCGCGGCTGCCTCCATCAGGTCGACCCTGAGTCTATGCGCCGGAGGCGGCGACAGGGCCGGCGACCGACGCAGTGATCAGGGCCGGCGCGGGATCGGCCGGGTCAGCGGCGAACTCTCGGGAGACCGCCACCCCTGCGACCCAGACGACTCGACCCTCGGAGTCCGAGACGACCGGCAGCCGATGCCGGAGAGATCGCGGCACCC
>JAUMBO010000057.1:837-3777 GCA_032119635.1 Solirubrobacterales bacterium
AAGAGATCGGCGAGGGACTTGCTGCCGTCCAAACCCAACGGGGCGATCCGGTCGCCGTCGTTCCAGGTCCTGACGGTGAGCCCGCCCTCGCCCAGACGATCGAGCGAACAGACGGCGACCTCGGGGCCATCGGGCTGGAGGTTGCGCTGCGAGATCTCGGCTCGCACCTCCCATTCGCCCAACCTGCAACGACCGGGAACGGAGAGAGCAGTCGGTTGGGGCAAGCGCTCCTCGCGGCCGGACCGGCCGATGACGAAGATGATCTGTCCGAACTCCAGCCGCGCCTCCAGTCCCGAGCCCAGCTCGACCGTGCCGCCCTCCGGCCGCTGGCTGAGTCGCCAGATCTCCTCCGCGCGGTCGCGACCCATCGCAACCGGCCGACCCGAGCCGACTCGCTCGGCAGCGAGCCTCAACGCAACCCGGCGCACAGCCGGATGGAGCGGGGCCAAAGCGTCCGCAGGCACCGCGACGCCGAGCGGCTCGCCGAGCGGAGCGGCGGCGAGGTGCGGAGCGAGCGCATCGAGCGCGAGTGCCTCCAGCGCCTCCGCTTGCTCTTGGAGCTCGGCGCGCGTCTCGGCGATCGACTGCTCCGCGCTTCCGTGACCGATCTCGTCCAGGACCGGGAGGACCTCGTTTCGAATCCGGTTCCTGGCGTAGAGGGGTTCGGCGTTGGTCGGGTCGTCACGGAAAGGCAGGCCGGTCGCCTCGACCATCTCTCTGACCTCCGCCCTCGAAAGCGAGAGCAGGGGACGGACGACCCTCCCCCGCGTTTCTGAGAGCCCCAGCAAGGCCCGAGAGCCTGGCGAGGTGGCAAGGCGGTAGATCAGCGTCTCGGCGAGGTCGGTCATGGTGTGACCGCTCGCGATCAGATCGAATCCGAGTTCGGCCCTCAGCCTCTCGGCCTCGGCGTAGCGCGCTTCGCGCGCCAACGCCTGGGTGTTGCCGCCAGCGGGATCGAGGTCGGGCTCGAAGACCGTGGCGGCGACGCCGAGCGCGTCGCAGGCCCCGGTGGCGGCGGAGCGGTCCTCGGCCGAGTCCGGGCGAAGTCGGTAGTCGAGGTGGAGCAGATGGACCTGTGACGGTCCGAGCAGAGTTGCGAGGCCCGCCAGCAGCGCGATCGAGTCGGGCCCACCCGATACCAGGGCGACCACGCGAGCCGTCGGAGGAACGAGGCCGCTGCCTTCGATGACAGCCGCGAGAGCGTCGAGGGTTGTGCGGTCTGGACGGTCCACTGCCCGATCGATTCTAGGTAGAGGGACTCAGCGAATGGTGAAGTCGACGACTCCGGGGCGGGACTCGTTGTTCCAGTCGTCGAGCGCGTAGACGAGGGCTCGATACCTGCCCGGGCGTGGCTTGAACTTGCGGGTCGCTTTGCCGAATTCGAGCCAGTTGAAACCGATGAAGGCCGGCCATTCCTGCCAGCCCGCAAACCGGCCGAGGCGTCCCTCTCGCAGCCGCCAGATCTCGGCGGTGACCGTCGCGCGTTCGTCGAGAGCGAAGGACAGCTCCGTGCCCCGCCTGCCGAAGCTCCGGGATGCCAGGCGGAGTCCACCGAACTTCGGGGCGACAGCGTCGACGTTGTTGGGGGGTACCGGATCTACCTCGGTGTCGGGATCGCCCGGAGTGCCGGTGACCGTGACCGTCCCACCGGGCAGAGAACCGTGGAACTTGCAGATGAACTGGTATACGCCAGGACTCGTGAAGGTGTGCGAGAAGGCGTCGCCGACGTCGTGGAGTGGGGATGAACTGCCGAGGTCGGAATCGATTCCGGACGCGTTGGTGCCGGTGCCGGTGACCGAATGCAGCAGGTCGGGGCCTGTCCAGTACCAGGTGACCCTCTCACCCAGGTCGACCGTTGGCTCGGGGTTGGACCATGCGAACTGGGAGATGGCGACGCGTCGGTTGGCAGCGTCGGCGGAGCCGATACAGAGCAGCGCCAGGCAGCCGACCACGAGGGCGGTGACTGCCGCGACGAGGCAGCGCGAGTGGGTCAGGTGACGATGTACCACCCGTTCATCCCCATGTGCAGGTGGGAGAAAACGTGGCAGTGGTAGAACCAGCGACCCGGGTTGTCCTCGGTGAAGCTGAAGTTGTAGGAATCTCCCGGCCCGAAGGTCTTGTTGTCGATGACCTGGCCGGTGCCGGGGTCCTCCCAGCGGTGACCGTGCAGGTGGAAGGTGTGGAAGTTGTTGTCCATGCCGTAGATGTGGAAGGCGACCTCGTCGCCGACAGAGGCGCGAAGGGTCGGGGTGTTACCGGCGTAGGCACGGCCGTTGACCGACGAGTAGGCCTTGGCCAGACCCGTTGCGACCGGCTGGAGGTCGTGGAAGAAGAGGAAGAAATCCTCGTCGGGTGGAGTGGCACCCGACGGCCTGATGATCAGGGGCCCGAAGAGGCCCTTGTAGAGGGGGATCGGGTCCATCGGGCCGTGGTCGTGGTAGGTCCAGGCCCCGGCGGTTCCTTCCTGCGCAAACCAGCGGTACTGGAACTCCTGTCCGGGCTGGACGAATCCTCCGGGGTCGGTGAAAGCCCCCTTGTAGGCACCGTCCATCTCCTCGGCGTAGTGGATGCCGTGTGGGTGCATGGTGACCGGGGCGCTGGTGCGGTTGCGGAAGTTGACCACCAGGGTCTGACCCTCCTCCACCTCCAGCAGAGGGCCCGGAATGGAGCCCGCAGTCAACGGTGAGCCGAAGTCGCGGGAGTAGGGACGGTAGGTCCAGGCGGTGAACTTGTAACGGGTGCGGATCTTGCGGTTCATCATCTCGTCGCGGCCGGTGGGGACGATGCTCCAGGCGGTCGGCTCGGCCTGGATCCAGTACTCGACCGTGTTCCCGGCACCGGGTTCGCCGGCGATGCGCTTGTCGGGCTGCGCGCCCTTTGCCGCAGCGACCTTGGGAGGAACCTCCACACCCTCGGTCAATTTGGCCAGATCGGCCTCTT
>JAUMBO010000058.1:0-4675 GCA_032119635.1 Solirubrobacterales bacterium
CGAGGGCGCCGATACGGCGGTCGTCTTCGGCGGCGAAATTGGCATCACGTTCTGATCCCCGCTGACCGGCTACACCACGATGCCCGCGCCCGCCGCGGTTCGATCGCGCGGGCGCGCGGCTGCCTCAATGCCCTGGCTCACTTCGAAGGCGAGCCTGCCGCGCGTGCCCAGGATGTCGAGCGCCGCCGCGAACATCTCCTGCACGCCCGTACGCACCGCGCTGGGAAGGGCATGTTGCTGGAAGCGCTCCTCGAAAAAGCCGGTGCGGATGTCCCCATGCGACCCCGCGGGCAGGCCGTCCACGGAGTCGAGCCGTGGCCCCTCTCCGTGCTCGGCCAGAACGACCGCGAGCATCTGCTCGGGAAAGACGAGTCCGACCAGGCCTCCGCCGGGCCCGACCACGACCAGGCACCCCTGGCCGCGGCTTGCCATTTCGTGGGCGGCCACCTCCTCGTCGGTGTCGAAGGTGACCACGGGTGGGTCGGCGTCCATCAAGCGGTCGAGCGTCTGCCCGTCCTCTGCCGAGAGGAGCCGCTCGACCGGGACGAGGCCGACCGGCTTCTGATGCTCGACCACGACGATCTTCCGCACCTCGGCGAGGCCACCCTGCTCGAGCCGGGCCCGCATTTCGCCTGCGGTGAGTTCCGGGCGACCGGTCGGCACGTCGATGACGGCATGCCCGATCGCCGCACCGAGCGTCGTGCTCCCGTCTTTCCCGGATCGATCGGCCGTAGTACTTGAGCTGGATCCGCTCAAGACCCACCCACCACCACTCCGAGCATCGCCACCACGACAGCCCCGTGCAGAGACCAGAGGACCGTCCTCGGCCAGGAGAGCCGGATCAACCGGGCGAGGTTCCCGTCGGTCGGGCCTTCGCGCCCTATCCGACCGTGCATCGGGGCCAGCACCGCCCCGGTCAGGACCCAGATCCCGACCGCCAGCACGGCACCGGCCAGGGCCAGCGGTCCGACCCCCTCCGGAGGCTCGATCGCAAGTGCGATCGAGCTGACGAGCTCTACCGACATCGGCACGATGACCACCGGGAAGGTCCTTCGCGAGTGGAGATCGTGGAAGGCGGGAAAGGCAGCCTCGTCGACGACCGGAAAGAGCGGGTAGTGGACGATCTGGACGAACCAGGCCAGGCCGACCATGAACAGGGTTGAGGCGGCCGAGGCCAGAAGGACCGCGTTCACTTCACCGTCGTTTCCCTTGCCTTCGGGTCGTACCGGATCTCCCTGCGGCCTTCTTCGATCGCCTGAACGATCAGACCGACCAGTGCGTCGACGTCTTCCCCCTCCGGCATCGCGGGCGGCTCGCCGACCAGGGCCCGATCCGCGAAGCCCGTCTCCATGTGGCCCGGGCTGACCTCGAGCACGTTCACCTCCCGCCTCAACTCGCGCCTCGTCGCCACGAGGAACGCCGCGAGGGCCGCCTTGGAGGCGGAGTAGGCGGCCATTCCTGCGGTCGGGAACTCGGCAACCACGGCCGTGATCGCAACGACCGACCCACCGGGCTCGATCCGGCCGAGCGCCTCGGTGATCAGGTGGATCGGGCCGGATGCGTTTGCCTCGATCAGCCGGGCCAGCACCTCGGGCTCGAGTTCCCGGGCATCGCCGAAGGCGACCGAGCCGGTCGCGACGACGAGTCCGTCGAGTCCGCCCAGCTCGTCGCATGCCTGCTCGACCGCAAGCGAAGCAGAGCCCGGGTCGGAGAAGTCGAGCGGCACTACCGGACAGCCCATTTCCCGGCCCATCCCCGCGAGGCGTTCTCGGTCCCTGCCGGCCAGCACCAGCCGCGCACCCCGCGAATCGAGTTCGGCCGCCACCTTCCCACCAATCGCTCCGGTCGCCCCGGCGACCAGGAACCTGCTGCCCTCTATGTCCATTCCACCGTCTCCTTTCGGTTCGATTCTCCCACTTCGACGGATCCCTCCGGAGCTGCCCGGTTACGTCCTCGAAGTCTTCCGCACCGCCACCCGGGCCGCCCAGGTCAGGGTTACCCCGGCGAACAGCGATCCCGCGATCATCGCCTTGGCGAGGGGCCAGGCCACCCAGCCGTCGATCATCAACGACCTCATTCCCTCGAGCATGTAGGTGGTCGGGTTGACCCGGGCGATCACCTGTATCCAGGGCGCGAGCTGGTCGAAGGGCAGGAAAACGGGGGCGAGGAAGAGCAGCGGGAAGAAGATGAAGGTCGCTGACTGTGCCGCCCGGGCATTACCGGTCAGGAGTCCGGTCGCCACCGAGTAACCGGCGAAGCCGAGACCCCAGAGCAGGGAGAAGAAGAGGACGGCCAGCAAGCCCGGAGCACCGGTCGCCGGGTCCGCCCCGAGGATCAGGCCGACCCCTATGATCAGGACCGCCTCGACCGTCACCTGCAACGCGCCGAGCAGCATCGCCGAGAGCACGATCGCCGTTCGGGACAGGGGCATCGCGAGCTGGCGCCGGAAGTAGCCGGACTCGAGATCCTCCACCAGGGTGAGGCCTGCCGCCCCACCGCTGATCGAGGCAAAGAGGACGGTGACCGGCAGCACGAAGTTCAGGTAGTTGCCCCCGGTCAACTCGACTACTGCTGGGGAGTCTCCGAACGAGCCGTAGTAGACGAGCAGGAAGAAGACGCTGATCCCCAGGTTGGGCAGGAGCACGGCCGGTTGCCGGAGCAGGTTCCTCACGAACCGCCTGGTCAGCAGGGCGACTTGGACCGGAAACGGGACGCCCACGGTCGGGCGGGCCTGCACGGCGGTATTCACCGGTCCCCCTCCCGCTCGACGATCCCGAGGAACACGTCGTCGAGGGTCGGCCGTGCAAGCGACACGGACTCGGCCTCGATGCCTGCTTCCTTCAGGCTCCCGACCACCCGGACCAGCTCGGCCGGGCCGTCGGCGGCCGGTACCCGGACCGCGTCGCCGAGAGCCCGGGCCTCGCCTCCGATCACCGCCGCCGCTCTGGCGGCTGTCCCCTCGTCGCCGAACTCGACCTGGATCACATCGGCCCCGAGCCCGGATTTCAGTTCGTCCGGGGTACCGGTGGCAACGATCCGGCCATCGGACATGATCGCCACCCGATCGGCCAGCTGATCGGCCTCCTCCAGGTACTGCGTGGTCAGCAGGACGGTCACCCCTTCGTCCCTCAGTTGCCCGACCTCGTCCCAGATCGCCCGCCGGGAGGCCGGGTCGAGACCGGTGGTCGGCTCGTCGAGAAAGAGCACCCGCGGCCGGTTGACCAGGGCGGCGGCGAGGTCGAGCCTCCTCCTCATCCCGCCCGAGTAGGTACCGATCCGTCGCTCGGCCGCATCTTCCAACCCGACCAGCCCGAGCAACTCGTCGCGCCTCGCCAGCGCCGCCTGCCGATCGAACCCGTAGAGCCGGGCGTGCAGTTCGAGCAGGTCGCCCCCGGTCTGGATCGGGTCGAGCCCCGTCTCCTGGAGTGCGGCCCCGACCGACCGTCTGATCCCTGCCCCCTCGCCGTCGAGATCGAATCCGGCGACCCGCGCACTACCCGAGGTCGGTGCGAGCAGGGTCGCCAACATCAGGACGGTGGTCGACTTGCCGGCCCCGTTGGCGCCCAGCAGGCCGAATATCTCACCCTCTCCGACCGAGAAGTCGACCCCGCGAACCGCCTCGACCGCATCGTCACCGTCGCCGAAACGCTTGGCCAGCCCCTCGACTTCGATCATCGCGCCGTCCGCACTCACGTTGCCGATCCCGCCCATCGAGTCAACCTACCGACGGGCCGTTCGTTCCGTCGGCGGCCGGTGGGACCCTGAACGGGTGACCGGTACCCCGATCCTCCATGCCGACCTCGATGCCTTCTACGCCTCGGTCGAGCAGCGCGACGACCCGTCGCTGGCCGGCCTGCCGCTGATCGTCGGCAAGGGCGTCGTGCTCGCCTGCTCGTACGAGGCGAAGGCGAGGGGGGTCAGGACGGCGATGGGCGTGAACCAGGCGCTCCGGGCCTGCCCGGAGGCCCGGGTCGTCCCGCCACGGATGGCCGCCTACTCCGTGGCGAGCGCTGACGTGTACGAGATCTTCGCCTCCTTCTCGCCCGTGGTCGAGGGTCTCTCGATCGATGAGGCATTCCTCGACGTGGAAGGCCTGGAGGGCATCTCCGGTGGACCGGTCGAGACGGCCCGCAAGCTCAGGGTCCAGGTCCGGGAGGAGGCCGGCCTGGCGATCTCGGTAGGGCTCGCCCGAACCAAGTTCCTCGCCAAGATCGCAAGTGCCCAGGCCAAGCCGGACGGCCTGCTCGCGGTCGGACCCGATCGGGAACGCGACTTCCTCCACCCGCTCCCGATCGAGGTCGTCTGGGGAGTCGGCCGGGTCACCTCCAGCCGGTTGCGGGGGATCGGGATCGAGACGGTCGGTGACCTGGCCAGGTGCGACCCGGTCCGGCTGGCCGGCGTGATCGGACGCTCGTCGGCGGAGCGCCTGATCGACCTGGCGAACAACCTGGACCCGCGCCCGGTCAGGAAGCGGGACCCTCGCAAGTCCTTCGGTGCGCAGAGCGCCTTTCCGGCCGGTTCGCTCGCACCTGACGCAGTCGGGGCGACGCTCGCCTCGCTGGTCGATCGGGCCGCAGGGCGCCTGCGGGCTTCCGACCAGACGACCAGAACGGTCACCGTCGGGGTCCGGTTCGAGGACATGTCGCGAGCGACCAGGTCGAAGACCTTCGAGACT
>JAUMBO010000059.1:0-13313 GCA_032119635.1 Solirubrobacterales bacterium
GCTTCGAATCCGGGGCCGGCCGCCTGACCCTGCGGGTCACGACCTCGCCCTCGACGGCCTGGGCCGTTACGAGCTTCTGCCAGCCCCCGGCGACCTTGCGCTCGAACACGACCCGTCCGGAGACGGGCGCACGGGTCCAGAGGAGCAGCCTGCCACCCCTCTCGCTCCGCGAGACGAACGGGAACCGGCTGGCCCGCTGGGACGGCTTCGGCCGACCGTCGAGGAAGTAGACCCCGGTCCCGGCCCACCGGCCGTGCCAGGTCCCGGCCTGGAAGGCCCGGTCGGCGATCAGGTAATAGATCACGGCCGTCACCCCGGCCTGCCAGAGCCGGAAGAAGGAGTCCTGAATCCAGCGGGCCTGCTTCGCGGGAGGAACGCCCGACTCGAAGTCGGGCGGGTCGGTGCTCCACCAGAGCTCGGTCGCCCAGACCGCCCGCCGGCCGGCCGGCCGAATCGTCTTCTTTCGCTCGGCCGCCCGGAGAATCCGGATCAGTCGGGCCATGTCGGGGGTGGCTGCGTCATCGGGGTGGATCGCACTCCTGCCCGAGCCGCCCGAGGTCGTGATCGGGTGGTGGGAGAGCCGGTCGAGCTTCGCCTTTTCCGGACAGCTCGCCAAGGCCAGCTCCTTCCGGCCCTTCAGGCATAGGAGCTGCCGGAGGAAGGCGGCCGGGCGGGTTCGACCCTGGCTGCGGCCGCCGTAGGGGCCGGTAGCCGGGCCGACCACCACGCTTTCGGGGTTCACGGAGTGGGCGACCTCATGGAACCCGTTCAGCAGGCGGCGGTAGATCTCGGCCCCGATCGGGCGGCCACCGCTCTTCCCGTTCGACCACTGGGGGCTGAGGAAATACGGGAGGTTGGGCTCGTTCCAGGGTTCGTAGAGCCGGACTTGGGGCAGGCCGTTGAACTCACCCGAATAGCGACGGGTCAGGGCCTCGGCGAAGGCCCTGAACTTGGTCGGGTTCGGCCTCCACGCCCCGGCATACTCCTCGGCCCAGGCGGGCCGGTTCGCCCCCTCGGCCCATTCCGGCGCCGAGTAGGTACTCATCAGGACGGTCAGCCCCCGGGCGCTCGCCGCGGTCACCGTCTGGTCGAGACGGGAGAAGTCGTAGGCCGGGTCTGCCGGGTCTTCCGGGTTCTCGGGCTCACCGGACTTCGCTATCGAGCTCCAAAGCGCATAGACCCGGACCACGCCCGCTCCGGACCGGATCGAGCGGTCGAGCCAGAGATCCCGACCCTGCTCGTCCGACTGCTGGTAGATCGGATCGCCGAATCCGGTCTCGAGGCCCCGTGCATCGGCCCGCGAGGCGGTCAGCAGCAGGACCGCGGCCAGCCCGAGGAAAAGCAGGCCGAAGGGCAACGCCCTCGCCCGGCCCGGCACCCGAGTGCCGATCATCGCTTCGACTCGCCCGACCTGCGAAGCAGGAAGGCCCCCAGGCCTGTCCCGAGGGTGATCAGGAGCGCGAGCGGGAGCAGGAGGCCCATGCCACCGCCGGGTCCGCCACCGAAGATCGAAGCGGCCACCCCGGCATCTCCGTCGCCGCCCGAAGATGAATCCGTGCCCTCTCCCCGATCCTGGCCGGCCGCGAAGAGGGCCGCGATGCGGGCGATCGCCGCCGCATCCGGTCCGGTCAGGTCGAAGCGGGCGGGGTCGGCGGTCCCGTTCCCCAGCCCACGGGTCGGCCTCTCGTTACCGGGCGACGGGGCGAGCTCGACGTACTGGTCCTCGGCGCTCGCCAGGGCCGATCCGGCAAGGGCGAGTGAGCCCAGGCATGCGAGCAGCGCCGCTCGGGCGACGGTCTTTCCGACTTTCAGGGATTTTCCGGTGGCTAGATCCATCTTGGTTTGCGGGCGGAACCCCCCGGATTCACTTCCGCCCCCCAAGAAACAGCGTTCCGTCTTCCAAGTATCGCAGTGGGAGTCGGTCGCCATCGGGGGCGATTGACTAGCGTGAGAGTCGTGGAGCGAAGCGGTGAGCACCGACCCACGGACGGGGAGGGCGAGAAAGAGGACGATGCCGGAGGGAACCGGGGCTATTTCGCTCTCTGGCTGAGGGACCGGGGACCGGCCGTGGTCGGACTCGCGATTCCCTTCCTCTTCGTCCTCTATCTGGCCCTCGAAGGTGGCGGCTACGACTCGATCGTCCGGGGCGAAGTCGGGATCGTCGCCTGGTGGGCCGTACTGGTCGGCTCGGTGGCCCTGCTCCTGCCGGCCTTGCGGCCCGAGCCCCGCTCCCTGCTCGCCCTCGCCCTGCTGGCCGGCTTCGGAATCTGGACGGCGATCGGCATCACCTGGACCGACTCGGTGGAGCGGACCGTGATCGAGGTCGCGAGGGTCGTCACCCTCCTGGGGGTATTCGGGCTGGCGGTCTCGATCCAGCGGGAGGGCAGTCTGGAGCGAACGGTCGTCGGGGTCGGGGCCGCGATCGGGGTGGTCGCCGTGCTTGCCGTCGGCTCCCGCATCGCACCCGGAATCTTCCCGGGCGAGCAGACGGAGGGTCTACTCTCGGAAGCCTCTTACCGCCTGCTCTACCCGGTCGGCTACTGGAACGCTCTCGCCGCCCTGGTCGCGATCGGCCTGCCGCTTCTGGTCCGGACCACGGCCTTCTCACCCCGGGTCGCCTCGCGGGCGCTCTCGGGGGCGGTGATACCGGTGGCCGTCCTCGCGACCTACTACACCTTCTCCCGCGGCGGCACGATCGCAGCCCTTATCGGGCTGGCAGCCCTCTTCGCACTCGCCCCCCGCCGAGTCGAGATGCTGCTCAGGTCGGCGCTCCCGATCCTGGGCTCCGTGCTGCTGGTCACGCTGGCCTCCGGGCGAAAGGAGCTCGCCGACGGGATCCGGAGCATGGCCTACCAGAGCCAGGCCGATGAGATGGCCTGGATCACCCTGTTGGTGGTCGCGATCGTTGGACTGGGGCAGCTCTTGCTCTCCAGGCTTGAAGCACGGGGCCTGACCCTGTCCTTCCGACCGGCGAGGAAGACCTCGCTGGCCACCCTCGGGGTGCTTGGGCTGGTCCTGATCGTCGGAGCGGTGGCGATCGGCCTGCCGGGCCGAATCTCTTCGGGAGTCGACGAGTTCAGTTCGGCCGGCGGTCCGGGACAGGACTCGGGACGGCTCCTGAGCGCCGCCGGGAGCAACCGGTCCGCGTACTGGGAGGCGGCGATCGACGCCGCCGAAGCGGAGCCGCTCACCGGTATCGGTCCCGGGGGGTATGAGTTCTGGTGGGCTGCGAACGGCGAAGCCCAGGGCTTCGTGCGGCAGGCCCACTCACTGCCACTCCAGCTGCTCGCCGAGACCGGGCCGCTTGGTCTGCTGCTCGTGGCCGGACTCTTCGGGGTGCTGATCTGGACCGGCGGCTCTCGTTCCCTGCGCTCCGGAGACGACGGCCTGCGGGGCATGCTCGCCGCGGCGACGGCCGGGGTCCTCGCCTTCACGGTCAGCTCGCTGGTCGACTGGTCCTGGGAGGTGACCGTGCTTCCGGCCGCTGCGCTCTTCCTGGGAGCGGCGATCCTCGGTCCCGATTCGCACCGGGCGAACACCCTCAACTTCGTCCCGCGGGCGATCGGGAACAGGGCCCCGTTGGTTGCCGGCGCGGCCGTCGCCTCACTCGTTGCGATCGCCTTCCTCTTCCTGATGGCGTCCTCGGCATCGGAGGTCGAACGGAGCCGGGAGCTGTTCGAATCGGGCGACTCGCCGGCCGCCCTGGGGGCGGCCCGCTCGGCCGGGAACCTGAACCCCTGGGCGGCAACCCCGCTCGTTCAGGAGGCCCTAATCCTGAATTCGGAGGCGAAGTCAGGTGAGGCGGTCCGGGCAGCCCGCGAAGCGACCTCGAAGGAACCCCGCGACTGGCGAACCTGGTTCGTTCTGACCGGGGTCGCGGCAGTCGCCGGTCGGCCGGGAGAGGCGACCGGGGCTTTCGAGAGGGCCCGGGCGCTCAACCCACGCGGAGAGCTGTTCAGGCCGGCAGGGCCGGGTCCCTGAACGAAACTCGCTGATCGGCTCCCGGCGGAGCCTCGCAGCCGGCGTTCGCCGGCCGGAACCTCAGGCCGATTCGTCGGAGTCGCCGTCGCCGGCCGACTCTTCGACTTCCTCCTCGACCTCGGTGGTCTCCTCGACAGCCTGCTCCTCGACCGGAGCTTCGTCGACCTCGACCTCTTCCGAAACGGTCTCCTCGGACTCCTGCTCGGATGCCTCCTCTGTCACTTCCGCGGTTACGGACTCTTCGGGGGCGTCCGCTTCCACCTCGACCTCGGTGGCCTCTTCGGTCTCCTCAACCGAGACGGACTCGGCCGGAGCCGAACCGTTCGACGGCGCCGGAGCGCCGCCCAGGATCTCGGCCTCGGTGGTCAGGACCGGGTCGATCGGGATGCCCGGACCCATCGTGGTCGAGACCGAGACCGAGAGTACGTACTTGCCCTTGGCTGCCGAGGGCTTCGCCCTCGTGATCTCGTCCATCACCGCGGCGTAGTTGTCGAGCAGGCGCTGGGCGTCGAAGGATGCCTTGCCGATCACCATGTGGACGATCGCCTGGCGGTCGGTCCGGTATTCGACCTTGCCCGACTTAGTCTCCGAGACGGCCTTCTCGACGTCCTCGGTGACCGTGCCGACCTTGGGGTTCGGCATCTTGCCCGAGGGCCCGAGCACACGGCCGAGTCGGCCGACCACCGGCATCTGGTCCGGGGTCGCGATGACCACGTCGAACTCGTCGAAGCCCTCCTCGATCTTCTCGGCCAGGTCCTCGCCGCCGACGATGTCGGCTCCGGCCGCCTCAGCATCCCGGGCCTTGTCGCCCTGCGCGAAGACGGCCACCCGGACGTCCCGGCCGAGGCCGTGGGGCAGGGCGAGAGTGCCGCGGAGCTGCTCCTCGGCGTGCTTCACGTTCACCCCCAGCCGTACGTGAAGCTCGACCGACTCGTCGAACCCGGCCGAAGCCGTCTCGGAGATCAGGCTCATCGCCTCTGCCGGCGGGTAGAGGTGGCCGCCGCGGACCTTCTCGCGCTGCATCCGGTATCGCTTGCCGTGGGCCATCGGTCAGTCCTCCACGTCGACGCCCATCGACCGGGCAGTCCCGGCGATGATCTTCGAGGCGGCCTCGATGTCGTTGGCGTTCAGGTCGGGCATCTTGCGCTCGGCGATCTGGCGGACCTGCTCCTTCGAGATCGTCGCCACCTTCTCCATGTGGGGGACGCCAGAACCCTTCTTGATCCCGCAGGCCTCCTTGATCAGGACGGCGGCCGGAGGGGTCTTGGTGATGAAGTCGAAGCTCCGGTCCTCGTAGACCGTGATCTCGACCGGGATGATCGTCCCGCCCTCCTGCTGGGTCTGGGCGTTGAACGCCTTGCAGAAGTCCATGATGTTGACCCCGTGCTGGCCCAGCGCAGGGCCGACCGGCGGGGCCGGGTTCGCCTGGCCGGCAGGTATCTGGAGCTTGATGATCGTTGCTACTTCCTTGGCCATCTCTTTGGTCCCTTCCTCGCGGTCCGGCTTCCTAGATCTTCTTTACCTGCTCGTAGCCGACCTCGGACGGAGTCTCCCGCCCGAAGATCGACACCAGCACCTTGAGCTTCGCCTGGTCGTCGTTTATCTCGGCGATCTCGCCCGAGAAGTCGGCCAGCGGGCCGCTGATGATCTTCACGGTCTCGCCGATCTCGAACTGGGCCTGGGTCCTGGGCCGCTCGGCCGTCTCGCGGTGGAGCAGGCGGTCGACCTCGGGCTTGGTCAGCGGCACCGGCTCGTCGCGCTGGCCGACGAAGCCCGTAACGCCCGGGGTGTTCTTGACCAGGCTCCAGGAGTTGTCGGTCATCTCCATCTGGATCAGGACGTAGCCGGGCATGGTCCGCTTCTCGACCTGGATCCGCTGGCCGTCCTTCACCTCGGCCACCTGCTCGGTCGGCACGACGACCTGCTTGATCCGGTGGCGCTGCCCCATCGAGTCGACCCGGTGCTCGAGGTTCTGCTTGACCTTGTTCTCATGGCCCGAGTAGGTGTTGATCACGTACCAGCGAAACATTTCTCCTCCGTCTCTCCCGTCTCCCCTAGATGACCCTCTGGACCAGCCAGTTGAAGGCCAGGTCGAGCACGCCCAGATAGAGGGCGGCGACGACCACGAAGACGAGGGTCACCGCGGTGGCCTGGATCAGGGTGTCGCGATCGGGCCACTGGACCTTCTTGAGCTCGGCCCAGGAAGAGGCGAGGAAGGCAAAGACACCGGAGCGCTTGCGCTCGCCCTTGGCCGCTTCGGCCCGCTTGGAGAGGAGCTCCTCTTCCTTTCGCTTCTGCTCGGCTTTGGCCCGCTTCTCGGCCTCCTTCTTCCTGCGCTTCTCCTCGCGGGACTCGATCCTCGACTGCTTCGGGGCATCCGGAGTCTCGAGCGCCTCCTCGGGGGCACCGGCCGCGATCCCGGCCTCGACCGCCTCGATCTCGGCGATGTCGCCGGACTTCGGCACCTGGGTGTCGTGCTGGGCCTCCGAGTCGGAGATGCCCTGGGCCTGTCGCTCGGCCTCCTCGCGGGCCTTTCGCTCGGCCTTCCTCTGGGCCCTCGACTTGGCCACTACCGCGTTTCCTTGTGGGGCTGGTGGCTCTTGCACCAGCGGCAGTACTTGCGGATCTCCATCCGGTCGGGAGTGTTCCGCTTCGACTTCGTCGTCTCGTAGTTCCGGCGCTTGCAGGTCTCGCAGGCCAGTGTCACCGCTATGCGGACGTCTCCGCGTGCCATCTTCGTTCTCTTCTCTCGATCTCTCGCGGGGCCGCTCGGGCGCCACGACTCACTGAATAGAAAAACCTCGGCCGGGAGGGCGAGGCGACTGCCAAGAATAGCGGTTTCCGCCCGGCCGCGAGCTGGACCCCGTGGCCGGGAACCAGACCGCCTGCGCCGCGGGCCCTGACTCGCGTTCTATCCCTTCGGGAAGAGCCTTTTCGTCGGGTGGCCCGGGCTCAACGCCCCGACCCGGAGCTGGCCGATCAAACGCGGCCGGGTTCCCTGCCCCTTCTTCGCCTTGGCCCGTTTCCTTGCCTTGCTCTTCCGGTGGCGCAACCGATCGCGGGTAACGACGTTCTTCACCCATGGTGCCAGCGTGTCGACCCGGGCGTAGACCCCGGGCCAGGTTCCGCATCCACGGCCGAACGAGGTTACCGCAAGCGGTCACCAGTTCCGGGAGGTCACTCGCCGGTGGGACCCCCCCCCTGGAAATGCGGGCTTACCCGGGACCGTTCGGCGTCGTTCGACGGCGGCCAGGACGGCCGTCGATACCTACTCGATCGGGACGATTGCTCCCCGCCGGACGACCGCGAGCGCCTGCTCCGGGCGGGAGTGGAGTACCTCGACCTGGAGGTCGGGGTGGCTGCGGAGCGCAAGGACGATCCGTACGCCGTCGGCCCGGTCGAGGAAGCCGACGCCGTTCGGCAACTCGATTGCAGCCCTGCCCGCCTCGCCGGCCAGACGGGCGGTCGCTTCGAAGGCGCGCTCGTAGGGGTAGCTGCCGATCGAGAGGTAGTCGTCGGTCGTGGTCTCGGGATCGACTCCCTCGGGCAGGTAGCGGACGTGGACGTTCATCCGGGAGTCGTGGTTCATCGCGATCTCCAATCCCGGGATACGGCCCGCCCAGAAGACGGGGTGTCCGGTCGAGCGGGCGATCTCCCCGGCCGCCTCGTGCGAGACCAGGCGAGCGCCGTCGAAAGGTCCGGCGACCTCCGGGGTTCGATCGGCTGCGCGATTCGATGCGAGGATCCAGATCGCGAGACCGGCCAGGGCGATGAGTGAGATTGCGCCGACCGTGCCCCGAAGGCTCCGGTCGCGGTCGTCGCTCTTTTCCTGTTGCCCTAGCTCGCCTGACATCAATGATCACGCCCTGCCTGAAGGCGCCGGGGAATCCTAACCGGGCCGGGTCGTCGGCCTCTGGGGGGCAACCCCTTGGCAGGTCCGGCGGATGGGGATAGGATTGGCGTCATCAAAGTGGGAGAGGCTTGGGAAGCTCCCTAGGAATGCCCGCGTCAGGGCACGAGAGAGAAAGCGGGGGAAGTGATGAAGGCTTCGATCAAGATGCCGTCGCCGGCGATGCTGGTGGCACTCTTGGCGCTGTTCGTGGCGTTGGGCGGATCGGCGTACGCGGTCAACAAGGTCGGCACCAACCAGATCAAGAACAACGCGGTGACGACGGCGAAGATCAGGAACAGCGCCGTGACCACGGCGAAGATTTCCAACGGAGCCGTCTCGGCTGCCAAGCTCGGTACCGGGTCGGTGACCGGGGCAAAGCTCGCCCCGGGGGCGGTCGGAAGCACGGTCGAGTTCACCGACCAGAGCCGGGTCGAGGGCCTCGACGCGGTGATCACGGCGCCTCCGGGGAGCAGCGTCATCGGTGCCGTCAGCTGCCCGGAGGGGAAGACGATAATTTTCACGTCGTGGAGACCGCTGGCATCGGTTGGCGCGCCGCCGCTGGCCGTGGTCGACATGGACCCGTATCCGGATGAGTCGAGCATGAGGGTCAATCTCTACAACGGTGACAACGAGGCCCACACGGCTGGCTTGTGGGGACTCTGCATCTAGGGGCGGCCGCACGACAGTGAGCGGCGGGTGCCGCCCGAGGCGAGGTGCGATGATCGGCTCGTGACCGACGGGGTCAAGGCCGATGAGGACCGTGACCGGGCGAGAGCCAGGAAGATCGTCGCGAGGATCGAGGCCCGCCGGGAGATCCACCGCCAGATGCACTGGCTGCCCCGGGTAATGGTCGCCACGGCCGGCTTCTTCGTCTTGCTCGCCGGGCTGGCGATGCTGTTCCTGCCCGGTCCGGCGATCCTGGTCATACCCGTAGGTCTGGCGATCCTCTCGCTCGAGTTCGTCTGGGCCGAGCGGCTGCTGGACAAGGCGCTCGAGTCCGGCGCCAGCTTCGGCGGGTGGCTCGGCAGGGTGGTTCGCCACCGGGGCTTCCTGCTCGGGGCGGCCGGGGTGCTCGGGGTTGCCGCCGTCCTCGCCCTGCTCGTGATCCTCTGAGGTCCGGTGCCGGCACGGCGCCGTTAACGCCGCACATTTGATGGGTAGTTGTTTCGCATTCGGCAAGTAGTTGCCGCCTCGGTTACCGGGTTGGGTGGAGAGTGAGGGGCATGCGAGTCGAGGGAGGCGAATACTCGGGATGACGGTGGTGTGCTACGTTTGCTACGAAATGGCCAAGACGATCCCGCACCGGGAACTCAGGAACAACAGCAGCGCGATCCTCGAGCAGGTCCGAAACGGGGAGACCTTCGAGGTGACCAACCGGGGCGAACCGGTCGCGATCCTCTCCCCTCCGGACCGATCGCCGATCGACAGGTTGAGGGTCCAACCGGCAGCCCGCCGGGGCGATTTCGGCCGAATCGAAGGGGTGGAGGTCGAAGGGTCTTCGGCCGAGGTACTCCGGAACCTCCGCGGCGAGCGGTGAGCCGGGGAATCCGCTTCGAGCCGATCACCTGGCGTTGATCACCTACGTCGAGACCTCGGCGGTGGCAAAGCTCGCGTTCGCCGAGCCGGAATCCCCGGCGTTGAAGGGGTTCCTCGACCGTACGGTGGAGGAGTCCGGAGACCCCTATTCCTCGATCCTGCTCGAAACGGAGCTGAGGAGAGCGGCGCTCAGGCAGGGGGCGCCCCAAGAGCTGGTGACCGAAGTGATCGGCAGGTTCGACCTGGTCGAGCCCGACCGGGGGATCTACCGGCAGGCCGGCCTCCTCCCCGGAGACAGCGTGAGATCGCTGGACGCGCTACACGTCGCGATCGCGCTCAGGGTTGGGGCCGATCAGTTCGTCACCTACGACGAGCGCCAGGCCGATGCGGCCCTGGAGACGGGCCTCGTAGTCGTTTCTCCGGCCTGAACCCGAACTCGGTCCCGGCGCATCTCGACCGATGGTTCCGACAGGGGCCTCGGGTCGATCGGCCACCCGGTTCCAAACCGGCACCATTACCCGACTCAGCCGAAAGGCATTCCGAGAGCCCGGAACCGGATTCGAACCGGTGACCCCTTCCTTACCATGGAAGTGCTCTACCAACTGAGCTATCCGGGCGTATTTGGCTCTATAACTACATTTACGAGCCTTATTTTCTAGGCTCTCCAGCTACTGCAAAGCCTAGATGGGACTGAGATGGGACGGGATCCTGGAATCACTCGGTTCGCTGCCGGTGGACGGCGGGCAGTGGGGAGAAGATCCCGAGGCCTGGATCGACCGGGAACGGCGGGCCGATCCAGACCGGGTGGGCTGACCCCTGCGACTGGCGCTCGACACGACCGTTCTGATCGATGCCCTCAGGGGCGGAGATGCGGCGGAGCGGATCCGGGAGCTGCACAGGGCCGGGGGCTCCACCCCTTGGATATGCGCCGTGAACGTCGAGGAGCTATACCGGGGGGTCAGAGAATCGGAGTCGACAGCGGTCCGAGTGCTCGTCGATGGCCTGCGTCTGGCACCTATGGGGAAGAGAGAGGGTGAACTGGCGGGCCGGTGGAGGCAGGAGTTCGCGGCAAAGGGGGTGACCCTGAGCCAGGCGGACTGCCTGATCGCGGCAGCTGCGGCCGGGGTCGGGGCGACGCTCGCAACTGGGAATCCGAAGCACTTCCCGATGGACGATCTGAGCACGGTGCACTGGCCGGTCGGGGGCTAAACACGGTTGGGCGTAAAGCCAAACGATCTCCGGTGAGGGCCAAGGCGTGGACAGCCAGACCTCCGGTGCCACAACGCCAGCCAGGCCGCAGCGGCATTCGGTGCCGGGCTGTTGGTCCTCTCTCCTGACTGACCGGAGCCAGGCAGCGGCGCGTGCCTTGCTCGCCTGATCGGTAGAAGTTCTACCTAACGACCTTGACCGTCTTGTTGACGGTTCTGGTGCCGCCGTTCGCCGAGGTCACGACCACCTTCGCCCTCACCGTTCCGGTCTTGCGGAATTTGGCTTTGACCGTCACCGTCTTCGTCGCCCCTGCGGCGATCGGTCCGACCGCGGTGTTGACCGAGACGCCCCTGCCCGAGATCTTCGCCCGGACCGCGGTGGCGGCGGCCGTGCCCGAGTTGGTGATCGCGACCCTGTAGGAGACCGACTTGCCCCTCCTGGCCTTGGCGGGTCCGGTGACCCTGACCCGGGAGATGGAGGCGATCGTCTCTCGAACCGTTACGCCGGTTACCCCGAAGATGGAGTCGCTGATGATGATGTTGGCTGCATCCGAGCCATCGAGGCTTGCCCGGCCGATCGAGTCGCCGCTTCCGTAGTTCGCCCAGTAGAGGTGGTTGGAGCTCAGCGCGATGCCGTCCGGCCCGGCTTCTGGAGGCAAGGTTATGAACTCCGGATCCGCTCCGGTGCCATTGAGGTTTGCCCGGCCGATCGAGTCGCCGTCGTAGTCGGTCCAGTAGACGTGGCTGGCATTGACCGCAATGCCGACAGCCTCGTGCTCGATGAAGGCAGGGTCGACGCCGGTGCCGTCCAGGTTGGCCCGACCGATCGAACCGTCGGTGTTTCCCCAGTAGATGAAGTTGGAATCGACCGCTAAGCCGTAGGGCGTCGCCTGTCCGGTAATGAACTCGCCGTCCACATCGGTTCCGTCGAGATTGGCGCGGCCGATCCGGGAGCTGTAGTCGGTCCAGTAGACATGGTTGGAGTCGACTGCGACTCCGCCCGCGTTGATCGAGGGTGCCGGGAGGTCTATGAACCCGAATTCGGGGCCAGAGCCATCCAGATTGGAGCGGCCGATCTGGGCCGTTTCGAACGCGGACCAGTAGAGGTAGTTCGAGTCGTTTGCCAGGTGGGCCGGCCCGTCGAGGAGCGGATCCGAAATGAGCGAGTATTCGAGGCCGGTGAGGTCCAGGTTGGAGCGGCCGATCGAGTCTCCGGTGTAATTGGCCCAGTAGAGACTCGATGCACCCGCAGCCTGGGCGGTGGCGGCCAGCACCACGACCGCCACGACCGCCGAGAAGAGAACTCGTGTCTTTCGTACCCTCATGCCTCGCGACCCCCATTCGTTGATGCCTGGCAGTTGGCAGTTATTCGTTGATGCCTGGCAGTTGGCAGTTGAAGGGAGGGAAACCGAAAGGCGAGCCCTCCAGATGACGTTCGGCGGCCCCTCATGCAAGTCAAGCCACCCAATCAACCCTACAGGTAGATACCCGAGGCTCAAGCCCTGCTGCAAGAAGCCCGGAACCGGATTCGAACCGGTGACCCCTTCCTTACCATGGAAGTGCTCTACCAACTGAGCTATCCGGGCGTGATCGAGCCTCCGGCAGGCTACCGGTCCGGTAGCCCGGGCGGCGAAACGGAGGCGGCCGGAACGAGTCCCGACGACGGACATGAGGATCCGACATCCGGCCGTTGGGTGGCACCAGGTTGCCGTCACCACCGGCTCAGGCAAAGGCAGAGGGACCGCAATCGCGGCCCCTCTGCACCGTGGCTTCCATGCCCCCTGCCCTTCGGCATCCCTGCCGGGTCAGGCTCAGCCGGCTGGCGGCTCCTCGATGGGATCTTCGATCGGAGCTTCGACCGGCTTGTCCAGCAGGACCTTCTTGAAGACGATCCCGTCGGTCGAGAACCTGATCTGAACCATCTCGACGGACACACCCACGGCGAGATCGTCTACCGAGCAGGGGACACTCGGACCCCAACCAGGCACAAACCCTCCCGGGGGGCCGGGCCTGGGCGGACGACCGGGGAGGTTTCCACCCTGGCCATTGGGGAGCTGAGACGGCTTTCGCCGGGTGTCCGGGTCCTCGCCTTCTGCTGGATCCTCAGGAGAACCTGAGCACCTGATCGCAGTGTCCCCGGTAACCCGTCCGGCCACCGATCCACCCGAATTGACCGTAATCAGGAGCTGGCCCGCTTCGGGATCCCACTCAGTCACCGATGCGAACCCGCCAGATAGATCGGCCACCCCCCGGTCGAGCGGGTTTCCCTCGCGCCCGTCGGGCAAGCCATCTCCATCCGTGTCCCATTTCCGGGGGTTGGTCTTCGCTCGCCACTCTGCCCGATTGACGAGGCCATCGCGATCCTGATCGAGTTTCGCCTGGTTCTTCGTCAGGGAAAGTCCGTGGCGCTTCTCCCAGCGGTCAGGGATCCCATCTTTGTTTCGATCCCCGGACGCCGCCGCCGCGGGGAGCGCGATCGCGAACAGGGCCGCCAGTGCGGCCACCCCAAAGCCGAATCGATGCGTTCTGCCGTTCTTCATTCGATGCTCCTTTCCGCCACGGCCGATCAGGCCCTGCGGTCTGCTCCTTTGCGGAAGCCCGGCCTCGAAGCGGCCATTTGCTTCCCTCCTTCTCCCCAGACCCCCCGTCTGGGCAAAGGTCACGGGGCCGCTCCGAAAAAACCCGCTGATTCAGCT
>JAUMBO010000060.1:0-4329 GCA_032119635.1 Solirubrobacterales bacterium
CCACCCACCTCGAAGACGTGCCGGTCGGCTCCAGGCCGGCCGTACTTGCGACCCTCGAGCGGATCGGGGTGGGGGAGTGCCATCTTGCCGTGGTCGAGGTCGACCGTGAACGGATCGCCGAGCTCAACCATGAGCATCGCGGCATCGAGGGGCCAACCGACGTCCTCTCCTTCCCGATCGACCTCGAAGACGGCGAGCCGGGACCACGCGAGCTGGGCGACGTCTTCGTCTGCCGCGAGGAGTGCGAAGACTTCGACGAGGCCGTCGTCCACGGCGTGCTCCACCTGCTCGGTTTCGACCACGAGACCGACGAGGGGGAGATGCTGGAGATCCAGGCCGGGATCATGGAGGAGCTTCGTGGCTGAGTCAGGCGAATCGACCCGCTCGGGGTTCGTCGGACTGGCCGGTCGTCCGAACGTCGGCAAGTCGACCCTGGTCAACCAGATGGTCGGATCCCAGGTCTCGATCAGCTCCGTGCGCCCCCAGACCACCCGCCGGGCTATCCGGGGCGTCCTGACCGCCCCCGAAGAGGGAGTACAGATCGTGCTCGTCGACCTCCCTGGCGTCCAGCGCCCCCGAGATTCCCTGACCGGCCGGATGCAGCGGCGGGTCGAGCGGGAGCTGGCCGACTCCGACGTCGCCCTCCTGGTGATCGATGGCGCCGAGGGAGTCGGCCCGGGCGACCGCTTCATCGCCTCGGCGATCCTCGCCTCGAACGCCTCGATCCCGGTGATCTGTGCGGTCAACAAGGTCGACCTGGCCGGCCGGCAGGTCGTTCCGGTCCTCCAACAGGCAGCCGGCCTCGAAGGCGTGGCGGAGGTCTTCCCGATCAGTGCCCTGACCGGCGAAGGCGTGGAGGCACTGGTGGCGTACCTCGGCCGGCTGATGCCCCCGGGTCCCTTCCTCTATCCGCCAGACGAGCTGACCGACCAGCCGCTCGCGATTCGCCTCGCCGAGCTGATCCGGGCCGAAGTCCTGGTCCGGACCCGTCAGGAGGTTCCACACTCGGTCGAGGTCCGGGTCCTCTCGGTCGACCGGCCCGACGGGGACCTGACGGAGGTCAGGGCAGAGATCTGGGTCGAGTCGGAGTCCCAGAAGGGGATCCTCATCGGCAAGGGCGGTCGGAAGGTCGGCGAGATCGGTAGCGGTGCCCGGAAGGCGATCGAGCGCGAACTCGGCCAGAAGGTCTTCCTCGACCTCGAGGTCCGGCATCCGGGTCGCTGGCGGCGGGACGACGAATTGCTCGATCGGCTCGGGATCGAGTGATTCGCTCCACGCCGTAGGATCAGGCCATGACCGCGTTCTCCGCCGAAGGGCTTCGCCTGCCAGTTGCGCCCCGGCACCTGCTGCCCCTGGCAGGCCTGCTCGTGACCCTCGCCCTTTCTGCCTGCGGCGGCGAGAATTCCGACCCCCGGGAGGCCGACCGGGAGGGAATCGAGTCCCTGGTCGAGCGGATCAACACCGCGGTCGCCGACCGCGACCCCGCCGCCTGGTGCGAGGCCTTCTCGCCCGAGAGCGTCACCGAGACCTTCGGCTCCCCGGGCCGCTGCCAGCGCGAGACGGCCTCGGTCATCGAGGCCTCCGGTGAGTCCCCCAGGTTGAGGCTGGAAGGGATCGCCTTCGACGGCGACGACCGGGCGCGGATCAGCTTTCGCGGGGGCGGTGACGAGGCGAACCTGACGAGGGTGGATGGCCAGTGGTATCTCGACCTCCTTCAGGAGGTCGACGCCCGGCCCATCCCGCAGAGTCAGACTGCGACCGAGGGGGAGGGATGACCGGGCCCGAGGTCCGGTTCGATCAGGACGGGCTCGTACCCTGCGTCGCGCAGGACGCCGTGACGGGCGAGGTCCTGATGCTCGCCTGGATGAACTCCGAGGCCCTCGGGAAGACCATCGAGACGGGCGAGGTCCACTTCTTCAGTCGCAGCCGTGGAGAGCTCTGGCGGAAGGGCGAGACCTCCGGCAACCTGCTCGCTCTGGTCGAGCTGAGGGTCGACTGTGACGGTGACGCTCTGGTGGCCCTGGTCGAGCCGGCCGGGCCGGCCTGTCACACCGGCGAGCGGAGCTGCTTCCATCGCCGGCTCGCCGACGGCGGTGTTCCGGACCCGGCCACTGCCGAAGCACTCGGGGCGCTGGCGAGGGTGATCCGGGAGCGCGGCACGGCCGACCCCGCACAGAGCTACACGGCCCGCCTGCTCGGAGATCCCGAGCTGGCGGCGGCCAAGGTCACCGAAGAGGCCGGCGAGGTCGTCGATGCGGTCCTGGGCGAGAGCGATGAGCGGGTCGCCGAGGAGGGCGCGGACCTGCTCTACCACCTGACCGTCCTGATGGCGACCCGTGGAATCGGACTCGAACGGGCGCTAGAGGTGCTCAATGGCCGACGCGACTGAGCTTGCGAAGCGTCTGAGCCCGGGGCTCGACGAGGCCCGGGTACTCGCGAAGGAGTCGAACGTCATCCCGGTCGCCCTCACCGTGACCGAGGATTGCGAGACGCCGGTCTCGGCGCTGCTCAAGCTCCGCGGCGAGGGCCCCTGCTTCCTGCTCGAGTCGGCCGAACGTGGACAGGTCGGGCGCTACTCGTTCGTCGGGGTGGAGCCGAGGTCCGTACTGCGCTGGGTCGATGGCGAGTTGCGCGAGTACCCGGGCGATGCAGGAACGGCGAGCGCCGAGCCGACCGAAGTGATCCCGGCGCCGGATCCCTACGCTGCGGTCGCCCGGTACATGGAGCGGTTCCGGGTCGCCGAGATTCCGGACCTGCCCCCGTTCGCCGGTGGGGCGGTCGGGATCTTCGGATACGACCTGGTCCGCACGGTCGAGTCGCTCGGCGAACCGAACCCCGACCCGCTCGATCTGCCCGATCTGGCCCTGCTCGTCACCGATGCCCTGATCGCCTTCGACCACCTTCACAACCGGATGACGATCCTCGCCTGTGCCTTCGTCGAGAACGGTGACGTCGATCGTGCCTGGAACGAGGCGGCCGAGCGGATCGCATCGCTCAGGGAGCGCCTCGCAGGGCCGGTCCCGACCGGCGAGGCGGTCGAGGTGGAGCCGGCCGAGTTCGAGTCGAACATGGACCGGGTCGGATTCGAGGGGGTGGTGGATCGAATCATCGAGTACATCCGGGCGGGGGACGCCTTCCAGGTCGTCCCGTCCCAGCGGTTCACGGCCGAGCAGCGGTGCGAAGCCTTCTCGATCTACCGTGCGTTGAGGGCGATCAATCCTTCGCCCTACATGTACTTCATCGAGTTCGGCGACTTCCAGATCGCCGGCGCCTCCCCGGAGCCGCTGCTCAAGGTGAGCGGGGGGCGGGTCGAGATCAGGCCGATCGCCGGAACGGCCCCGAGGGGAGAGGGCCCGGCCGAGGATGCCGCACTCGCCGAGCGGCTCGTCTCCGACCCGAAGGAGCGGGCCGAACACGTGATGCTGGTCGACCTCGCCCGCAACGACATCGGACGGGTCTCCCGCTACGGCACGGTCGAGGTCGAGGAGCTGATGGTGGTCGAGTACTACTCCCACGTGATGCACATAGTCAGCCGGGTGACCGGACAGCTCGAGGAAGGCCTCGGGGCGCTGGACGTCCTCAGGGCCGCGCTGCCGGCCGGGACCCTTTCCGGGGCTCCCAAGGTCCGGGCGATGGAGATCATCGACGAGGTCGAGCCGGTCAAGCGGGGGCCTTACGGCGGCGCGGTCGCCTACCTCTCCTGGAATGGCGACTTCGATTCCGCGATCCACATCCGGACGGCGGTGATCCGCGACGGGGAGGTCCACGTCCAGTCGGGCGGCGGCACGGTCGCAGATGCCCTTCCGGCCCGTGAGTACCAGGAGTCGGTCGACAAGGCCACGGCGATGTTCCGGGCTGTCGAGCTGGCCTGCGAGAACCCGGAGTGGCCGTGAGGTCCGGCTCGGCATGAAGGTCCTGGTCATCGACAACTACGACTCGTTCACCTTCAACCTCGTTCAGTACCTGGGCGAGCTGGGGGCGACCGTCGAGGTCGTCCGGAACGACCAGGCCACGGTCGAGGAGCTTCTGGAAAGGGATTTCGACCGCTTGATCGTCTCCCCGGGACCATGTACCCCGACCGAGGCCGGGATCTCGTCGGCTGCGATCAGGGCCTTCGCCGAGGCCGGGGTCCCGGTGCTGGGGGTATGCCTCGGCCACCAGGCGATGGTCGAGGCGTTCGGCGGCTCGGTCGTCCGTGGCGAGCCGGTTCACGGCAAGTCGGCCGAGATCGAACACGACGGCCGCACGATCTTCACCGGCCTTCCGAGCCCGATGACGGTCGGGCGGTACCACTCGCTGGTCGCCGACCCCGACCTCCCCGAGGAACTC
>JAUMBO010000061.1:0-2216 GCA_032119635.1 Solirubrobacterales bacterium
CCACGCTGAGGCCGGGCCGTTCCCCGAAGAGCGTTCAGGCGCCGGTCCGCATTCCGTCGAGGTCGCGCCTCAACTCCCTCAGTTCATCCCTCAACCTGGCGGCCTCCTCGAACCTCAGGTCCTCGGCCGCCTCGTGCATCTCTTCCTCGAGGGCGATGATCGTCCGCTCCAGTTCTTCGGGTCCCTCGAAGTCCTTCTCGATCTTCCGGCGACGCTTGGCCGGGGCCCGGTCCTCGATCGCCAGCAGGTTGCCGTCCTCGGCGACCGCCTTGGTGATCGTGGTCGGCGTTATCCCATGCTCCTCGTTGAAGGCAATCTGGATCGCCCGTCTCCGGTCGGTCTCGGCGATCGCAGCCTTCATCGAATCGGTCTCCCGGTCCGCATACATCAGGACCGTCCCTTCGGCGTTCCTCGCGGCCCGGCCGATCGTCTGAATCAGGCTGGTCTCACCCCTCAGGAAGCCCTCCTTGTCGGCATCGAGGATCGCGACCAGCGAAACCTCGGGCAGGTCGAGGCCCTCCCGCAGCAGGTTGACCCCGACCAGTACGTCGAACTCGCCCAGACGGAGCTCCCGGATGATCCGGATCCGCTCGAGGGTGTCGATGTCGGAGTGGAGGTAGCGGACCTTGACCCCGTGTTCGAGCAGGTAGGCGGTCAGGTCCTCGGCCATCTTCTTGGTCAGGGTGGTGACCAGGACCCGCTCGCCCCGGTCGGATCGGGCGCGAACCTCTTCCATCAGATCGTCGATCTGGTTGACGGTCGGCCGGACCTCGATCCCGGGATCGACGATCCCGGTGGGCCGGACGATCTGTTCGACGATCCGGGAAGACTCGGTCCGCTCGAACTCGCTGGGCGTGGCCGAGACGAGGACGAGCTGATCGACCCGCTCCATGAACTCCTCGAACTTCAGCGGCCGGTTGTCGACCGCCGAGGGCAGCCGGAAGCCGTAGTCGACGAGGGTCTGCTTGCGGGAGCGGTCCCCCATGTACATGCCGCCCAGCTGGGGGATCGTCTGATGCGACTCGTCGACGAAGCAGACGAAGTCGTCGGGGAAGTAGTCGATCAGGGTGTGGGGCGGGCTCCCCGGAGGCCGGCCGTCGAAGATCCGGGAGTAGTTCTCGATCCCGGAGGTGAAGCCGGTCTCCCGGATCATCTCGAGGTCGTAGAGGGTCCGTTGGCGGAGCCGGTGTGCCTCGAGATCCTTGCCCTCGGCCTCGAGCTCCCCCACCCTCTTCTCGAGTTCGGCCTTGATCTCCTCGAGACCCCGTTCGACGGCGTCCTCCTCGGTCACGTAGTGGGTGGCCGGCCAGATCGAGACGTGTTCGAGCTGGTCCAGCACCTCGCCGGTGAGCGGGTCGAAGTGCTGGATCACCTCGATCTCGTCGCCGAACAGGCTGACCCTGAAGGCCGACTCTGCATAGGAGGGCATGATCTCGATCACCTCGCCCCGGATCCGGAACCGGCCCCGGTCCAGCGAACTGTCGTTTCGCTCGTACTGGAGCCGGACCAGCTTTCGCAGGACCTCGTCGCGATCGATCGCCTCGCCGACCTTGAACAGCTGCATCTGGTCGCGGTAGAGGGTCGGGGAGCCGATCCCGTAGATGCAGGAGACCGAGGCGACGATGATCACGTCGCGGCGGGCGAGGACGGCCGCGGTCGCGGCATGGCGCAGCCGGTCGATCTCGTCGTTGATCGAAGAGTCCTTCTCGATGTAGAGGTCCTGGGCCGGGACGTACGCCTCGGGCTGGTAGTAGTCGTAGTAGGAGACGAAATACTCGACCGAGTTCTCGGGAAAGAACTCCCGGAACTCGTTGCAGAGCTGGGCCGCAAGGGTCTTGTTGTGAGCGATCACGAGGGCCGGCCGCTGGACCTCGGCGATCACCCCGGCCATGGTGAAGGTCTTGCCGGTTCCGGTGGCCCCGAGGAGGGTCTGGATCCGCTCACCGGTCGCCAGGCCTTCGGCAAGCGAGGCGATCGCCTCGGGCTGGTCGGCCATCGGGCGATAGGCGGGATTGAGCCTGAACTCGGACACCTGACCCAGCCTAGCGACGGCGGTGAACCTCTCCCCCGCGACCCCTAGACTCGGTGCCGTGAAGATCGTTCGCTACCTGCTCGGCGTCTTCTTCGTGGTCGCCGGCGCGAACCACTTCATCTCGCCCGACGTCTATCTCGAGATGATGCCTGACTGGATTCCGCTCCACGGCCCGGCGGTCTTC
>JAUMBO010000062.1:0-14093 GCA_032119635.1 Solirubrobacterales bacterium
ACCGGGCGATTGCGGCCGGCGGCGAAGCGAGCCCAGACGAGGGCGCACCGAGTGCGGCCGGAAAGGACGTCGTGGTGATCGGTGGCGGGGACACCGGGGCCGACTGCGTCGGGAACGCTCTCAGAGAGGGTGCCCGCCAGGTCGTCCAGCTCGAACTGCTGCCGGAGCCTCCCGACAGTCGCCCGGACGTCGAGACCCCATGGCCCAAATGGCCGAAGAAGTATCGACTCTCCTACGCGATGGAGGAGGCGCTCGACACCGGCAAGGGCGAGCAGGACTTCTCGGTCACGACGACTTCGTTCGGCGGCACCGATGGCCAGGTCACCCATCTGAACGCAGCCCGGGCCTCGGACGAGCCTCCGTTCGGACCGGTGGAAGGGTCGGGCTTCGAGATTCCTGCAGACCTGGTCCTTCTGGCCATGGGGTTCGTCCACCCCGAACATGCGCTGCCCGAAGCCCTCGGCTGTGAGCTCGACACGAGAGGGAACCTGAAGGCCGGAACGTACGAAACCTCGTCCGAGGGCGTGTTCGCCGCCGGAGACGCCAGAAGAGGGCAGTCGCTGATCGTTTGGGCCATCAACGAGGGACGTCAGTGTGCCCGGATGGTCGAACGGTACCTGGGGAATCTTCCCTCCCCAGAGGTCCACAGCGGGAACGTCGAGCCCGGTGACGAAGGCCCCGATGGCCCGCCGCTCCATGTCTCTCCGGGCCTGCCGGCAGACGACGGTTAGGCCTCGGCCGCATCGGCCAGCTTCGTACGGTCCAGCCTCCGCTTCGTGGTCAGCAGGAGAATGGTCGAACCGAGTAGGGCGCTGACCAGCGAGCCGGCAAAGATGCCGATCTTCGCGTACTCGAGAAGAGTCACCGAATCGAATGCCAGCCCGGTGATGAAGATCGAGACCGTAAATCCGATCCCGCCAAGCGCCGCGATCCCCCAGACATGGTTGTTTTCGACACCCCTCGGAAGCTGCCCGAGGCCCAGTCGGGAAGCGAGGAAGACGGCGCCCGAGATGCCGAGCACCTTCCCGAACACGAGCCCAAGCCCTATGCCCCAGAAGAGCTCGCTCCCGACAGCATCCGGTATGACACCGCCGCCAAGGGCGACCCCGGCGTTCGCCAGCGCGAAGATCGGCACGATGACCATGCTGGTCCATGGGTGGAGGCGGTGCTCGAGCTCCTCGATCACGTGGCGCCCGGCGATCGGGTGGGCCGGAGTCATCAACCCGAGGATCACCCCGGCGATCGTTGCGTGAATGCCGGAGGAGAGGACCGCGACCCAGACGAAGGCTCCGACCAGCCAGTAGGGCCAGATCTTTCCCACGCCTGCCCGTTGCATGCCGACGACGATCGCGAGGCCGGCGACGGAGGCCGCCACCCATGCCGGGTCGAGGTTTGCCGTGTAGAAGACGGCGATGATCAGGATCGCAATCACGTCGTCGACGATCGCGATGCTGAGCAGCAGCACCCGGACGCCCGAGGGAATCCTCTTGCCGAGCAGCGCAAGGACGCCGACTGCGAAGGCGATATCGGTTGCCATCGGGATCGCCCAGCCCCGCGCCGTCTCGCCTCCGGCATTGAGCATGAGGAAGATCGCCCCGGGCAAGACGACGCCCCCAAGGGCTGCGATCAGCGGCAGCCTGGCCTTGCTTCGGTCCTTCAGCTCCCCGACTGCCAACTCGCGCTTGATCTCGAGACCGACCACGAAGAAGAAGAGCACCATCAGCAGGTCATTGACCCAGTACTGGAGCGATTCGGTCTTGCCGTCGAACGGGATCGGCAGGGTCACCTCGGTGGCCCAGAACGAGGTGTAGCTCTCACTGAATGGGGCGTTGGCCCAGATCAGTGCGAGGACTGCCGCGACGAGCAGGACCGCACCGCCAGAGACCTCGCTGCGAATGAACTCGGCGCCGGCGTTCCGCCATGACCGGCGTGGGGCCTTCCGACCTTCGGATGGAGGGGGGGTCACCTCGTAGACGCTAGACCACGGGACGGCCCCGTTGCGGCCGCTACCGGGGGTGTCCTGAGCCGGCGGTAGTTTGGTGGCCGTGGACTGGCTGGAACGACCCCTCGCGGCATTCGACCTGGAGACGACCGGAACCGATCCCGAGGAGGACCGGATAGTCACGGCGTCGGTTGCCCTGGTCGGCGCCGGTCGCGAGGCAGAGGCGTCCGACTGGCTGGTCGACCCGGGGGTCGAGATCCCGGAGAAGGCCACCGAGGTCCACAAGATCACTACCGAGATGGCGCGCTCGGAGGGAAGGCCGCCCGTGGAGGCCGTAGCTGAGATCACCGAGCTGCTCGCCTCGTACCTGAACGACGACTACCCCGTCGTCGCCTTCAACGCACGTTATGACCTGACGATGCTCGACCGGGAGTCCCGTCGTTACGGCCTCGAGCCCCTGGTCGAAATGGTGGGCGGGCCGACGGGGCTCCTCGTGGTCGACCCGCTGATCCTCGACAGGCAGATCGATCCATACAGAAAGGGCAAGCGGAAGCTGACCGATCTCTGTCTCCACTACGGGGTCGAGCTGACCGAGGCTCACGCGGCCCACGCCGACGCCGTCGCCGCAGCGAGGCTCGCCTGGCGACTCGGAAGCTCGAACCCTGAATTGGGCGAGCTCGACCTCCCGACCCTGCACGACAGCCAGGTCGGCTGGGCCCGAGAGCAGGCCGAGAGCCTCCAGCGATACTTCGACGGCCAGGGTCGTAACGAGACGGTCGAGGCCGAGTGGCCGCTCGTCTCCTGGTCCGACTGACGCCGGACTGTCCGGTCCGGGAGAATCCGGGACCACGTTGACCGGGTCCGAAAAAGACGGTGGGGAAGACCGGCCGCCGGGAGTCCCTGACCGCGAGCAGACCTGGAACCTGCTTGACGAGATGGGTGGGCCCCAGGGGCTTGCCGACTCGAGCCTGCCGGGGCTGCTCTTCGTCATCGCCTACACGGTCAGCGGCGGGGACCTTACGGTCTCGGCAGGCCTCGCAGTACTGCTCGGTGCTGCTCTGGCGGTCTTCCGCAGGATCAGGGGCGAGTCGCTCAGGTTCGCGGTCACCGGTTTCATCGGGGTTGCGATCGCTGCGTTCATCGCGACCCGAACCGGCAGGGCGGAGGACTTCTTCCTGCCGGGCCTTCTCTTCAACGCCGGTTACGCGCTCGTCTACACGGTCTCCATCCTTGTCGGCTGGCCCCTGATCGGTGTGATCGTCGGTCCGGTCACAGGGCAGGGAATGAGGTGGCGGGACGACAAGGGACTGGTGACGGCCTACGGTCGGGCGAGCTGGGTCTGGGTCGGGATGTTCCTGATCAGGCTGTCGGTCCAGCTGCCGCTCTACCTGAGCGGGTCACTGCTCGCTCTCGGTATTGCCCGGACGGCGATGGGACTGCCGCTTTTTCTCCTCTGCCTCTGGCTTTCGTGGCTGATTCTCCGTCGCAGTGGGGTCGAACTGCCGCGCCTTGGAAGCGGTACGGCCCGGTAGACGACCGCCCGTCTTCAGCGGCAATACAATGACCGGTCACCTTGTACCCGCCCCTTTCAGAACCCCTCGAGCCGGAACTGCCAGAGCCTGCGAAGGAGCCGAGTCTCCGCCTCGTAGTGGTTCGCCGGGCAGTCCCTGAGGACGGTCAGACGTTCGGCATCGAGGTGGAGGTACGCGAGCCCGGGGGGAAGGGGGGCTTCGTGTCGGTCGGTCGGGTCTGGCGCAACGAGGATGGATTCGGCTCGCGGGGCAGGATCGACGCCACCATGGAGGTCGGAAGGGCTGCGGCTGCGTGGGCCCCCCTTAGGCGCCTCCTCGAGCCCGAGGTGCCGGAGTCGGTCTCGATCGATCCGGACGAGCTCGGTGACCTGATCGACATCGGACGCGATCGGCTCCAGGGGGCGGGTATCGAGGTCGACTTCGAAGAGGGCCTGGACCCCGGACTGGAGGTATCGGTAGCGGTCGGAACCTCCGGTACCCGTCTCTTCAGCGCGGCGGACGCATTCGACGGGAAGGACCCGATCGCCTACCGCTGGGTCCTCTCCCTCGATGGCATTCCGCTCGACGAGGAGGAGCGCCTTGCGGTCGCGTGGGCGAGCGAAGGCGTTGCCGAGATCAGGGATCGTGCGGTGCTGGTCGGGCCAGACCTGACTCGAAAGGCGCGCATGCCGGACATCAGATCCCTGACAGCGCTCGATGCCCTTGCCATAGCGCTCACCGGCAGGGTGGAGATCGAGGGTGGGGTCCATCTTGTCGAAGCCCACGGCTGGCTTGCCGAGCTCCGGTCCGAACTGCAGACGCCCCCGGAAGGGGGTGAGTCCACTCCCGACCCCGACGGACTCTCGGGAGACCTGCGGCCGTACCAGCGTGAAGGGGTGGCCTGGCTCGACCGGATGGTCACACTCGGCCTTGGTGGCTGTCTGGCCGACGACATGGGCCTCGGGAAGACGGTCATGCTGATCGCCCTCCACCTGAGACGTGCCGAAGGCGGGAAGGCCGGTGACCCGACGCTCGTCGTTTGCCCGACCTCGATCGTGGCGAACTGGGAGCGGGAGATAAAGAGATTTGCCCCTGGACAGGCAGTTCGGCGCTACCACGGCCCGGGCCGGTCCCTAGATGACATCGACGGGGGCTTCGTGGTCACGAGCTACGGGACGCTTCGCAGCGACGTGGCGAAGCTCAGCGCAATCCGATGGGGCCTTATCGCAGCCGATGAGGCGCAGCACGTCAAGAACCACAGGACGGCGGGGGCGAAGGCCCTGCGCCTCCTGCCTGGTCGGGCGAGGGTGGCTCTGACGGGAACTCCCGTCGAGAACGACCTCGAGGAGCTCTGGTCGATCCTCGACTGGACCACTCCGGGCCTGCTCGGCGGTCTCGGGGACTTCAGGAAACGATGGGCGAGGCCCGTCGAAGGGAGCAGGGATCCGGCGAGGACTGCCGAGTTTCGCTCACTGATCGCTCCGTTCGTCCTGAGGAGGCGAAAGACCGATCCCGGGATCTTGCCCGAGCTGCCGCCGAAGACGGAGGCTGACCACACCGTGACCCTCACCCCCGAGCAGGTCCGGCTCTACGAGGAGACGGTGGAGACGATGATGGCCAGGATCGCCGGAACGAGTGGCATCGGTCGCCGGGGCCTCGTCCTCCAGGCGATCACCGCGCTCAAGCAGATCTGTAACCACCCGGCCCAGTTCCTCGGCGAAACGAAGGGCACCCTCACCGGCCGCTCGGGCAAGCTCGACCTGTTCGATGACCTGGTCCTGAACGCGATCGGGGAGGGGGGGAGGATGCTGGTCTTCTCACAGTACGTCGAGATGGCGAAGCTGCTGGTGCGCCGACTGGAGGAGCTCGAGATCAACTCGGAATTTCTTCATGGCGGTACACCGGCCCAGGGTCGTCAGGCGATGGTCGACCGGTTCCAGGAGGGCGCCTTTCCCGTCTTCGTGCTTTCCCTGAAGGCGGGAGGACAGGGGCTCAACCTGACCGCTGCTGACCACGTGGTCCATTACGACCGCTGGTGGAACCCGGCGGTCGAGGACCAGGCGACCGACCGGGCGCACAGGATAGGGCAGGAGTCGCGGATCGAGGTACACCGCTTGATCGCCGAGGGAACGGTCGAGGATCACATCGCCGAGCTCCACGCTCGGAAGCGCGAACTCGCCGAGGCGGTCGTCGAATCCGGCCCCGAGGCGTTCACCGAACTGGGCGACCGGGAGCTTCTCGAGGTCTTGAGGCTTCGAGCAGTCTGAGTGCAGGCGCTCCACGAACGCAAAGGGCGCCCTGAGGCGCCCTCTGCTCCTGTATTTCCTGTTGTCCTACCTGTTGAAGCCGAAGACTGCCGAGAAGAACTCGTCGACTTCCAGATCCGCATCGGCGAGGATCGACTGATGGTCTGACGGCCCTGGAGTCGGGTTGGTCGGTACGAAGGACGGGGAACCACCCGATGCCGGAATTGTCTGGCCATAGGTCTTGTATTCGACGAGACCGGGATTCAGGACGACCAGCTGGTCGACCAGACCGTTGGTCAAATTCTGCTGGACCGTGGTGTCCTGGAGCCCCTGAACGATCAGGAGCTCTCGATTGGTCACGACTGCCGGATTGGCGCTACCCAGAGCGGCGAGCAGCTTCTGGCCGCTCGGCGTTGCCTGCCAGCCCTGCTGGAGCAGGTCGTAAGGATCGATATCCCCCGCGGCAAAGGCGGCCGGGAGGTCGTCCGGGTCTTCGCCGAGGCACTTCGTCGCGGTTGCACCCCACTGGGCGCGAGCATCGGGCATGAGCAGCTCATCCGGATCGATCGTCGGATCGAGGACGGCCATTCCCCTAAGGATCATCATCGCGAGAGCGGACAGTCCGTACTGGTCTTCGAACAGAAGGACCCCGTTGCCTCCGGAGCCGATACCGGATGCCTGAAGACCGAGGTTGGCCGGCGGGGCGTAGCCGACCGTACCCTCGTGGGAGAAGTCGCCGGCCCATTCCGGCGCCAGAGCGGCTGCGAACAGGGCCGCGTGCGCGCCTTGTGAGTGGCCAGCGATCACTACTTCGTCGGACAGGCTGGGGAAGAGCTGCCTGGAAGCCCTGATGATGTCGAGGACGCCTCTTCCCTCCGAGTCACCGACCAGGTAGGGGTGGATCCCCGGGGTGCCCAGACCCTCGTAGTCGGTGGCGACCACTGCGTAGCCAAGGTCCAGCCAGCTCTGGATCAGCGGCTCGGCGCCGCCGTAGGAGCCCTGGTCGCCGCCCTTCGAGGGAGCGCAGGAATCACCCATCCCGGTTGTGCCATGGGCCCAGGAGATCACGGGGAAGCCGCCGGGAGGAGGTCCTCCTTCAGGAATGCTCACCGTCCCGGACACGACGATGTTCCTGCGTGTGTCCGGATAGGCGTCGGAGGAGTAGAGGACGAAATCGGTTCGACCGGCGTTAGGAGTCGGCTCGACCTGGTCGTGCCAGATCAGGGTGCCCTTGCGTGCCGGGATCGCGGCCGCCGGGAAGTTGAAGCCGTAGCGACCGGTGCCACGGGTCATTCTTGCGGTCGCAGCCCTCGCCCTTCCGGGGGCGGCCCTCAGGCAGCGGGCTTTGGCCTTGCCCTTCTTCGCCTTGCACTTCTTCTTCTCGACCGAAGCCTTGTAGGCGTTGAGGGACCCCTTTACTACCGGGTATCCCGGGGCGGCGCCAGCCGGAGCTGCGGCGACGAGACCGAATGCGATGAGCGAAAGCGAGACGAGGCCCAGCGTGGCGCGGCCCCGGACGGCGTTGGATGACGGCAAGGTTTCTCCTTTATCCCTTTGTTTGCGCAGCATCGAAGTTACGGCGCTTCGCGAGTATAAACCCGCCTCATGGCTTTAGTTGCTACCGCACCGAGGCGGGTTCGCCGACGGACCGCAGGACCGCTCGTAGTGCGGTTGGGTCAGTAGTGGATTATGTAAACCCGCCAAGCCAGCTTCGATCGGTTCAGGCTGAGGCAGAGACCTGGCCTGTCAAAGCTGTGACGTCGACAGGCCTCGAAGTACCTCCAGGGCGCGCTCTTGGGCCCCATAGGGCAACAGGAGGTGGTCGTGCCTGAGGCCGGCGATCACGTTGCAGCAAAGGCCGGCATCGGCCAGGGCAGTGCTGACCACGGCGGTCAGGCCGATCGCCTCGAGGTCCGAGTGGACGCGGAGCGTGATCCAGGCCCAGACCGTTTCGAACGGGAGCCCAAGCTCGATCGCGTGCTCCTCGCGCATCACTCCGCCAGATCCCTCGGGTTCTTCGACCCACGCGAGCCAGGGAAGGACGGCGTGAGGCCCCTCATCCGGGCTCGAACCAGCTGACGCGACGAAGACGAACCTCCCCGAACGGATTTCGGGTGAGAGTCCGGCGATGAGGACCTCGAGGTCGGATATGGGTTCGGGGGTTTCGGTCACGCCGGGGAGTATCGCGCCCCAGTTAGGCGCCAGAGGCTTGATTTCGCCATGGATGCGGAATTTACCCCTATTGCCCGATAATGTTCGTTATGTAAACCAACTAAGAGACCGCTGCATGGAGCCCCCTCGCCCATCACGCCACGACTCCCTGTAGTAACGGCGTCGCCGTCGGAAACGGACCACTAGGCACGCGAGGCCACCGTCGAGGCGCTACCTGACGTCGATCCGTCGGCGGTGCTCGGCCGGGCAATCATCTCGAGCCCGCCCTTGGGCCTGAGGGTGATCGCAGCCTCCTCGGAAACCTGGGCCCAGGCCGGGAGGTCGAATTCGTACCGCTGGGTGATCATCGCCAGCAGCAGGGTCGCCTCAACCATCGCGAAGGTCGAGCCGACACAGATCCGCCTGCCGGCTCCGAACGGCATGTAGGCGCTCCGTGGGAGCTCGCCGCGATTTTCGGGGAGGAAACGACGGGGGTCGAAGCCCTCCGGGTTGTCCCAGACCTCGGGGTCGCGATGGATCATCCGGATCAGGATCATCGCGCCCGCCCCGGCCGGGATCCGATGGCCATCGACCTCATCGTCCTCGAGCGCCTTTCGCCCGACCATCCAGACCGGCGGGGTCAGCCGCATCGATTCCTCGACCACGGCCCGCGTCCACGGCAGCCGGTCCGCATCCTCGAAGCCGGGAGTCCGCCCTCCGAGCACCTCTCGCACCTCGGCCACCAACCTTTCCCTGCCCTCGGGATTCAGCGAGAGCCACATGAAGGTCCAGGAGAGCGCATTCGAGGTCGTCTCGTGCCCGGCCAGCATGAAGGTCATCAATTCATCAGCGATCAGGTCACGGTCCATCGGCTGCCCGGTCTCGGGATCGCTGGTCGAGAGCATCAGCCCAAAGAGGTCGTCGCCGGGGTCCCCCCCGGCTTCGCGCTCCGTGAGCAGCTGGTCGATCACTTCCCTGAGATCGTCGACCGCGCGCTGGAATCGGATCGACTCCGGATTGAGGCCGATCGCACGGCGCAGATCGAAGCCCGGAAGCGAGGCGAGCAGAAAGGTCGGCAGCCTTCGCACCATTCGCGAACCGAGGGTCAGGACATCATTCATCGCCGGTCCGACCCGTCGGGCCGTCTCCCCGGACAGGTCGGCACCGAAGAGTGCCCGCCCGACCACATCGAGCGTCAACTCCATCATCGCCCGGTTCATGTCGACGCGTTCGCCCTCCCCCAGCCCGGCGAGTGGTCCCTGATCGAGTGAGTCGCGAGTCGCCTCGGTCATGAAGCCGACGAACTCGGCTATGTGCCGCTTGGCGAAGAGCGGTTGGACGAGTCGTCGTTGGCGGCGCCAGTCATCTCCCTCGGCGGTCAGCAGGCCATTCCCGAGGACGATCCGGAGAAGCTCGTACTCGATTCCCTTGACATAGTTGTCCTGATTGGAGATCAGGACGTGCCTGGCCGGTCCGTTGCTCGCGAGGACGACCAGGGTCCGGCCGCGACTGAAGGTCGAGCTGACCGGACCGTATTCGGATGCCATCTCGACCAGCGGGCCCATGAAGTCCGTCGTCGTCCTCGCAACGAAGCGGGCGTTGTCGATGCCCCTTGGTCCCGGAGGGAGACCGCGGCCGGTCAGCGTGTCGGGGAGCAGCTTCAGGGGCTCGTCTTCGGATTACGGTTGTGTCCGGCCACGAGCTGACCCTAACAAGGAAGAGCCGCCCCGAATCGGAGAGTTGTCGCCCCTTGTGGGAGAGTTCCAGATCGATGTCGAACCTCCGCAAGCCATCACCCGGGATCACGGAGTACATCCGCCACGGAGTTGCCGTCGTGCTCCTAGATACGGCCGTGATCCTCGTGCTCGCCGCAGTCCTGCCCGGCTTCGCGATCAACTCCCCCCTTGCAGGGCTCGCGACGGCCGTCGTGATCGGGCTCTTGAACGCGATCGTCTGGCCGGTGATCGTGCGCCTGACCCTTCCGCTGGCGATCGTAAGCCTCGGTTTCGCCTCCCTCGCACTGAATGCCCTGGTTGTTGGTCTCGTCCTGGTCGAGCTTCCGTGGCTGAGGATCGATGGGTTGGCAGAGGCTGCCGCTGTGGCGATCCTGCTCTCGGTGGTGACGACGATCATCGCCCCCATGCTCGCGTTCGAGCAGGATTCCGACTGGTATCTCCGCACCGTCAGCCGCGAGGTTCGCAAGATGGGCCTCGAGAACCGCCAGCCCGGGACCGGCTTCCTCTTCCTCGAGATCGACGGTCTCGCCCACGACATCCTCCGGAGAGCGCTGGCTTCCGGGAACGCTCCCAACCTCAGTCGTCTCGTCCGTGGAGGTACTCATCGCCTTCGGCGCTGGGAGACCGACTGGTCCTCCCAGACCGGGGCCTGCCAGGCCGGAATCCTCCACGGCAGCAACCGGGACATGCCGGCTTTTCGGTGGTGGGAGAAGGACGAGTCGAGGGCGATCGTCACCAACCATCCTCGCGATGCGGCCGAGATCGAGCGGCGACACTCCGACGGCAGGGGCCTGCTCTCCAACGACGGTGCGAGCAGGGCGAACATCCTTTCCGGCGATGCCCGCCACTGTCAGCTGACGATGAGCACGATCCTCGATCGGCGGGACCGTCTCGGCCGGGACTACGCCGCCTACTTTTCCCGTCCCTTCGCGGTGATCGGTACCGCTTTCTCGGCAGTCGTCGAGCTGGTCTCGGAAAGGATCTCCGCGGTCAGGGCCCGCCGTTCCGGGATCGAACCCTCGATTCACCGCGGCTTCACCTACTCGGTGATGAGAGCCTGGGCGACGGTCGTCCAGCTCGACCTCCAGATCGCCTCGGTCATTTCGGACCTGATGGCGGGACGACCCGCGATCTACACGACCTTCCTCGCCTACGACGAGGTCGCCCACCACTCCGGGATCGAGCGCCCCGAGACCCTGACTGCGCTTCGAAAGGTCGACCGGGGAATCGGCAGGCTCATTCGGGTGGCCGAGAGGGCGCCGCGGCCGTACGAGGTCGTGGTCCTCTCCGACCACGGGCAGTCGCAGGGCGCAACGTTTCTCGATCGGTACGGACTGTCCCTCGAGGACATGGTGCGCGAGCTGACCGGAGATGCCGAGATCGCGGAGCTCGAGGAGCAGGACGAGGCCGGCGCCTACCTGAGGGCCTCGGTTGCCGAGGCTTCGACCGAAGACAGCGTGACCGGGCGCACGATCAAGGTTGCGGCCGGGAATCGGCTCCCGACCGAGACCCCGGCGATCGAGTCATCAGTCGCGGCTGTGTCCGACCTGCCCGAGGTCGTGGTGATGGCCTCCGGCAATCTCGGCCTGATCAGCTTCCCCCGACTCCCGGACCGTGCCTCCCTCGAGTGGCTCGAGGATCGCTACCCCCGGCTGCTCGACGGACTCGCGGAGCATCCCGGCATCGGATTCATCCTCGTCGACTCGGAGGAGGACGGAGCGCTCGTTATCGGAGGTGCGGGAAGGCGGCTGCTGGAGCGCGACCGGATCGAAGGAAAAGATCCGCTACTCGAATTCGGCCCCCGGGCGGCGGAACACGTCCTTCGTACCCACCAATTCCAGACTTGTCCCGACATCGTCGTCAACAGCACCTATTGGACCGAACTCGACGAAGTCGCCGCCTTCGAGGAGCTGGTCGGCTCCCACGGAGGCCTGGGAGGCACGCAGTCCCACCCCTTCGTCCTCCACCCCAGCGCACTTCCGTGGGCCGATGACGGGGAAGTGGTCGGCGCCGAACGGATACACACCATCCTCACGGAGTGGATGGACCTCGACCGGCCGGCCCCGCTTCAGGAATAGGCAACGGACTCGCCCGGCTCGAGAACCTCGATCCGGGAGCCGGGCGAGGCGAGCGAGGCCAACCGCTGAAACTCGATCGCCGGGCGGTGACGAAGGCCGGCCAGCCTCCTCCCCATTCCGACCGGGGCGAAGGTGCCCCAGTGGATCGGGACGGCGAGCCTTGGCGAGATCATCGAGACGGCCGTCGCGGCACGCTCGGGGTCGAGGTGACCGGGTCCGATCGAAGGCCCCCATCCCCAGACCGGGAGCAGGGCGAGGTCGGCCCCGGAAGCGACCGTCCCGATTTCCTCGAACAGATCGGTGTCGCCGGCGAAGTAGACCTTTTCCGCCCCCTCGACCGTGAAGCCGATTGCTTCGCCTGCCCTGTGGAGAGGAGTCCGGCTCCCTCCGTGCTCTGCCGGGGTGGCCCGGATCGTCACGTCTTCGAGCTCGACGGCCTCGCCCGGAGCAAGGTCGACGGTCCGTCGAAAGCCCTCGCGACGAAGCAGGGAGCCGGTACCCGGGCCTCCGATGACCGTCGTGGCCCGGTCCAGGCGCCGCAGGGTGGGCCGATCGAAGTGATCGAAGTGGTGATGCGAGATCAGGATCGCGTCGAGCCGGCCGGGATCGAACGTGTGGTGGGCCTCGCGGTGCCGCCGCAGGTGAAGGACCCTCGAGCGGAGAACTGGATCGGTGAGGATCCTCGCCCCCGATTGCTCGAGCAGGACCGTTGAGTGACCCAGCCAGGTCGCCCGCGCCCCTCCCTCCTCAGCCACTCCTCTGGGGCCTGACTGCCTGGGACTTTCCGTACGAGAAGAGGTCGACGAAGAAGGCGAACGCCACGAGGAGGATGGCGAACGGCGTGACTTCGTCCGTCAGGCCGATAATCACCGCCCAGGCCAGGGTCGTCCAGGGCAGGACGAAGAAGCCGAGAACGGGGAGGAACCAGTCGCCGTCGAACGAGTCCCCGACGAGGTCGGTGAACAGAGCCAGCAAGACGATCGCGAGCCGGGGTGAGATCAGCGCTGCAAGCGCCACCAGGCAACCCATCGAAGAGAGCCTAACCGACCGGAACTGCGGCCCTCGAGGGCGGGATCAGTCCCCCATTCCGATCTTGGCCTGCTCCCACTTGACCGTGACGGCATAGATCACGGTCACGTTCAGCGCGATCAGGATGATCGAGATGAATGGCTGGGCGCCGAGCGCTGCGAAGTTAGCGATCGCATTGAGGAAACAGAGGATCACGGTGACGACCCGTGCCCATTCGCGTCCCTGGATAAGGGCGTAGCCGGTCATTACCTTCAGGATCCCGAGCGCGATCCAGATGAAGCCGAGGACCTGCGTACTGAGTACGAGGACCTCCCCATCGAAGGGCCCCTTGATGAAGTAGTCGTCCTCGAAGGCAGCTGCCAGTCCGGCGATGACGCTGAACACGCCGATCAGCATCAACATCACGCCGGCGAAGGCAACCCAGGTCGCCCATGCTCCGGAACCTCTCTCTTCGCTGGATCCCACTCTCGCTACCTCCTTGCCCCGAAGGGCGTCACGATCTTCTTCGGTCTCAGGGTAGAGGCCGGGCCCGAGGTCATGCCGGCAGAGGGTCGTGGGCACACCGGAATCCGGCGTGACAGGTCGCCGACTCGACCGTCTGGGGGATTCTGGCCGCCGGCCTGTAACGGCTGCAGTAGTTCTCGGCGCAGAGGAAGGACCCACCCTTCATGACCTTGCGGGGGATTCCGCTTCCCGGCTCGCGGCTCCTCTCGATCTTCTCCGGGCCCGCACCGGCACCGCAGCACTCGGCCTCGACAGGACCACCCGGGATGAACCAGGTCGAGGTCAGCTCCCAGACGTTGCCGGTGACACCGAACAGGCCGAATCCGTTCGGGTCGAAGGTCCTGACCGGGACGGTATCCGGCCTGGCTCCGCCGGCAGGGCCCGGCGACCAGTCCCATGGGAACTCGCCGATCCAGCGGTTCATGGCCTCGCTGCCACCGGGAGCGAGTTCGGGGCCCCAGGCGAATTCGGCGCCCTCGAGCCCGCCCCTGGCGGCCCGCTCCCACTCGACCTCCGTTGGCAGTCGCACACCGGCCCAGTTTGCGTATGCGACTGCGTCCTCCCAGCAGACCTGAGTCACGGGATGATCGTCCTTGCCCGTGAGGTTGCTCCCGGGCCCCCAGGGGCGCCTCCAGGAGGCTCCCGGCCGCCAGGCCCACCAGGCCGATGGGTCCTCGAGTGGAATCGGACCCTCAGGCATCCGGAAGATGAGCGACCCCGGTACGAGAAGTGCGGGGTCTGCTCCGGGGTACATCGCCGGATCGGGAGGCCTCTCGGCGACGGTCACGTAGCCGGTCCGGACGACGAACTCGCGGAACTCCCCCACGGTCACCGGAGTCTCGGCCATCCAGAAACCCTCGATCGTTTCCGCCCCTGCCGGTGACTCTTCAGGGTAG
>JAUMBO010000063.1:0-3007 GCA_032119635.1 Solirubrobacterales bacterium
CTCGTCCCAGGTGATGTCGATCGTCTCGGGTTCGAGGCTGTCGTGGTTGACGTGGCGGATCGTCTCGAGCTCCGAGTTGAGCAGGATCGGCTGGTCGAGTGAGAGCTGTCTGGCGTGTTCCTCGCTCTCGGCAAGCAGGTTGAGCTCGCGCCCGACCCCCGAGCCGAGACTCATCACGACCTCTTCCCTGATCGGATCTATGGGCGGGTTGGTCACCTGGGCGAACAGCTGCTTGAAGTAGCTGAACAGCGGCGGCCTCTGATCGGAGAAGACGGCCAGGGCGTTGTCGTTGCCCATCGACCCGATCGGCTCAGCACCGGTCGCGGCCATCGGTGCGATCAAGACGCGGAGGTCCTCCTGGGTGTAGCCGAAGGCGAGCTGGCGACGCGGAGTCGGCTGCACCCCGGTCATCGTCACGTGTGCCGTCGGCAGGTCGTCGAAATGGACCGATGCGTTCCGGAACCACTCTCCGTACGGCTTCTGTCCCGAAACCGATGCCTTGACCTCCCCGTCCTCGACGATCCGGTGCTGCTCGAGGTCGACGAGGAAGATCTTGCCGGGCTGCAGCCGGCCGAGACGCTTCACCTTCTCGACCGGGATGTCGAGCAGACCGGTCTCCGAGCCCAGGACGACCATGCCGTCCGTCGTCTCGATCCAGCGTCCGGGCCTCAGGCCGTTGCGATCGAGCGTCGCACCGATCACCCGACCGTCGGTGAAGGCGACTGCCGCCGGTCCATCCCACGGCTCCATGAGGCACGAATGGAAAGCGTAGAAGCCCTTGAGCTCGTCCGGAAGGTCATCCCGGCCCTGATAGGCCTCGGGAATCATCATCATCGCGGCGTGCGGCAGGGAACGGCCAGCGAGCATGAGTAGCTCGAGGACGTTGTCGAAGGTTGCCGAGTCGGATCCGTCGGGAGTGGCTACCGGGACGACCTTGGCAAGGTCGTCACCGAACAGCTCACTGGCAAGCTGGGACTCGCGGGCCCTCATCCAGTTGATGTTCCCGCGAAGGGTGTTGATCTCGCCGTTGTGGGCGATCAACCGGAAGGGATGAGCCAGCGGCCAGCTCGGGAAGGTGTTGGTCGAGAACCTGGAATGGACCAGCGCCATCGCCGAGCGGAACTCCGGGTCGACCAGGTCGGGGAAGAAGCCGGGTACCTGCTCAGAGATCAGCATCCCCTTGTAGACGATCGTGCGAGAGGAAAAGGAAGGGAAGTAGACCGCTTCACCAAGTTCCCGCTCTAGCACCCTCCGAATCACGTACAGCTTGCGCTCGAAGGCATCCTGATCGTCCCGGACGGAGCCGCCGGCACCGACGAAGGCCTGGCTGAAGAAGGGCATCGTGCTAGCGGCGGTCGTCCCGACGTGAGCCGGGTCGACCGGCACGTCGCGCCAGCCCAGGAACTCCTGCCCTTCGTCGCGAACGACCTCCTCGATCGTTCGGCGGGCAGACCTGCGCGACTCTTCATCCGTTGGCAGAAAGCACATCGCGACTCCGTACCGACCGGCCTCCGGGAGCTCGAACGAGCAGGCGTCGAGGAAGAACTCGTGCGGAAGCTGGACCAGGATTCCGGCTCCGTCACCGGTCTCGGGATCGGCCCCGGCGGCGCCCCGGTGCTCGAGGTTCAGCAGCGCGGTAAGGCCCTGTTCGACGATCTCGTGGGTCGGTTCGTTATCGAGCCTCGCAACCATCGCGACGCCGCAGGCGTCGTGCTCGAAGCCGGGATCGTAAAGCCCCGACCGGGCTGCTCGTGTGTCTTGGTATCGACTCAAATTCCAGACTCCGTTCGGGCCAGCGGGGAATCCGGGCCGATCAGCCGCCGAACGCATCCGAGCGGGACACCGACCACCGATCCGAACCTGTGAGGATACCGGAGGGTCCCTTTCGTGGGACCCGTCCCGCAGCTAGCCCAGAAAGCGCTCTTCGTACTCGGAGCGCGCCGATTCGTCGACCGCACCGCTCAGCACCCTGTCTGCACCGAAGGCCTTCATCAGACGGTCCCGAAGCGGAGCCGAGAGCAGCGACGTCGGTGGCTGAAGCCAGCGGGTTATCGGGGGCAGCCAGACCTCGGGGTCGCCTTCCTCGACCGCCCGGGCGATCCCCTCCCCTACCTCGTAGGGGGACAGCCACCTAACGCCCCTGGCGTTCCCGATACCTTCGGCGAGATCCGTCCTGACGGGACCCGGCATCACACAGGTGATCCCGACTCCGGTACCGACCAGCTCGTTGCGGGCGGCCTCACAGAGACCAACCACGCCGAACTTCGTCGCCGAGTAGGTAGCCCCGCCCGGGAACCCCGTCTTTCCGGCCTGGGAGGCGATGTTGACGATTCGTCCCCTGCCGCGCGCCTTCATGGTCGACATCGCGATCTTCGTCCCGTTGATCACTCCGATCAGATTCACCCGAACGGTCGTCTCGGTGGACTCGTCGGTCTCCTCATCGAGCGGGCCGAGCAACATCACGCCGGCGTTGTTGACGAGGGTGTCGACCGGACCGAGTCGTTCCCCGGCCTCGCCGAGGAAGGTCCGAAAGGAGTCGCTGTCACCTACGTCGACCCCGAGTCCGACGTGCCCTTCGCCCAACTCTGCCGCTCTCTCGGCGGCAAGGTTCCCGTCGAGATCCCCAAGGGCGACCTTCGCCCCGCGGAGGGCGAACGCCTGTGCGGTGGCCATGCCGATGCCTCCGCAGCCACCGGTTATCGCCACTACGGTGCCACCGACCGAAACGAGATCCCTGTCCACTGTCCGTCCTCCTTGGTCGCTCAACAGGCCAAGCCTACCGGCGGAGCGAGGAATCGGGCCACACAGTTCGGTTTGACTAACCTCACACCGTGCCCTTCGGGATAACCCTTGCCGCCGTCGATCCGGCAGCGGGCGTCGGACTGGCCGCAGCCTTCGCCGCCGGTGTCGTTTCGTTCCTGTCGCCCTGCGTACTGCCGTTGGTCCCGGGCTATCTCTCGGCGGTCTCGGGACTCAAGCCCGACGAGCTCGAAACCGCTGGATGGCG
>JAUMBO010000064.1:0-24126 GCA_032119635.1 Solirubrobacterales bacterium
GCCGAGCATCCGCTTCGCCGTCTCGAAGTGGGGTGCCAGCCTCTCCCGCCAGTCGGCCAGCGCCTCCCACTGGGGGTGGGAGTAGAAGCGGTCGGATTCCGGCACGTAGGAGGTGTTGGCCCAGGTCAGCGAGCCGCCACCGACCCCGACCCCGGTCAGGACGTTGACGTGCCGGAAAGGGGTGATCCGCATGATCCCCCGCATCCCCAGGCGCGGTGCCCACTGGGCCTTCCAGACCTGCCATCCCGAGCGGGCGAAGTCGCGGTCGGCCCAGCGGCGGCCCTGCTCGATCACGGCGACCGAGTACCCCTTCTCGGCCAGCCGGAGGGCCGAGACGCTGCCGCCGAAGCCGGAGCCGACGATCACCCAGTCGAAATCGAACCGCCGATCATCCATCGCAAGGGTCAGGGGATCGCGACGATGAAGGAGATCTCGCTGGACGGGGTCCCGGCCGGGTTCGAGGTGTGGACCTCGTACTGGCCGGCGGCGCACCCGCCCCTGCTGCTCGCGTTCGGGAGCACGAAGGGGTACTGCTCGGTCGACTGGGTCCGACCCCAGTCGACCGAGGCGAGCATCGGCCGGACGGGGTTGCCGTCCTGGCCGATCGCCAGCGCCGCCACCTCGGCGGTCGGGGTAAGGCAGTAGATCCCCGGGCCCGGCCGGGTTACGTTGGAGAGGCCACGGCTCGAAGTGGTGACGAGCGAAGCTGAGAAAGCGTTGACCAGCCCGTAGGCCAGGGCACCCCTCAGCGCCGGCCGGGCCGACGGGGCGATCTTCGCCTCGGTGACCGAGCCGTCGAGCAGCTGGGCCTCACCGATCGCACCGGCGCCGATCTTCGAGACGCCGACCGAGCCGTCCAGCAGCCTCGACCCGTCGATCGAGTTGGCACGCACCTTGGCCCCGGTGACCGAGCCGTTCCCGAGCTTGGCGTTCGTGACCGCCCCGTTTCGGATCTTCGCCGTGGTGACGGCGGCCTTCTTCAGCTGCTTCGTCCCGACCTGGCTGACCGCGAAGGCCGACCCGCCGAGCGCCACGAACAGCGCAACCAGTGCGACCACCATCGCCGGCGAGGGCGGTCCGATCCTCCTCCTGAGCGACTTCATCACCTCTCCCTCCTCCCTCGGGCAGTCCGCCCCCGGGTAACCACCGGGCCGGAACCGTTCCGGCTCGGGTCGGAGGGGCGGCTACCGATCCTCGAACTTCCGGGCCTCTTCCTCGACCTCGGCCTGGCTCGGGGTCTTCTCGCGCGGACCGTAGGCAGACCAGGCCATCCCTGCGGTCGCCAGCCCGAGGCCCAGGACCACCCAGACCGGCCAGAAGTAACCCTGTCCGGTCAACGCCCAGATGACCACCGAAGCGACGATCGTGATCAGGAATCCACCGATCGTCTTCTTGAATCCGGCCTGCTGCCGGAGGCGGTCCTCGGCCGCTTTTCTGGCTTGCTCCTGGTCCACGTCCGCGACCGTATCAGAGGGTCGGCCGACCGTCGGGATCTTCCCGGGCCCCGCCGATCGGCGACTGGTGCTACAGATCCCGTCCGGATCGCCTCCGGATCGCATCGGCGTGGGCCGGGAAGCCCTCGTGTTCGGCCAGCGCGATCAGGTCCTCCGCCACCCCTTCGAGCGCCTCCGGTGCGGCTCGGCCGATCGAGACCGCCTTGGCGAAGGTCGCGGCCGTGATCCCGCCGATCACCCGGGCAAAGCCGCTGGTCGGCAGGGCAGCCGGCACCCCGAGCAGGTAGTTGGCCAGCGAGAACGGCGTTTCCTGGCCGAGCAGTACTTCGCCCGCGTGTTCGATCCCGGCCAGCACGGCCTCGGGGTCGGAAGTCGCAATCTGGAGGTGTTCCGGTGCGAACTCGTTCGCCAGCCCGGCCGCCTGGTCGAGGTCGGCGACGATGACCGCCCCACCGTTTTGCCCGAGCGCAGCCCGGGCGAAGTCGGCCCGCTCGGCGGGCAGGGCCTCGATCATCCCGGCCAGTGCCTCCTCGACAGGAGCGAGAAGGCCCTCTTCCGGGGTGACCAGGAGGACGGTCGAGTCTTCGCCGTGCTCAGCCTCGATCAGCAGGTCGGCGGCGAGCAGGACGGGGTCGGCTGAGCCGTCGGCGATCACCATGCTCTCGGTCGGCCCGAGGACCATCCTGGTGTGGCAGCCCCGGAGCTGACAGAGGACCTGGGCCGCCTGAACGGCGGGGCTGCCGGGACCGACCACCATCCGGACCCGGGGAATCGACTCGGTGCCGAGGGCGAGGGCGGCGACCCCGGCCGGGCCGTTGGCCCTGAAGACCTTCCCGATCCCCAGCTCGGCCGCGACGGCCAGCACCGCCGGGTCGACCTCGCCGCCTCCTCCGGCGACCGGTGGCACGACCACCGCAAGCTCCGGAACTCCCGCCACGGTTGCCGGGGTACCGAGCTGGACCAGCACCGAGGGAAAGGAGCCCTTGCCGCTCGGAACGAACAGGCCGGCGCTGGCGACCGGGGTCACCTTCTCGCCGACCTCGAATCCGGGCGATACCTCGGCCCGCCACTCCCGCCCGGACATCAACTGGTCGTTGAAGGCCCGGGAGTTGGCGATCGCGGTCCGGATCGCCTTCAGCAACTCGCCCGGGATCCGGTCCGGGGCCGAGGCGATCTCGGCCGGTTCGACCGCCAGGGCATCCGGGGAGACCTCGACCCCGTCGAACTCGGACAGCGCCCCGGCGACCGCCGCATCACCACGCTCGGCGACCTCGTCGATCAGGCGGCCGATCGACTCGAGCAGCACCGGGTCGAAAATCCGGTCGAGGCCGCGGTCCAGCAGGGCGGCCCTCTCGTCCTCCCCCATCTCGACCCACTTCCTGACTCGGAGCAGGCCCGGGTTCGAATCGGCCTCAGGCACGTCGAATCGACCCCGTATATATAGAGGCGGGGCACCTATCCGGACGAATGCCCTTTTTCCCTCGATCTCTGACGATTCCGGTCACGGCTGCCACCGTAGCGGTTCACCGGGAAGCGCCCTAACGGAAAGTCGGGAGAGAACCAGTGGCTGCGGCCGACGACCCTGCTCAGACGCCAGGGCAGCTGCGGCGGCCGAGGGCAGTCCGGTAGTTCCGCATCGTCTTGCGGGAGAAGTCGGCGCTGGTCATCCCCTGGAGGGAGGCGACCCGCTCGCGGTAGTACCGGGAGCGGAGGCTCTCGGAATGGCCGATCACGTCCCGAACCGGTATCCCGTAGAGGCACCTGAGCCGCCGGACCAGCGAGAGGGAACGAAGCCGCATACCCCGGCTGCCCATCACCTCGCCATCCGAGTAGCCGAGGTGCTCGATCCCGATCGCCACGTGGTTGAGGCCGAGCGTGTGGCGGCACCGGGCCCTCAGGCTGACCATCTGGACGGCCCGAGCCGGGGCGATCACGAAGTGGGTACAGACCTGGGGTGACTCGCCGAAGGTCGGGTCTGGGGGCGGGGTCCGGAACGTGTTGAAGACCGAGCTCACGGTCGGGGCGGTCGCGTAGTGGAGGACTATCTGGCGGGGCTCGAGACGCCACTCGGCTTCGCCGTAATGGCGCTTCGAGTAGGCGGCCATCTGGCGCTTCCTCTTCGATCCGAACGGGATCGCCATGCGGTCCACTCCCTCGAGGAAGGCGGGTCCCTGGACCGCCCGGGTCGGCCCCCCGGCCACTGCGAACGCAACGCCCGGTGAGGACGTTCCGGGGGCGGCCCCGGCCACTCCGGGCCGCTCGACCTGCCCCGGCCACAGGAGAACGACCAGCACGGTCAACAGACCGGCCACCGTTTTCGCCCCTGCCAGACGTTCCGATTCCACCCCGTCAAGGCTACCCGGGAGGTCCGGCCGTCAACGGTCCGGGTCGCCGCCGTTACGGCCGCTCGCTACCCTCCCGACATGGTTGAAAAGCACGATCGAGAAGAGACGAAGCGGGAGGCCGAGCGGGCCGTCAACGAAGCCGGGGGCGGTGAGGCCGAGGGCTTCGAGCAGTCCGAGGAGGCGCTGATCGAGGCAGCCGAGAACTTCGACGAGGGCCGCGACCCGATCGAGGATGCCGGCCGGGTCGAGGCGGAAGATCCCGGCGCCGTCCACGGCGAGGCCGACCACGAGCACTCGTCCGAGACTCCGGACGACGACCACGACTGATCCCCGGCCGGACCGGCCGGGCCGGCGAGTGGGAGACTCCCTGGAATGGAGGAAGGGAGCCGGGAGACCGAACTCGATGAGCTCGAGCGCCGGATCGGGCTGACCCTTGACGGGGCGCGGCCCGAGGCGGTCGGGAAGCGCCACGCCAGGGGCGGCAGGACGGCCCGCGAGAACCTCGATGACCTGATCGACCCGGGCTCGTTCGTCGAGTACGGCCGGTTCGCGATCGCCTCGCAGCGCTCGCGTCGCGAGGTGGACGAGCTGACCCGAAAGACCCCGGCCGACGGCCTGGTCGGCGGCACCGCCCGGATCAACGGGGAGCTGTTCGGCGAGGAGGGTTCGGCCTGTGCCGTCCTCGCCTACGACTACACGGTGCTGGCCGGCACCCAGGGCCACATCGGCCACCGCAAGAAGGACCGGCTGTTCGACCTGATCGAGCGGATGGACCTTCCCGTCGTCTTCTTCGCCGAGGGCGGGGGCGGAAGACCGGGCGACACCGACATCCCCGTCGTCTCTGCCCTCGACGTGCCGGCCTTCGCCCTCTGGGCCGCCCTGTCGGGCAAGGTGCCGAGGATCTCGATCGTCCACGGTCGGTGCTTCGCCGGAAACGCGGTGATCGCCGGCTGCTCGGACCTGATCGTCGCAACCGAAGATTCCTCGATCGGGATGGGAGGACCGGCGATGATCGCTGGCGGCGGCCTGGGCGACGTCTCCCCGGAGAAGGTCGGGCCGGCCGGAATGCAGTCCGACAACGGGGTGATCGACTACCTGGCCCGCGACGAGGCCGAGGCGGTCGAGGTGACGAGGCAGCTCCTCGGTTTCTTCCAGGGCCGGAACGATCCCGGGGAGGCGCCCGACCAGGAGGTCCTCCGGGAGGTGGTCCCGGAAGGCGCCCGACGGGCATTCGACCCGGTACCGGTGATCGAGACGCTCTGCGACGAGGGATCGGTGGTCGTGCTCCGGGAGAGGTTCGCGCCCGGGATGGTCACCGCTTTCGGCCGTCTCGAGGGCCGACCGGTCGCCTTCCTCGCCAACGACTCCCGCCACGCGGCCGGGGCGATCACCTCCGACGGAGCCGACAAGGCCGCCCGCTTCCTCCAGCTGGCCGATGCCTTCGGGATCGCGGTCGTCTCACTGGTCGATACCCCGGGGATGATGGTCGGCCCGGAGCACGAAGAAACGGCCCTCGTCCGCCACACCTCCCGCCTGCTGGTCGCCGGGGCGGCGCTCGGGGTGCCTCTGATCGGGGTCGTGCTGCGTCGCTCCTACGGTCTCGGCGCGCAGGCGATGCTCGGTGGCAGTACCCACGAACCGCTCTTGACCGTCGCCTGGCCCGGCGCCCACCTCGGCCCGATGGGGCTCGAGGGGGCGGTCCGGCTCGCCCTGCGGGACGAGCTGGAAGGGATCGCGGATGAGGAGGAGCGCGAGGCCAGGGTCCGGGAGCTGACCCGGGCCGCCGAGGAAAACGCCCGGGCGATCAACGCAGCGACCCTGTTCGAGATCGATGACGTGATCGACCCGGCCGAGACCCGCCGGGCGCTCTGTGCGACGCTCGCCGCAGCCGGTGAGCCTCCCCGCTCGGGCCGGTTCGTCGACACCTGGTAGACGGACGCCGGCGCGGGACGCATCCTTCGTCGTCGGGTCCGGTTATCTTCTTCGAGGTCTTCGACGCGGCGCCCGACGGGGGTGGCGCGACCAGAACGGGGGTACGGGCAGATGGGAGCAGGGGTTCGGACAGCAGGTGTGAGCGGCCGGTCGCTTCTCGTGGCAGCGGTCACAGGTCTCGCCTTCCTTCTTGCTCTGCCCTCACCCTCGGAGGCCGCAGAGGAAAGACCGGGCGGCTCGATCGTCCAGCTCCGGGCTGAGAACGGCTGCCTCACCGACCGCTCGACGGCCAAGCGCGGCTGCGCCAGCGTTCGGGCACTGAAGACTCCCGGTCCCTTCATGGGTTCGCGGGCGATCGCCATTCCCCGCTCGGGGGAACACCTCTACGTCGCGTCGTCGGGCAGCAACGCGATCACGATCTTCCAGAGGAACACCAGGACCGGCACGCTCCTCCAGCCGGCCGGTGAAGGCGGCTGCGTCTCCGCCCGGGGCAACTTCGGCTGTGCCGAGGCCTGGGGGCTGGCCGGCCCGAACTCGCTCGCCGTTAGCCCCGACGGGAAATTCCTCTACGCCACCTCCCGCAACAGCTCGACGGTGACCGTCTACCGGAGGAACGTCGACACCGGTGCCCTGACCCAACTGGCCGGATCGAGGGGCTGCATCTCGGGCAGCGGACTCCCGGGCTGCGCCGCGGCGGAAGCCCTGAACGGACCGGACGTGGTCACGATCAGCCCCGATGGCAGGAACGTCTACGTCGGCTCCTTCCTCGGCAGCGCACTGGTCGTCTTCGAGCGGAACCGCCAGAACGGGACTCTCTCCCAGGCGACCGACGGCACGGGCTGCCTGGTCAACACCCCGACCGAGGGCTGCACCACGGCCATCGGACTCGGCAGCCCCGAGGGGCTGGCGGTCTCAGGCGACGGATCCTCCGTGTTCGCCGCGACCCCCGGATCTAACGCCGTGCTCGCCTTCTCGAGGAACCCGACCGATGGCTCGCTGACACAGGTCGGCGACGGCTACGGCTGCATCTCGGCCTCGGCGATCGAGGGCTGCACGGAGGGCCGCGAGGTGAGCGGTGCCAACGCGGTCGTGCTGTCCCCCGACGACCGGAACGTCTACGCGACCTCCCTGATCAGTTCGAGCGTCACCTCCTTCGACCGCTCGCTGCAGTACGGCGGGATCTACCAGCTCGCCGGGTCGATCGGGTGCCTGGTCTGGCTGGGAGCGGAGAACTGCCTGCCAGCAAGAGGCCTCAGGTCGCCCGAGGGAATCGCCTTCTCCCCGGACGGACTGAACGCCTACGTCTCGGCGTACGGAACGGGCGGACTGGCCGTCCTCAACCGGAACCCCTCAACCGGCGGTCTCGTCCAGAAGACGGCACCCTGGGGCTGCGTCTCCTCGTCCTCCACCGAGGGCTGCGCTGCCGGACGGGCGTTGAACGGGACCGGAGCGGTGGCGGTCAGCCCGAACGGCAGGTACGTCTACGCGACGGCCGCCAAGGCGAACGCGATCACGATCTTCAGGCGCAACCCGAACGGCAACTAGGGGGTTCGAATGGCGAAGATCACCCGACGGAAGCTGATCAAGCGGGCAGCGGTCGCCGCCCCGGGAGCGCTGGCCGGCACGGCCCTCCTTTCCGAGGTCGCGAAGGCGGCCGAGGCGAGTCCGGCAGCGGGCAAGAACCTCGTCATCTTCATCACCGACCAGGAGAGGGCATCCCAGCATTTTCCGAAGGACTGGGAGGAACAGAACCTGCCGGGGATGACCCGACTGAAGAGAAACGGCGTCTCCTTCGAGCGGACCTTCGCGGCTGCCTGCATGTGCTCACCCTCCAGAGCCTCGATGTTCACCGGCTACTTCCCGGCCCAGCACGGGGTTAAGTACACCCTCGAGGAAGACATGCCATCGCCCCAGTACCCCCAGGTCGAGCTGCCGACCAACCTGCGGAACGTCGGCACCGTGATGGCCGCCGCCGGCTACGAGGTCGTCTACAAGGGCAAGTGGCACCTGACGAAGCCGTCCAACGGCTCCGAGTTCACCAGCTCCGACATCGTCCCCTACGGCTTCAACGCCTGGAACCCGCCCGACGCCGGGGCAAACCAGGACATCGACCAGGAGGGCGGCGGTTCGGTCAACAACGACGGCCGGTTCATGGACCAGGAAGGCTCGGTCGAGGACGGAACGGAAGGCGTTCTCCAGTTCCTTACCGAGCGTGCTTCCGACAGCCAGCCCTTCTGCCTGATCGTCTCCCTGGTCAACCCCCACGACGTTCTGCTCTACCCGAACAACTACATAAACGGGGGCTACGACGACTCCTGGCTCGAGGGCGACCTCGGCCTGCCGAAGACGGTGGACGAGGACATGTCCACCAAGCCGACGGTCCAGCAGGATTTCCTCAAGCTCTCCGAGGCGCTCGGGGTCCTCAACACCCGGCAGAAGAAGCGGAACTACGTCAACTTCTACGGCAACCTGATGAAGCTGGCCGACTCGTACCTGGTCGACGTGATGGACACGCTCGACACGCTCGGCCTGACCGACGACACGGTCGTGATCCGGACCGCCGACCACGGCGAGATGGGCCTCGCGCACGGCGGCATGCGCCAGAAGAACTACAACGCCTACGAGGAGGCCCTCCGGGTTCCGCTGGTCTACTCGAACCCGGAGATCTTCCCGGTCCCGAGGACGAGCGATGCCCTGGTCTCCCACGTGGACCTGCTCCCGACGCTGGCCGGCCTGTTCGACGTGCCGGCCTCGGCGAGGGCGCAGTGGCAGGGCAACGACTACTCGGACCTGGTCCTCGGTCGTTCGACACGACCGGTCCAGGACTACGTCGCCTTCACCTACGACGACTTCCAGTCGGGCCAGAACAAACCCCCTTACGTCAAGCCGCCCCAGCACGTGGTCGCCATCCGCGAGAAACAGTGGAAGATCGCCAAGTACTACGACGCCAAGCGCCGGGTCAGTCCGCAGTGGGAGATGTACGACCTGGTCAACGACCCGAACGAGGCGGTCAACCTGGCCGACCCGAAGTTCGCCCGGAACCCGAACGTCCAAAGCCAGTTCCAGCGCCTGAAGGAGAAGCTGGCCCGGGTCGAACGGGAGCGACTCCAGCCCCTGCCCTACCTGGCATTCAAGGTGAGGAGTTGCCGCCTGGAACGCAATCGCGTCGTGACTTCGATGAGGTGCCCGGGACGCGGAATCATCGAGCAGGAGGTAACCGCGAAGCTCGACGGCAAGACGGTCGTGCTCGGGCGGAAGCAGCGCAACGTCCTCGTCGCCGGAGTCGAGCCGTTGACCGTCCAGCTCGACAACACCGAACTGAGCGCCGTGACGAAGGCCGGGCGCAGCCTCACCGTGGTGACCAGGTTCATCCCGAACGGGGGCACGACCGTCACCGACACCCGTCGGCTGAAGCCTTCCTCGTAGTCGGCTAGCGGGAGAGGCCCCGTCGGGAGAGCCGGTTCGAAGCCGGCGGCGCCCGGTCGCGGACCTCGGCCATCAGCCGGGCCGAGAAGGCATGCAGGTCTTCGTCCGGTCCGAGTCCGCCGCCGGCCGGTCGGAAGTACTCGACCGTGACCCTGGGCCGAAGGGGGAATCGGGCCAGGTCCACCGAACCGGAGATCGCGGCAAGGACCACCGGTACCCCGGGACAGGCCCGGGCCAGACGAGCGACTCCGGTCCTTGCCCGGAGCTCCCTTCCACGGGAGATCGTCCCCTCGGCGAATATCCCGACGACCTCGCCGGAATCGAGCGCCTCGACCGCCGCGGCGACCGCGACCTGATCCCCCTCGCCGCGCCGGACCGGGATCTGTCCTGCCCGGTTCAGGATCCAGGCGAGGACCCGGGACTTCCAGAGGGTCGACTTGGCAAGGAACCGGACCTGCCTGCCCTTCCACATCAAGGACTCGATCAGGGCGAGCGGATCGAGCCAGGAATCATGGTTGGAGACGATCAGGATCGGACCGGTCGCCGGCACCGCCTCCAGGCCCCGGACGTCGAGCCTGACCCACCACCTCAGCCACCGGAGCATCAGGCGGATTGCCTGGTAGAGCCGCCAGCCCCCACTCGGATTGCCCGGAACCGGATATTCGTAGACGTCGGGGCCGGTCGCCGTTCCGGCGCTCGCCACTCCGGCCTTCCCGCTCACCGGACTCCCTCGCTCTCCAGCTCGCCCGGCAGCCGGTAGAGCGCCGAAGCGTCGAGCTCGGCGACCGAGCGCCTGCCAGTGAGTGCCAGGGCGACGTCGATGTCGGAGCGGAGTCCCTCGAGCATTCGGTGGACGGCCTGCTCACCGCCCCCGGCAACGGCCCAGGCCCAGGCGCGGCCGAGCATCACGGCCTTTGCACCGAGGGCGAGCATCTTGACCACGTCGAGGCCGGTCCTCACCCCGCCGTCGGCCAGGACCTCGATCCGGTCGCCGACCGCCTCGGCGACCCCCGGCAGGGCGGTCGCGGTCGACGGGACCGAGTCGAGCTGGCGTCCGCCGTGGTTGGACACGACCACCCCGTCGGCACCTGCATCGGCCGCCCGGCGGGCATCCTCGGGATCGAGGATGCCCTTGATCAGTAGCGGCCCGTCCCAGTGATCACGGACCCAGGCCACGTCCTCCCAGGTGACCGCCGGGTCGAACTGCGAGTCGACCCAGTCCTTGAAGTCGTCGGGCCTCCGGGCGCCCGGTACGGCCTCTTCGAGGTTGCCGAAGGTGAGCGGCTTGCCACCGATCGCCACCCTGCCGATCCAGCCGGGGTGGGAGACCAGATCGAAAGCCCGGCGGACCTTCGCCCAGCCCGAATGACCCTCGCCGACCATCGCGTTTCGGGTGTCACGGTGACGGGCTCCGACCACGGCTAGGTCGACGGTCAGGACGAGTACCGGGGAGCCGACCGCCTTTGCCCGGGCAATCAGACTCTCGCCGTAGGAGCGGTCCCTCATCACGTAGAGCTGGAACCAGGGTGGGTAGGCGACCGCGTCGGCCACCTCCTCGATCCCGCAGATGGAGACGGTCGACTCGACGAACGGAACCCCTGCGTTACCCGCCGCCTCGGCCGCCTGTACCTCGGCCCGGGTCGCGAACATCCCGGCCAACCCGACCGGCCCGAGGATCACCGGCATCGAGAGCGACTGGCCGAGAACCTCTGAGGACTGCTCGCGTACCGAGACGTCCCTCATCACGACCTGGTTTAGCAGGACGTCGCCCAGGTCGGCGACGTTGGCCCGCATCGTCTGCTCTTCGTAGGCGCCGCCGTCGATGTAGTCGAACATCTGCCGGGGCAGGCGCCGCCTCGCCCGTTCGCGCCAGTCGAGTACGGTCGCCGGGGTCAAGTCGAGCGGCCTGTCGCGGTCCCTTGCCACGAGCCGCAAGGTATTACAGCCGCCGCGCCCCGGCTGACGGGAAAGCGAGGTGGAGGGCATCCGGCAGCGGCCGAACGGCCCCGGGCCGTAACCTCACCCGTGATGATTCCGTTTCGATCCCGACCCGAGCCCGAACGCAAGGAGGGGATGGCCCCCAATGAACTCCCGTACGAGTCGGTCTGGGATTACCCCCGGCCGCCCGAAATCCGGCCAGAACCCCGTGAGGTGACCGTCACCGCCGACGGAGTCGAGATCGCCCGCTCCGACCGGGCGGTCAAGGTCTGCGAGACGGCCGGTGGACCGGTCGTCTACCTGCCGCCCGAGGACGTGACCCCGGGCGCGCTGGAGCCGGCGAGTGGCGGCTCTTTCTGTGAGTGGAAAGGCTCGGCCGCCTACTTCGATGTCGCAGCAGGCGAACGGCGGATTCCCCGCGCCGCCTGGGCCTACCCCGACCCGACCCCTGCCTTCGAATCGATCGCGGGCTGGCCCTCCTTCTATCCGGCACTGGTCGAGTGCCGGCTGGGAAACGAGCTGGTCCGACCGCAGCCCGGCGGCTTCTACGGAGGCTGGATCACCGACGAGATAACCGGCCCGGTCAAGGGCGAACCGGGGTCCGAGGGATGGTGAGGGGCCACCAGGACGGGCGGGCGGGCCGAAACCTTGCCCCTCCCCTACGGTTCCTTAATCGATGAGACAGCTCCTTTCCATCGCAGCCGCCGCCCTGCTCATGCTTCTCCTCCCCGGCTCGACCGCCCGCGCGATCGAGCCGGTCCGGGTGGCGGTCGAGACTCCGACCCGTCAGGCCGTCGCGGATCTGGTCGAGCAGGGCATCGACGTCGCCAGGGGAGCAGTCCCCGTTTCGGATGTGATCCTCTGGAGCGCGGCCGACCGGGCAAACCTACGACGGGCCGGGTTCGAGTGGCGCCGCCTCGCTGATCCATCACCGCCTGCCCGGCGATCGGCCCCCACCCTGCCAAGCGGCCGGAAGACCTACCGGGTCTGGGAGGAATACGAGATCGAGATGCGCTCGCTCGCCAGGCGCCATCCCGACCTGATCCGGCTCCACTCGATGGGCAGGACCCGCCTCGGCAAGCCGATCCTCGGCCTCGAGATCGCGAGCGACGTCTGGCGGAGCGACGGCCGTCCGGCCTTCGTCCAGTACGGAGCCCACCACGCCCGGGAGTGGCCTTCGGCCGAGTGGCCGATGGAGTACGCGATCGAGCTGGTCGAACGGCGCGCCGAACCGCGTTACGCCGACCTGCTCGCCTCGACCCGCCACTTCATCTTTCCGGTGATCAACGTGGACGGTTTCCGCGCCTCCCGTGGGGCCGGGCCGAGTCCGATCGGGGCGCCGGATTCGGTCTCGCGGGTGATCGGTCCGGGCCAGGCCGAATACCGGCGCAAGAACTGCCGGCGGCTGGCAGGCGAACCGAAGGCACCCTGCAGCGCCCTGTTCCCGACCGGTGGCGTCGACCTGAACCGAAACTACGGCTATTACTGGGGCGGGACCGGGACCTCGGTAGACCCGGGGTCGGATCTGTACCGCGGGCCTTCCGCGTTCTCGGAGCCCGAGAGCAGGGCCGTTCGGACCTTCACCCGAAAGCTGCAACCGACCGTCCTGCTCTCCCACCACACCTACTGGGATCAGGGCCTCTGGATGAGGCCGCCCGGCTTCAACGATGCGGCCATCTTCCCCAGTGATGAATCACCCGACGAGGCCGAGTTCCTCACGCTCTCGAACTCCCTGGCCGAAGCGACGGGATGGCTCTCCTGGAAGTCGTTCGAGCTCTACCCGGTGACCGGGGCGACCGACGACTGGAACTACATGGCCCAGGCATCTCTCGCCCTGACCTCCGAGGGCAAAGGACCGGACTTCCACTCCTACTTCGACCAGATGGTCCGGACCGAGTACCCGGGAATCAGCGAAGCCCTGCTCCAGTCGGCCGAGGCCTCGACCAGCGAGGGGGCAGAGATCACGGGCGAGGCACCCCCCGGGGCGAGGCTCACGATCTCTAAGTCGTTCGACATTCCGACCTGCTCGGGATCGAGCAACCTCGTTCAGTGCATCTCGCCAACCCCGAGTCTGCCCGAGATCCTGACCAGCAAGATGGTCGTTCCGGCCTCGGGAAGGTTCGCCTGGCGGGTCAACCCCTCCTCCCGGCCGCTCGAGACCGGCGAGGCCTGGCAGTTCATCTGCCGGGCCCCGGGCGGCAGCCCGGTCACACGGGCGGTCACAGTCGGCCGGGGCGAGACGGCCGAGGTCGACCTGGCCGACTGCCGGCCGGGGCCAGCCGGCAGACCGATCCCCCGCTTCCGGACCACCGAGCGGCCGATCGCCGGCCGCCGGGTCGTTCTGGTTGCCGGGAGCACCGACCCGGACTCGATCGTGGTCTCGAACCGCTGGGACCTGGACGGCGACGGTGCCTTCGACGACGCTGCCGGCCCGGTCGCGGCCCTCACCTGGAAACGAAGCGGCAGGAAGCCGGTGGGCTTGAGGTCAGTAGACCTGGACGGCAACGCCTCGGTGATCCGGAGGCTCGTCCGGGTCGTCCCGAGGCCCGTTGGCAGGCCGCCCCTCTCGCTCAGGGTGATCGGAAACGGGGAACCGGCGTGGAGCAACTTCGTCTTCCTCGCCAACGGGCCGCTCGGCACCTACCGATGGGACCTCGACGGGGACGGCGCCTTCGACGACGGACAGGGACGGGAGCTCTCGCGCTCCTACCGCAACCCCGGGACGTACCGGATCCGGGTCCGCTCGACCGACACCTTCGGCCGGACGGCAACACGGAGGGCCACCCTCACGGTCCGGTAACTGCGGGACTCGCCAAACGCTGCTGGCTCGAGAGGCATCGATTCCCGGGCGATCGCCAACCCGGGGTTGGGTGAAGCGGGCCTCCGCACCTGGCCCCTGCCGACTATCGAACGACCCTGATCACCTTTTTCGCGGTCCCGGTTCCGGCATTGCCGGAAGAGACGAGGAAGGTGGCGGTAAGCCGACCCAACCTGCGCAGGCGGGCCTTGACCAGAACGCTCTTCGAGGCGCCCGCCGCGATGCTCCCAACCGGCGCATTGAAACGTATCCCGCCCCCGGACACCCGAAGCCGAACCCCGGTCGCCGGGGCAGTCCCTGAGTTCCCGATCGAGACCCGGTAGGCCACTGTTCGGCCCCGCCTCACCTTGCCCGGTCCCGTGACCAGAACCCGACCGATTCGAGGTGTCCCGAACACCGGCCCGGTCCGGTTGCTGGTTGCGAAGTTCGAGCCGAACTCGTTCGTCCCGATCACCCGAACCCTCAAGCGCGAACCCAGATCGGCACCCGTCGGAACGTAGGTCATGGCAGTCGCATCAGTGATCGGGTCGCAGTCGCCATCGGGCGCGGGGCAGCGTTGCCACTGATAGGTGATGCTCGGGGTGGGGTAGCCCGACCAGGTCTTGGGGTCGGCGGTCAGGGTCTTGCCGACCTCGGCATCACCGTCGATCGTCGGGTCGGCCGATGTGCCGGGGCTGGAGCCCGTGATGTAGCCGGTCGGCAGACTGAGCGCCACCCCGTCCGAGCCGACGCCATTGGAGGCGGTCACCTGAGCGCGGATCCTCTTTCCGAAGTCGGCCGGCTGAAGAACGTACTGGGATGAGTTAGCACCCGGTATGTCCGAGCAATCGAGGGCGCCGGGGACGAACAGGACGGCACTCGCCAGGAGACCGTCCCCGGCCGCGGTGCCCCCGGCAATCAGGACCCGTCCGTCTTCCAGACTGGTCGACTGCGCGTTGGCGTTCGTCGAAGCCATCGTCGGGCCAGCGATGAAGGACCCGGCGACCGGGTTATAGATGGAGGTCGAGTCGATCGCTCCATTAGGGCTGAATCCACCTGCGACGAGCACTCTGCCGTCCTCGAGGAGCTCGATCGCGTTCTCGTAGATCGGAGTCGGGATCGAACCGGTCGCCGTGAAGGTTCCGGATTCGGGATCGAAGATCTCGGCCGAAGCGAGCTGGGTCGACTCTGGCGGGCCGCCCGGGCCATACCCGTATCCACCCACGAAAAGGACCCTCCCGTCGGGCAGGCGAACGGCCGACGGGTAGCCACGGGCTTCGGTCATCGTCCCGGTGGTGGTGAAGGTCCCGGTATCGGGATCGTAGATCTCGGCCGTGTTCAGCCATAAACCACCGGCCTGCCCTCCGGCGACGAGAACCCTTCCGTCGTCGAGCGCGACCGCTACGGCACTGGCCCTTGGGAAGTTCATCGAGTCGGTGAGGGAGAAGGTGCCGGCAGAAGGGTTGTACAACTCGGCAGAGGCGCGGGACTCTCCGGGGCCCGACCCTCCGGCGACAAGTACCTTGCCATCGGGAAGCTTGGTCGCAGTCGCCATGTAGCGAGTCTCGACCGGTGAGCCGGTGGGGGAGAAGGTCCGGGCGTCGGGGTCGTAGATCTCGGCCGTAAAGCCCGCTGCGCCAAGACCGCCGAGGCCGCCCGAGACGAGCACGGTCCCATCGTCAAGCCTCGCCGAGACGGCAAGCACGCGAGGGGTGCTCATCGAGCCCGCCGCAATGAAGGTGCCCGTGTCCGGGTCGTAAGTCTCGGAGGTGCCCGTGGTGTCGAAGGAGGTTGGGTAGCCTCCCGTGATCAGGACGGTCCCGTCCTCTAGCCGTTCCGTGAGCCCGGAGGCTCGGGGTCCGGTCATCGACCCGGTCGGCTGGAAGGAGGCGGTCCCCGTCTCGCAGCGCTGCCATTGGTAGGAGAAACCGGTCGCGGGGTTCACGGCCGGGTCGGCAGACCAGACTCCAGGCTCGGCAGTGAGGGTCGCCTCTACCTGCTGGGCACCTCCTACCGTCGGCCGCTGAGTGTTCACCGGTGCCGTCGCAGCGAAGGCCGTCGGAACCACAACCACCAGGAAAAAAACAGCAAGCAGGGCCGCTCGTCCCCCCGCCAATCCCTGCCTCATCATCCAGTCACTCCCCCCCGTCCCCCGGTAGGGGGACCTCACGCTCGGTCTCCTGACTCCGCAGGAGTTGATCGGTTACGAAGCCTACTCGCCGGCCGCTCGATTCCCCCGGCCGACCTTTCGGGCAGGCATCAACCATGGACGGGGAGAGTCTGCGCCTCACCAGTCGGCCTCGACCCACCTGACTAACCGGTCGACGGCCGGGGCCTCGGAACCCGGGCTGGCAGGATGCGGACTTGGCGGTCCCCTGAGGCAGTCACCTGATCGCCGCTCTCACCCGAAGCGGTTACCGACCCCCGAAGCCTTGCCACCGCGCGGGTCGCAGCGGCAGTCTTCGAGACCCTGATCCTCGCGAGGTAGGTGACCGAAGAGCCGACGGCCAAAGTGCCGCGGGTCCAGCAGGCCCGGTGGGCGTTGGTGCTCGCACCGTTCGCTCGAGCGATGAAAAGCGTCCGGGGGAGAGCGAGGCAGGTCGTGACCGACTCGGCCGGGCCGGAGCGTGCCGCGGCCGACCTGTTCAGGATCTGGCGGTTGGTGGACTGAATCCCGACCTTGAACGACTTGCCGGCCCTGACCTTCTTCGCCCCACTGATCGAGACCGCGAGCTCGGGGTTGGACGGCGGCACGCAGGGTGCCTCGGCCTGGACCTTTGATCCATAGACGTTGTAGTCGAGCTGACCTTCGGTCGACCCGATTGCGGTCACCGCGTAGGTGCAGTCGTAAGCGCTGAATTCGACCTGGGGGCGCACGGCGTCGAACACGGAGGGTGGCGAGATGACCCACCCGAGGGAGGAAAGGTCCTGCGTGCCCTCACCTGCCAGCTCCCAGCCATTTATCGAATCTGTGCAGTTCTCACAGGCCCCGCGTTCCGCATAGGTGGTTATGTAGTAGTGGTCGGCGGTGGGATGGGCCGCTATGTGGGCCCGGTAACCCATCGGCCTCGATCCGGCCGGCTCGGTCGGGATCTGCGACTGAGTCACCGGCCCCCCGACAGGGGTTCCGTCGTCAGCCCGAACCCTCTGGACGAGTGCTGGGTAGGAGGGCGAGAGGAAGAGGTTCTGGTCCACCCAGACCACTCCGTACTCGTCCCTCGCCGGGTTGTAGGCGACGTCGGGATTGGTGGCGGGCGGACCCTCGTTGCTGGGAAAGGTCTGCTGGTTGCCCACAGGCGTTCCGTCCGGTCCGAGCAACTGGAACCAGGGTCTCTTGCTCCCTCCGGCGACGGGCTGGGCGAGCATGGTGAGGCCGAAGCCGTCCTGCTCGGGCGAGTAGGCGAGCGCTACCTGTCGGTATTCGAGCCAGAGGAGAGACTCGGGATCGCCGACGAGCTCGAACTCGGACGCCCCCTGAACGGTCCCGGTGGCCGAGACGAACCTCCCGACGGGCTGGCCCTCATCGGCGTAGTAGGTCCACCCCACGAGGAAGCGCTCATCCCTGGAGTCATAAGCGAGCGCAGTCCCGTTTACGTAGGCACCATCCGGTTTGAACGTGTTGAGCGTAAGCGGGGGGCCCTCAGGTGAGCCCTCGGCGTCCAGGAAGCGCACCACCACGTCGAGTGAGGCATCGAAGTAGGAGATGATCCACCCTCCCGTGCCTGGATTGAACTCTGCTCCAAATCCCTGATTCGACCGCAGTGAGGAGTCGGAGGCGAGAGTGGTCGGTCCGGCGACTGGGGATCCGTCGGCCGCAACTACTTTCGAAAACAATCGAAACTCGGCTGGATCATCGTTCTCCGCACGCGCGTATCCGAAGATCAGCTGACGGCCACTGGAAGGATTGATCGCTAGAGCGTGGTGCCTTCCCGCCGCCGAGGGGTATTCGATCGCGGGGCTCCAGTTGGTCAGATTCACGGGGGCAGCCGACGAAGGGGCCGCCCCGATCACTGACGCGACGGCGATCAAAGCCAGGGCGGCGAATATGGCTGGTCGAAACCGGGATCCCGAAGACACGGACCCGGAGACCCGGACTTCACCCGTGCGACCCTTCGATGCCTCCACCAAGTGACTACCTAACGCTTCCCAAGATTTACGAACGATGCGATGCCTGACGAGCGTAGCGACAAGGCCGGCCGCCCGCTGCCTCCCGGAACCGATCAGACGCTAGTTCCACGGCTTCGCGGAAAACCGACGCCACCCGAAGTTACTTCCCGGGTCTACTGTCCCCGCTTCAACGTCAACGACTTGGCGGCAAGGTCGCTGCCCAACTCGAGGTAGCGCCCGACCATCTCGTCGTCTCCGTCCATTTCCAGAGTCCACCCGCCGTCCGAGTGGACGATCGATATCTCGCCCCAAGGGGCGACGACGCCGTCGATCCTCACCTTCTGGGCCGGAATGCCGAACTTCTTCGCATCCTCGGGGGAAACCTCCCTGAAACCGGTGAAAGAGCTGCTCTCGTCATCTGCCTTCTCGATCTTGAAGGTCGACGGGTAAGGGCCCTCGAGGACCCCGTTGCCGTAGCCGATCTGGGAGGCCGTCCAGGTGCCGACCAGCGACGAGGCGGTCGGCGCCGAATCGTCATCGGAATCCGAGTCGCAAGCGCTCAGGGCCAGGGCGCCAGCGGCGAGGAGGGACAGGGCGAGAACAGGGAATCTTGGCATGGGAGACCTTTCGGGACGAGGACGACTCGGAACCCTAGCCCCGACCTGCGGACGGACTCGATGTCCAGGGCTTTGGGCACCCAGCTCGAGTCAGCTTGCGGCACACCTCGACTCCGGAACTCGGGGTGGTTCCGACTCGCGTCCGCTCGTCCTGCCCCGCGCAAATCGTTCCCCCGACGGCCGGTGCTTCCTTTTTCAGAGATTTCTGATCGTCCCCTTATCGCCCTCTTCACCAGCGTCGGCAACCTGACCCCGTTCCCGGAAGGACCGGGCCAAGCGAACGAAGGAGATCCAGTTGAAATCGAACAGAACGAGGAACCTGATCATCGGCGGTGCGGCCGTCCTGGCCGTGGTGGCCGGTGGTGGTGCATACGCGATCGCCGACGGGTCGAAGGAGAAGGAGAAGACCCTGACGGCAGCCCAGACCCAGAAGGCCGAGGCCGCCGCAGCCCGTGAGCTGAACGGCCAGGTCCTCTACGTCGAGTACGAGGAGGACTACGGAGGAGGCTACGAGGTCGAGATGCAGCTGAAGGATGGCTCGGAGGCCGAGGTCTACCTTGACAAGTCCTTCAAGGTCGCCGGCGTCGAGCGCGAAGAGGACGAGCTCAGCGAGAAGGGCTACGAGATGGAGGACCAGGGCGAATACGGAGCCGAGGATGCCGGGTACGGCCCGGTCGAGCAGGGAGCACAGGACCAGAAGTAGTCGATCGCCCGGTGAGGACCTGCCGCGGGCACCGCTCGCGGCAGGTTCGGTTACCGGTCATGGGCCGCTGGGAACGCGCCCGACAGGATTCGAACCTGCGTGCTTCGGTTTCGAAATGCCTCCGTCACATCCCCTGCCTAATCCCATGGAGAGGATGGCTCGGGGGTTCCCGGAGAGTTACCTCTTCAGGTGATTGATTCCTCGATTGCTCCAGCCTGGGTGGCCGGTCCTTTCCGTCAATCGAACGCTCCACCCGGAAGCGGAAGACGGACTAGGGACGGACAGGGATCCCACCTCGCTCGCCGCTAGATCTGAGTCCGTTCCTGACCTCTAACATGGCGCCAAAGCGGCACCCTGTAGCCGTTTACTTCTGAGGGATTTGGGAGCAGCGCGGTGACGGAAACCTTCGATCGGTCGAAGACCTGGCTAGTGGCGACGGCCTTCCTCGCCTCCTCGACGATGATCCTCGCCCTCGGGACGTTCGAGTTCATGCTCGTCCCGATGCAGATAGACCTCGGTCTTTCCGTCGACCAGGCGAATGCCGCAAACCTGATTCCGACCGCTGCATCCCTGCTGGTCGTCTTCGCCGCCGGTACGCTCTCCGATCGCTGGGGCTACCGAAGGCTTCTCGTCTACGGCGCCATCACCTACGGGATCGGGGCGATCCTGGTCGGCTTTAGCCAGGGCTTCGGAACCGTGATGCTCGGGCGGGCGATGGGCGGAGTCGGCGGAGTCACTCTGGGAATAGTCGGGCTGGCCGCGGTGAATGCCTCTTTCGAATCCCAGACCCAGCGAGCCAAGGCCTTCGCAGCCTTCGCCGCCTTGATTCCCGCGGTCTCGTTCCTCTTTCCCCCGGTCGGGGCCGTGATCTCCGAATCCTTCAACTGGCGACTCGTGCCTCTGTTCTGGCTCGCGACCGGGGTGGCAACCGCCCTGCTGGCCTGGCGCCATGTGGTTCCCAAGCAGGGGTCAACCGGGTCTCACGGCGACCTGCTCACACCACTCCTGGCGGGGGTAGGCCTGGCATGTCTCGCCCTGACCGCAACGGTGGTGACGAGCAGTCTCTCGAGCGCTGCCTTCTTCGCCATCATCGGCCTGTTGAGCATCGCCCTCGTGATGGCGCTGGTCAAGTGGACGTCGCGACAGGGGCCGGACCTGAAACTGCTGCGGGCGCCGGGGTCACGCTGGGTGGTCGTCGCGACCCTCCTGGCGTTCGGAGCCAACTTCTACTTCTTCACGAGCCTGTTCATGCAGTACCGCTACGACGAGTCGGTGATCAAGATCGCCGTGATGCTCTCGGCTCCCGAGATGGGCGCCATTCTGGGTTGCTTCATCAGCGGCTGGGCGGCAGGCAGATGGGGAGCGCCTCGAACTGCGGCGGTGGCCCTGGCCATGGCGGGGCTTGCCCAGTTGACGGTCTTCACCGTCGGTCCTTTTGCGCCGAGCTTCCACCCCGCCCTCGTCCTGACGGTGATCGCCCTCCCTCTCGGTGCCTCACTCGGTCCGCTCACTCAGGTACTGATGGACCTGAGGCCTGAGGATCGGTCCAGCGGTCCGGCAGCGATTCGGGACTCGCTACAGAACCTCGGCGGGACGGTTGGTGGCATCTTCGTCGGGACGATGGGCTTCATCGCCTTCGAGATACACATGAAGGCCCAGCTCGCTGCCACCAGCATGTCCGTGGAAAAGGCCGCGGAGGTCACCAGAGCGATCCGGGATGGCGAGATCGTCAAGAAACTTGCCCGGGAGCCCGACATCCCCCCGGACGCCGCGGCCCTTCTGCTCGGTGATCAGGCAGGGTTGCGCCTGTCTCAGTCGGTCACCTACTGGACAGCGGGCGCGGTGGCCTCGGTCCTTCTGATCCTCGCCGCAATCGCGATCTCGGTCTACTACCTCCGCTTCGCCCGTCGCATCTCGGGCGAGACGCAGCCGATCTGATCCGCCTGCCCGGCCGGACACAACGCTCACCCACCCGCATCACGCGCCCGACAGGATTCGAACCTGTGACCTTCGGTTTCGTAACCTCGAGGTCAGGTGGCCGCTAGGAGCGCCGGGCCTGGCGAAAAAGGGCAATGAGCGGTATTGCGAAGAGGAGCGCGAAGAGGAGGTTCAGGATCGCGTTCTGCCAGAACCCGGAGGCGATCGAGAAGGTCGTGTCCGGGATGAACCAGACGAGCAGAGAGACCGCGAAGATCTTGACCCCCTCTGGAAGGTCGCGCCGCATTGGCCCCCGCAAGACCAGCAGCAGGGCCATCCCCCACCCGATCATCACCGACCCCAGCACGGCGTGGGCCAACTCGATGTAGGACGCCGCCTCTGACCCGAACTCCGATATCCGGTCGGTGGAAGAGAAGACGAGCAGGCTGAATCCCTGTCGTCCCACCCCCGGTGCGACGACCAGCAGAAGGCCGAAGGCGATCACCCCGACCGTCACCGCCGCAAGCCAGGTCAGCCAGAAACCGGACGCTCCGGTGCTGGGTCTTGGGACCGCCGTCGCATCGCTCATGAGTCGCCGTTCCCGGCTTCCTCCCGCTGGACCCGCGCGGCCTCCCGGAGCTGGTCGAAGTCGATGACCTGACCGGCAGCACCCCAATTACCGTTTGGCACCTCGCCGATCAGTACCCAGACCCGGAGCGGGTCGGGCTCACCACCGTCGGCCGCTAGCAGGAGGTCGGTCACCTCCTTCACCAGCCCGGCCTTTCGCTTCTCGCTCATCGCACCCTCGGGCACGGTGGCGTTCACCCTGTAGATCGGGACCGCGGTCGGCACGCCGGCCCGGTTGACCATCCCCTCCGGCAACTCGTGGAAATAGACCCAGCACTGGTCGCGAAAGAACTCGGTGTCCGGCGCACCCTCCCAGTGCATGAAGGTCTTGGTGAGGCTCTCGGCGAGGCTCTTGCGGGTCCCCTCGTCGATCGACCCGGCCGGGTAGGTCACTTCGAGACAGGGCATTTGGACTCTCCTCCTCGGTCGTTCGTTTGTGTTGACTTATCACCGCGGTTCGGCATCAAGCTCATTCGGCGCTGTCCTCCATGTCTCCAAAGCGCGCCGCCCACGGCTCCAGCGGGATCGAGGCGACGTTGATCACGTAGCTGATCGCGTGGTACCAACCCGCCGTTATGCAGAACTCGAGGATCTGCTCATCGTCGAAGTGGTCCCGCAACCGATCGAAAAGGTCGTCGTCGACCGTGCTATCGAAGTGGAGGGCGTCGGCCAGGGCGAACACGGCCGCCTCGTCGGGCTCCCACACCGGATCTTCCGCGCTCCCGTTCACGGTGGAGACAAGCTGCTCTTCGGTAAAGCCCAATGGCCTGCCGAACCCCATGACGTGGACGCCCCACTCGTACTCGGCTCCCGTCAGGGCGCAGGTACGGTGGATCATCACCTCCCGCAGGCGCGGCGGAACCAGGCCCTTGCCGAGGATCCCGGCGCCCAGCGGACGCGATCGCGACGCCAGGTCCTGATGCCTCCCCAGGGTGCGAAACAGGGCGAGCGGCTCGACCCCGCTGTTCGGTGGCATCCACTTGGCGAGCATCACCTCTATCTCGGGGTCGAACGGCGCCTCCAGCGGGGGGATGCGGGGTTCCGGGTCAGTCACTACTCAACTCCTCTCCCCGGTGACCCGGGCGCCATGGTTCAAGTGACGACCCCTCGGGCTCATCGCGTGAACACGATCTTGATCGCGTCTTCTGTCATCGCCTCGGCGGCCTCATCGAAGGGCACCGTCCGGGTGATCAGTGCTCCCGGGTCGAGCCTGCCCTTGGTCACCAGATCGATCACGGCCGGGGCCGTGGTCCGGGCATGGACCCGGCTCACCTCGTAGGTGATCCCCTTCGCATACATCCGCGAAAGCGGCACCTCAGAGGTCGGGGTCGGCCCGCCCGAGACGCTCGTGCAGTGGCCGCAGGCCGAGGCCGAGTTGAGGGCGAGGGTTCGGCCCGGTGGCAGGGCGCAGGCGTCCACCGTGATCGGAAACCTCTCGTCCCAGGTGAACTCGACCAGCTCGTCGAACGTCATCGCGATCGCCTCGGCACCGAGTCCCCGGGCGACCTCGGCCCGGTGCTCGTCGAAGTCGACATAGACGACCCGCTCGGATCCGAGCGCGACCGCGGCCGCCACGGCATACAGGCCAACGGACTGGGCCGGCCCGCCGGCCACCAGCACAGGAGCCCCAGGATTCGCGGCAAGCGGCCCGGCAACGGTGCGGTAGCCGTCGGAGACGTTGTCGGGAATACCTGCGGCCACCTCGGGGGCGATCGAGTCGGGCAGCGGCAGGAGCATGTGGTCGGCCCAGGGCACCCGGATCAGGTCCGAAAGCGCCCCGCCGAAGTTCATCCCCTCCCGGACCGCGAGCCCGAAGGCGGCCCCCAGGGGCACCGACTCGCAGGCGTTGGTCAGCCCCCGCTTGCACATCGAACACTCGCCGCAGCTGATCTGGAACGGAACGATCACCCGGTCGCCCGGCTTCCACTCACCGGCCTTCTCACCTACCTCGACGACCTCCCCGACCATCTCGTGGCCCATGGTGAAAGGCGGCTGCATCGGGTAGAGGCCGATCGCGATCGCCGTGTCGAGGTCACACCTCGCAACCGCGATCGGCCTGACCAGTGCGTCGCGGTCATCCTGGATGACCGGCGCCTCGGTCTCCTCCCAACCGAGTTCCCCTACCCCTCTGAAAACCAGGTGCTGCAATGTCTCCCCTTCGCCGAAGTCGTCTATGACGGCTGGCATAGTAACACCGCTCTATGATGTTCGTCATAGCCAATGACTGAGAAGACCCGGGAAAAGATGATCGGAGGGGCGGCCT
>JAUMBO010000065.1:0-4776 GCA_032119635.1 Solirubrobacterales bacterium
GATCTGCGGGTGCTACTGGCAGCTCCGACCGGCCGGGCAGCCCGGCGGATGTCCGAGGCGACCGGGGTCGAGGCCTTCACGGTCCACCGGCTGCTCGAGTGGCGACCGGGCAGCGAGCCCGGATTCGGTCCCGGACGAACTCTCCCGGCCGACCTGATCGTCGTCGACGAGGCCTCGATGATCAACCTCCGCATGTTCGAGGTCCTGCTCGGTGGAGTGGCACACGAGACCCACCTCGTCCTGGTCGGCGATGCCGACCAGCTCCCGCCGGTCGGTGCCGGCAAGCCGTTCTCCGACCTGATCGAGTCGGGGCTGGTTCCGACCACCCGACTGACCCACATCTTCAGGCAGGCGGCCCGTTCGATGATCATCACGGCCGCCCACCAGGTGAATGCCGGGGCACCGCCCACCTTCGAGCCGGAGGCCGACCAGGAGACCGACCTCTTCTTCCTCGACCGCCCCTCGTCCGACCAGGTGGCGGACTCGGTCGTCGAGCTGGTCGGGGGCCGGGTCTCGGCCGGACTCGGTCTCGACCCGGCCCGGGATGCCCAGGTCCTGGTTCCGGTCTACCGCGGTGAGGCCGGGATCGACGCGCTCAACGAGCGGCTGCAGGCCCGCCTCAATCCGCGGGGCAAACCGGCCTTCGAGGGCCGATTCAGGCTGGGCGACCGGCTGATCCAGACCAGGAACGCTCACGAGATCGGTTTGATGAACGGGACGATCTGCTTCCTGGTCGACGACGACCCGGAGGAAGGGGCGCTCGTCCTGGAGACGGACGGGGGCGAGACTGTCGTCCTGCCCTACGAGGAGGCCCGGGATCTCCGGCTGGCCTACGCGATCTCGGTCCACAAGGCCCAGGGGTGCGAGATACCGGTGGTCGTCTTCGTCTGCCAGCGGGCCCACACCGGGATGCTGACCCGACCCCTGATCTACACCGCGATCACGCGGGCAAAGAAGATGTGCGTGGTGGTCGGCGACCGGCTGAGCCTCGACCGCGGGGTCAAGCGGGACGACGGCGGCAGGAGGTACTCCTCGCTTCCCGAGCGGCTGCGGGAGATGGCGACCTGACGTCCGGGCCGGCTCAGCCGGCCGGAACAGCCGCAAGGCGGTAGCGCATCGCCTTCTCCGAAGTGCCGAACTCGGCACAGAGGGCGGCGACATCGTCGGCCAGGGCGGTCCGGCGCGCGGCGATCAGGTGAGCCGGCATCAGGATCGCGGCGGCGAAGGCATCTGCCTCGCGCTCGATCTCGGAGCGGGGCTCGTCCCCCTCGCCCTCCTCCCCGGCGGGGTTCTCGGAAACCTCGATCCTGCGACAGAACACGGTCGCTTCGACGTCGTCCTGATGGATCACGTAGTGCCCGAGCTCATGGCAGATCGTGAACCTCTTGCGGCCCTCCCACTGGCGGGCCTCGGCCGCGTTGACCCAGATCTCCCCCGGCCCGGTCAGGAGCAGCCCGGAGACGTTGGTCGGTCGCTCACCCTCGAGTCCGGGAGCGGTGGTCAGGTCCTCCACCTCGCGGATCAACAGGCCGAACGAGTTGGAAACGATCTTCTCGACCGGAACGGGCAGCTCCTCGCCGCTCCAGACGTAGTCGGGAATCCGCTCGAGGATCCCCGAGGCCCGCCGTTCCACCCAATCGATCGGCTCCTGTCCGGCCGCGCTCAAACCTGGTCCCGGCCCGGGGTGCGGGAGGTGAACAACAGGTCGATCTCGTCGGGGCCACCCGACGGACTCTCAGCGGTGCGGTGCCGCATCCCCGCCGAGCCCTCGAGATTGAGGGTCTCGGCCGAGGGCCGGCGCGCGAAGACGGCCCCTTCAGCTTCCCCGGGGCGGCGCCTGCCGAGCGCCTCGCCTGCCCGCCGCAGGACGTCCTTCGAGGTGTCGAGGATCTCGGCCAGCCGGTCGAGAACGGTGTCGGTCACTCCCCTGGCGTCGAGCGTCCCCCAGGTCATGTCGTGGAAGTACTCGCCGACCTTCTCGACCTGTTCCGGCTCCCGGGCGCCGATCCCGGCCGCCAGCTGCTCGACCACGACCTCGCGCTCGAGTTCGCGCTCAGCCATCAGTTCGGGCAGGAGTTCCGGCCACTCGCCGGACGGACAGCGGGTGCCTTCGATGACTTCACCGACGATCCGCTCGGCCGGGGAGCCAACGTACCCGGTCGCGTCCCAGGCGCGGGGCGAATCGGCACCCTCGAGTGGGCCTGCCATATAGAAGAGCTCGATCCGCCGCTCGAGCCGATCACGCTCGCTGCCCTCGACCTGGTCGAGGAAGGGCGTCGGGTCGGCATCCCCCGCCCTGGCGGAGGCCGCGTACTGCTCTAGAAGCTGATCAACCCTGTCCATCCCCGTCATCCTCGCCTTCGTCTCCCTGCTCGGCAACCCCGAGCTCGGCCTCCTCGAGGAACAACTCCCGGTTCTTCTTCTTGAACCGGGAGTAGATCGTGTCGACGTTGTCGGTACTCATTCCTTCGCCCCCATCGAGTCCCTCTTCCTCGATTATCGCGGCAACTTCGGCCGACGGGAAACCCTCGGCCTTCAGCTCGACGACCATCGCGTCCCGCTCGCTCTCGGCCGCGATCGCCTCGTCCCAGAGGATGCGGAGTTCGACCGTCATCTCGACATCGACCTCGCCGTCGCCGACGATCTCGTACATCCCGACCTCCTCGCCGTCCTGGTTCCTGCTCCCGTCGTAGGAAATGACCTTCGGATCTTTCGACTTCGACCTGAACCAGTCGGCCACCCGCCGGTCGAGAATCGTCTGGACCCACTTGTGGAACTGGCCGGCCGCGGCACCCTCGAACCGGTCGACCCCCTGGAAGATGCCCTTGAAGGTCTCGAGGACGATCTCCTCGGCCTCGCTGGCGGCCGACAGGTAGCCGGAGTCCTTGCAGTACTGGCCGATCCTACCGAGCGCCCTGCGATGGAAGATGCCCTCCCAGCGGAACACCAGGACCGCGAGGGCGGACTCGTACTCGTCGGTCGCGCCCTCGGAACGAGCCTCGACGACATAGTCCATCAACTCGTCGTCATCGAGTGCGGCAAGTTGCTCCTGAGTCCTCTTCCTGATTGGCAAAACCCCCTTTCGACCCTGAAGAGTCGGGCCCGAACTCCTTTTCTGACACGGGGGGCAGGATTTCCTGCCTCGCCGGTACTGACCGGGCCGAAGAGGATAACGGCACGGTCGGCTACAGTCACGACGATGTACCGCGATGCCGAGACCGACCGTCCGGGCGTCTGGCCGACAGCCCCGCCGACCGAGGCCGACCGGGCCTCGTACGCCGATGCCGAGCCGATTCCCTTCTGGCTCGACCACCACCGGCCGGCTCGGACAGCGCCGCTCGAGGGCCGGGCCGAGGCCGACCTGGTCGTGGTCGGAGGCGGGCTGACCGGGATCTGGGCTGCCCTGACCGCGGTCGAGCGCGATCCCGGTCGGAGGGTGATAGTGCTGGAGGCGGAAGGCATCGCGACCGGCGCAAGCGGTCGGAACGGTGGCTTCATGTCCTCCTCGCTGGTCCACGGGATCGCCAACGGCCTTTCCCGATTCCCGGACGAGGTCGGGGAGCTCGAAAGCCTGGGCCTCGAGAACCTCGACCAGATCGGCGAGCGGGTCGGGCGATACGGGATCGAGTGCGAGCTCGGGAAGCCCGGGGCGATCGAGGTCGCGATGACCCCTGACCAGTACGCCGAGCTGGCCGACAAGGCCCAGGAGCTCCGCGACTACGGGCATGAGGCCGAGATGCTCGACCGGCCGGCGATGAGGTCGGAGGTCGACTCGCCGCTGTTCACCGGCGGGCTCTGGCAGAAGACGGGCGAGTGGGCGGCCGACCCCGTCGCCCTGACCCTCGGGCTGGCGAGGGCGGCCTCCGATATGGGGGTGAGCTTCCACGAGGACACCGAGGTGACCGGCCTGAGGAAGGAGGGGTCCGGAGTCTTGGTCGAGACGCCGACCGGATCGGTCAGGGCCGGAAACGTACTGCTCGCCACCTCGGCCTTCAGAAGCCCGATCAGGGCGATCCGGTCACGGGTGATCCCGGTGTTCGACTACGTCCTGGTGACCGAGCCGCTGAGCGATGAACAGTGGCGGTCGGTCGGCTGGCAGGGGCACCAGGGGCTCTCGGACTCGGCCAACCGGTTCCACTACTACCGCCCGATCGCCGACGGCAGGATCCTCTGGGGCGGATATGACGCGATCTACCACTACGGCGGCCGGGTCGAGGAGCGCCACTACCAGCGCGACAAGAGCTTCGCCGGACTGGCCCAGCGTTTCTTCACCGCCTTCCCGCAGCTGGAGGGGACCCGGTTCTCCCATCGCTGGGGCGGCGCGATCGACACCTGCTCACGGTTCTTCGCCTTCTATGGCACGACCCACGGCGGCCGGGTTTCGTACGCGGTCGGGCACACCGGCCTCGGCGTCGGGGCGAGCCGGTTCGCGGCCCGGATCGGCCTCTCCCTGCTCGACCGGACCGAGCCCGAACTGCTCGAACTCGACTACGTCCGCCGGAAGCCCGTCCCCTTCCCGCCAGAGCCGCTCCGCTGGGCGACCATCCAGTTCACCCGGAACCGCCTGGCCGCCGCCGATCGCAAGGGAGGCAGGGAAGGACTCTGGCTCCGGCTGCTGACCCGGCTCGGGCTCGGTTTCGACAGCTAGACCCCCAGGCTATTCGTAGGAAATCGCCTCGAGCACGTCGAGGTCGGCCGCCTTGCGCGCCGGATAGATCGCGGCCAGCACCCCGGCCAGGGCCGAGAGCACGAGGATCGCGGCCAGGGTCGGGATCG
>JAUMBO010000066.1:0-18070 GCA_032119635.1 Solirubrobacterales bacterium
GTCGCCTCAGCACGTGCATTCCCTGTCGGATGCCGGGCACCATCGTCTCCCTTCCCTCGATCAGGCGCTCCCGAAGTTCCTCCGGCAGGTCGCTGTCGTGGGAGAAGAAGCCACGGTAGGCGAGGTTGAGCAGCGGCCTGAACCGCATCGCCCCGGGGGCGGTCCGGCCGAGCACGAATTCGACCTCGGGCCGGCCGAGGATCTGGGCAAGCGGCAGGCGACCGAAGCCGGCCGGGGCGATCAGGAGAAGTTTGCGGACCGGATCGGGAGCGGTACCGGCCATCACGGTGGCGAGGGCGCCACCTAGCGAGTGGCCGAGCAGATGGAAGGAGCCGACCCCGAGGTCGTCGAGTGCCGAGAACAGCATGTGGGCCCAGAGGTCGAGGTCGTCACCGGCTACGTCGCTGTCGCCGAACCCTGGCAGGTCGAAGGCGAGGGTCGGTCTCGAAAGGGAGAGCGCGAACGGATCCCAGCTCTCGGAGCTGTCCATCAGCCCGTGAAGGAGCACGATGGGGTGCCCGCGGCCGGTCGTCCGGCGACAGGAAAAGGTGACCCTTCCCACCTCGATCTTCTCGGTCGAGAGCCTCGACATGGTCATCGATTGTCCCGAATCGGGGTGACGGGTTGCCCGCGAGGAGCGGTTCGGCCACCCCGAACGGGAGTGGGGGTTGTCAGTTCGGCCCGTCCGGCGCGACACTCCCGGTCATGAGTCCCCAGGGAGCGCACCGGGGAGGAGCGGCGTCGGAGCCCCTCACCCCGCCAGGACGGGTAGTCCGGCCTTGACCGGTCGGGCGGTATCGGCGATCGGCGGCCTGCTGGGCGTGGTCTTCGTGGTCGCCCAGTTCGTCTTCTGGGTCGGCTCGGCAACCGGGGTCGTGTACGAGATCTGCCTCGACCCCGATCGCTCCGCGCCGGGCGGGGTCGTGGTCGAAGAGCACTGGACTTACGTCTTCTTCCCGCCCCTGCTGCTCAGCTCGGTCGATCCACCCGGTCGCTGCGTGCGCAACACGCCCCTGCACCAGGGCCTCAGCGCAGTCGGCATCTGGCAGCTGCCCCCACCGGAGCAGCAGGTCGAGGACCACATCAGGAGTCAGCGAGTAGCCGGAGTCCGGTCGGGCTAGGCGAGGCCGCCCTGGTGGAGGCGGCCGAGGAATCGGCGGGTCTCCGGCTCCGAGGGGGAGTCGATCACTGCCTCGGCCGGCCCGACCTCGAGCAGGCGGCCGTCCTCGAGGAATGCGACCCGGTCGGCTACCTCGCGGGCGAAGCCCATCTCGTGGGTTGCGATCAACATCGTCATCCCTTCCGACTTGAGCTCCCGGACCAGCTCGAGCACCTCGCCGACCAGCTCCGGGTCGAGGGCGCTGGTCACCTCGTCGAGCAGCAGGGCCCTGGGGCTGGGAGCGAAGGCCCGGATCAGGGCGACCCGCTGCTGCTGGCCACCCGAAAGCCGGTCAGGCTTCTCCCGCTCGCGGTCACCGAGGCCGAAACGGTCGAGTAGCTCGCGGGCCCGGTCCCTCGCAGCGGCCTTCGACATCTGGCCGCTCCGGATCGCCCCGAGGGTCACGTTCTCGAGGACGTCCAGGTGGGGGAAGAGGTTGAACGACTGGAAGACGAACCCCAGACGTTTTCGGATCGCGACCGGGTCGACCGAGGGGTCGGTGATCACCTTGCCGTCGAGCAGGATGTCGCCCCCGTCGACCTCTTCGAGCAGGTCGACGCACCTCAGCAAGGTCGATTTGCCGGAACCGGAGGCCCCGATCAGGGCAACCGCCTCATGCTCGCCGACCGCGAGCTCGACCCCCTTGAGGACGTCGAGATCCCCGAAGGATTTGGTGACCGAGAGAACGTCGATCACCGCTGAGCCGTCGCCTGCCTGCCCGGCGCTCACTTGGCCATCCCCCGTGATGGATCGTCGGGGCGGGATATGTAGTCGAGCAGCCTGGCCATCGGGATGGTCACCGCCAGGTAGAGCAGTGCGGCGGCGACCAGCGGCGTGTAGTTGAAGTTGGCCGCGGCATCGATCTGGGCCTGCCTGTATGCCTCGATCACGCCGACCACTGCGAGCAGGGCGACGTCCTTCTGCAGGGCGATGAAGTCGTTGAGGAGAGGTGGCCTCACCCTTCGGATCGCCTGCGGGAGGACGATGTGCCGGAGGGTCTGGAACCGGTTCAGCCCGATCGCCAGGCCGGACTCGACCTGGGTCCGGTGGACCGAGAGGATGCCGGCCCTGAACACCTCGGCCACGTACGAGCCGTAGGCAAGGGAGAGGGCGATAGCGCCGAGGACCAGGGGGTCGGAGGGGACACCCTCGAGCTCGAGGGCCGGGATCCCGAAACCGAACAGGTAGATCAGCAGGACGACCGGAATGCCCCGGAAGACGTCGACGTAGAGCGCACTCAAGACCCGGAACGGGAAGAGGGCCGGGTTGGTGCTGGTCCGGACCACTGCCACGAAGAGGCCCAGTATCAGGACGATCACCTCGACCACCAGGAAGACCTGGACATCGATCCAGAAGGCGCTCAGGATCCCCGGGAAGGAGTCGCGGAACACCTCGACCGAGAAGAACTGCGCCTGGACCTCAGGCCATCCGGTCGAGGTGAAGACGGCAACGGCCAGGCCCCCCAGGACGAGGACGGAGGAGAGGAAGGCGATCGCCTGGCCGCGTCGGGTCTTTGCCCTCCTCGCCCGCTCCCGGGCAGCCTGCCGTCCACCATCCCCGGGGAGCAGCGGCCCCCCGGGGATGACGTCGGCCTCAGTTGAGTTCGGGTGCGCTGGCGGCGTCACTCATCCAGCGGGTGGTGATCTCCTCGAGCGTCCCGTCTTCCTTCATCGACTCGAGTGCCGCGTTCACACACTTGGTCAGGTCGGAGTCCCTGGCCAACAGGGCACCCCACTGGTCTCCTCCGGGAGCCTCGAACTGTCCGGCCACGGACGAGTTGGGGACCTCGACGTCACGCAGGTAGATCGCGGTCGGCAGGTCGACCACCACGGCGTCGACCTGACCCTGCTTGAGGGCCGAGACGACGTCGTTCGAGTTGTCGTAGACCCTCGGCGCGGTGGACGGATCGATCTCCTCCTCGACCGCATCGAGGCTGGTCGTGCCGACCTGAACGCCGATCTTCAGGTCCTGGAGCTCGTCGAGTCCCGAGATCTCACCGATTCCGGAGTCCTCGGTCACCAGCACGGCCTGGTTGGCCGTGTAGTACGGAATCGAGAAGGAGACGGCCTTCTCGCGGGCCGGGGTGATCGAGATCTGGTTGACGTCGAAATCGAACTTCTTCGGTCCCGGCGCGTAGGAGGAGTTGAACGGAACGACGGTCCACTCGACCTCCGAGCGGCTGAAGCCGAGCCGGTCGGCGATCGCGTAGGCGACGGCGCTCTCGAAGCCCTTGCCGTTCGACGGGTCGTCGTCCTCGAAGTACGGCGGATAGGCCGGGCTATCGGTTCCGACCGTCATCACGCCGTCCTTGTAGGTCGTGATGTCACCCTTCTGGCAGTCCTCGAGCGAGGCGGTCTGGCCCGATCCCGATCCCTCGGAGTCGGACGAATCACTGGCGCACCCTGTGACGAAGCCAAGGGCGACAAGGGGCACGAGCAGGAACGTGAAACGCAGATTCATGTTGAGACTCCTCCGGTTCTCGAGTTGACGGCGGAAGGTTATGGCATAAACCGGTGCACCGTCCGCGGGCGGGCCGGCTTCTTTCGGGCCGGGGTGCGAAGGTCTTTCCTGAACCGTGACCGACGAACGGCTAGCCGCCTACCACGAGTACACCCGCCGCCACGGTGTGAACCGGGCCCTCTACCTCGTTGTCAGGGTTTTCTTCGAGCCGTTCTTCCTGATCTACTTCCGGCTCTCGAGGCAGGGCCGGAAGAACGCCCGGATCAGGGGCGGCACCATCGTCGCCGCCAACCACCGGAGCTTCCTCGACCCCTTCGTGATCGGCGCCTGCCTGCCGTGGGGCAAGCCGATGAACTACGTGGCCAAGGTCGAGCTGTTCGAGAAGCGGTGGCAGGGCTTCCTGCTGTGCCGGATCGGGGCCTTCCCGATCCGCCGTGGCGAGTCGGACGAGGAGGCGATCCGGACGGCCGAGCTGGTGATCGAGCGCGGCGGGACGATCTGCATCTTCCCCGAGGGGACGAGGATCAGGCGAGGATCGCTCGGCCGACCGAAGCGGGGGGTGGGTCGGCTCGCGATGAGGACCGGGGCGCCGGTCCTGCCGGTCGCCGTCACTGGGACCGAACACGTCAGGCGGGGCTGGATCATCCGGCCGAGGAAGGTCAGGATCCGCGTCGGGGTCCCGATGGAGTTCCCCTTTGCCGAGGACCCGAGTCCGGCCCAGGCGACCGCGGTCGTCTCCCGGGTCTGGCCGAACGTGGAGCTCCAGTGGGAGGACATCGGCGGCCTGCCACCGATGAGGAGAGCCGCCGTGATCGGGGCCGGCAGCTGGGGGACCAGTGTCGCCGTACTGCTGGCCCGGGGTGGTCTCGAGGTCCAGCTCGGCTGTCGGACCCTCGCCCAGGCCGAGGCGATAGCCGCCTCGAGGGAGAACGAGCGGTACCTGCCCGGGGTCAACCTGCCGGACGGGATCGACGTCCGTGACCAGGCAGGGATCGAGCTGGGCGGGGTGGACCTGGTCTGCCTCGCGGTCCCTTCGAGTGCCTACCCCGAGGTGGTCGAATCGATCCGGGGCCGGACCGGTGACCGGGCCGGGATCCTGCTGCTGGCCAAGGGCCTGATCGCGCCCGACGGCGAGCTGCCGTCCGAGTACGTCCGCGACCGGGTCCGGGTCCGGGGCATCGCCTGCCTCGGGGGGCCGGCCCACGCCCGGGAGGCCGCATCGGGTTCGGCCGCGCTCGTCCTCGGGACGCGGGACGGTGACTTCCAGGCCCAGCTCGGGGACGTCTTCGACCGGGCCGGGCTGCTCTGCGAGCGCTCCGATGACGTGACGGGGGTCGAGATGGCCGGAGTGGCGAAGAACGTTGCCGTGCTGGCGGCCGCCACCGCCGAGTCGTACGGCCTCAACTCGGCCGGGATCGCCGCGGCCGAGGTCTGGAACGAGTGCCTCGATTTCGCCGGGCTCAAGGGCGCCCGGCTCGAGACCTTCAACGGCCTCGCCGGGGTGGGCGACCTGCTGGCGACCGTCATGGCACCCGGGAGCCGAAACCGGCGGGCGGGCGAGCTGCTCGGGGCTGGCCGTTCGGTGACCGAGATCCGGGCCGCGATCGGTCAGGCCTCCGAAGCGCTCGAATCGGTTGGGACGATCTCCCGCACCCTCGGCGAGGCCGGCTGCCCGAACGAGGCGATCTCGGGGCTGGCCGCGGTTGCGGACGGCTCGCTGGGCGCCGATGAATGGGTCGCTGCCGTCCGGCGGATCGGGTCGGCCCGCAAGGTCAGGGCCTGAGCCCGGACCGCTCGCTGCTCAGTCGCCACCCCCCGGGCGCGCCACCCTCCGGCGCCTCTTCCTCGCCCGGCGGATTCGCCGTCTCCTGCCGCCTTCCGGTATCCGCAGCGGAGGGGTCCGGGTCGCGGCCAGGGCGGCGAGGCCTGCGACTCCGATCAGGAGGTTGGTCAGGTTGACGAGGCGGGTGGCAGGCAGCACTCCGGCAAGGAGCTCGCCATCGGGTGCAAGCACGCCCCAGAGGCCGAGTCCGGTGTAGAGCAGCCCCCCGGCGAGGGCCCAGGCCGTGGGCCGCCATCTGGCAAGGCCGAGGGCGAGCAGCCCGGTCGCCAGGTGGAGCGAGTCGACCCAGCCGTTGACCGGGTAAGACCCGGGTAGCTCCTTGGTTAGCGAAGGCTCGGCGAACTCCGGGCCGAGCGCGAAGCCGACCAGACCGACCAGGCAGAGAAGGATCCCGGTCGACGATGCGTACAGCCGTGCGAAGGCGTCCCTGTCCACTGGTCCATTGTTGCGCCATCGGCACCCGTCGGGCCGGATGGGTTCCGTACCCTTGATCGCGATGGCCCAGTGCTACCGCCACCCCGGGGAAGAGACCGGTGTCTCCTGCTCCAGCTGCGGCCGGCCGATCTGCCCTGACTGCATGACCCCGACCCCGGTCGGGATGAGGTGCCCCGAGTGCTCTCAGGAAAAGACGAGGGTCGTCGCAGGGGTCGGCGAGACGGTCGCCGGCTACCCGGCGACCAAGGCCCTGATCGGGCTCTGCGTCGTCGCCTACCTGCTCGAGATCGCCTCCGGCACCGGCGGGATCTCACCGGGCTCGAGCCCGGTCCTGAACGACTTCGGCCTGCGGGGAATCTTCGTCGCCGACGGCGAGTGGTACCGGCTGGTCACCTGTGGGTTCCTCCACGTCTCGATCTTTCACCTCGCCTTCAACATGGTCGCCCTCTTCTTCCTTGGGCGGATCCTCGAGCCCTCGATCGGTACCCCGAGGTTCCTCGCCATCTACTTCGCCTCGATGCTGGCCGGCTCGTTCGGGGCGCTGCTCCTCTCGGGTAGTCTGGTCAACACGGTCGGGGCCTCGGGCGCCGTGTTCGGGATCTTCGGCGCAACCTTCGTGATCGCCAGGGGCCGCGGGCTCGATCACATCGCGAGGGAGATCGGGGTGATCCTCGGCATAAACCTGCTGCTCACCTTCACGATCGCCGGGATAAGCATCGGTGGCCATCTGGGTGGACTGATCGGTGGTGTCCTCTGCGGACTCATGGTCATCGCCGGGGAGCGGGGCCGGCTCGGCAGCGCGCCGGCCGTCCTCGAGTACGGCTCGTTCGTGGCGATCGGGTTGCTCTCGGCCGTCGCGGCGATCGCCGTGTCCGAGCCGCCACCACCCGGCGTGATACTCGGCCTTACGGCCACGCTGCCGGGTGGTCACCTGGCGGCCCTCACGCCGGTCGGGCTACGCTGGCGGCAAACGTATTCGAGGAGGAGAACGTGACGCTTCTGAACGAGAACGAGATCCAGGAGGGGCTGGCGGGCGTGAGCGACGGCTGGCGGCAGGAGGGCGATGCAATCGTCCGGACCTTCCGTTTTGCCGACTTCGTCGAGTCGGTCGGCTTAGTCGACCGACTGGTCGCCCCGGCCGAGGAGCTGGCCCATCACCCCGATGTGGCGATCTCCTGGAACGAAGTGACCGTCACCGTGACCACCCACTCGGCCGGTGGCCTGACCGCGGCCGACTTCCTGCTCGCGGCGAAGATCGACGCCCTGCTCTGAGCGGGTTTCAGGCCCGGTAGTCGAAGAATCCCCGGCCACTCTTCCGGCCGAGGTCTCCCCTGGCGACCCGTTCGGTGATCGCCTCGGGAGCGAGGTGTTCCGGGTTGCCGGAGTCCGCCTCGAGTGCCTCCCCGATCGCCACGGCGACGTCGAGTCCGACCAGGTCCAGAAGGGCGAGGGGTCCCATCGGGTGCCCCAGCCCCATGGTCATGCAGGTGTCGAGGTCGGAAGGCTCGATCCCGGTCCTCTCCATCAGTCGAACCGACTCGAACAGGTAGGGAAAGAGCAGGCGGTTGACCACGAAGCCGGGCATGTCCGGCACCCGGACCGGGGTCTTGCCGATCGCCAGGCACCAGGCCTCGGCCCGATCCCCCACTTCGTCGGGGATTCCGGTTGGCAGGCAGAGCTCGACCAGGTCCATTCCGGTGACCGGGTTGAAAACGTGGATCCCGACCAGGTGGTTGGACCCCCCGAGTTCGGCCCCGATCGCCTTGATCGAGAGGGACGAGGTGGTCGTCGCCAGGTCGGCCCGGTCGGCCACTTCGAGCGCCCGGCCGAGCACCTCGACCTTCACCCCCTGGTCCTCGGCGACCGCCTCGATCACCAGCTCGGAGCCGGCCAGCTCCTGCTCCTCGACCGTGACCTCTACTTCGACCAGGGGCTCGGCCCGGAGGCGCGTAACGGCCTTCGCGACGGCGGCCTCGGCCCGCGCGGCGGACTCCCGGGAGCGGGCGAGCAGGACGACCCGCTCGGCCGCGGTCGAGGCGACGGCCGCAAGGCCCGTCGCGATCGTGCCCGAGCCGACGACGCCGACCCGTCGGTAGGGGCTGTCTGGTTTCTTTCCGTCTTCCAATCGCTTGCCTTTTCGGATCTGGGGCGCCCGGCGAGCAGGAGTTCGCCGGGCAGTTGACTGACGAGTCAATCGTTTATCTTGACGGTTTGTGGGTTCGGTCGGACGGCCGGTCCGCACCGCATCGGGACAAGCGACTCGGGGCAGCCCGGGAAAGAGGTTTGGCAGATGAGCAACTTCGGTGGACGTGAAGTGGTGATCGTCGAGGCGGTCCGGACTCCGGTCGGACGGGGTCACAAGGAGAAGGGCTACTACCGGGACCTCCATCCCTCGAACCTGCTCGCCCACACCTACTCCGAGTTGATCTCCCGGGCCGGGATCGACCCGGCCGAGGTGGAGGACGTAGTCGCCGGCTGCGTTCAGCAGTTCGGCGAACAGAGCCTGAACATCGGCCGTAACGCCTGGCTCGAAGCCGGCTTTCCGATCGAAACCCCGGCGACGACGATCGATCGCCAGTGCGGCTCGGCCCAGCAGGCCGTCAACTTCGCCGCCGCGATGGTCGCCTCGGGTGTCCACGACGTGATGATCGGCGGCGGGGTCGAGCACATGGGCCACATCGGCTTCGGCGACGCCTTCAAGGTGATGGAGGAGTACGGGATGGGCTATTCGCCCGCGCTCATGGAGCGCTACAACCTCGTGCCTCAGGGGATTTCGGCCGAGATGATCGCCGACGAGTGGGAGATCCCCCGCTCGGAGCTCGACGAGCTGGCGGTCCGCTCACATGCCAACGCCCACCGGGCGACCGAGGAGGGCAGGTTCGAGCGTGAGATCGCGCCGGTCCAGGTGAACGGCGACACCTACTCGACCGACCAGGGCATCCGTCCCGGAACCGACCTCGACACGCTGGCCGGCTTGAAGCCGGCCTTCAAGGAGGACGGCAAGGTGACCGCCGGGAACTCGTCCCAGATCTCGGACGGAGCGGCCGCGGTCCTCCTCATGTCCCGGGAGAAGGCTGATGAACTCGGCCTGAAGCCGCGGGCGAAGATCGTCGACCAGACCACGGTCGGCGTCGACCCGGTGATGATGCTGACCGGCCCGATCCCGGCGACCCAGAAGCTGCTCGAGCGCAACTCGATGAAGATCGAGGACATCGACCTGATCGAGATCAACGAGGCCTTCGCTTCGGTGGTCGCGGCCTGGAACCGGGAGCTCCAGCCGGATATGGACCGGGTCAACGTCAACGGCGGGGCGATCTCGATCGGCCACCCGCTCGGCTCGACCGGGGCGAGGCTGATCACGACCCTGCTCCATGAGATGGAGCGCTCCGACTCCGAGACCGGACTGGTCACGATGTGCTGTGGCGGCGGACTCGGAACCGGGACCCTGATCCAGCTGACCGACTGAGGCAGGGGTGGCCTCCGGTGAAGGGGAGGCGATGACCAGGGTCTCCCTCGGGGTGACCGGCGACAGCCCGGCCGAAATGGCCGCACTGGCCCGGCGGGCGGAGGACCGCGGGGTCGCCCGGGTCTGGGTGATCGAGCTGTTCCGCAACGCCTTCACCCAGGCAACCTGGCTCTCGACCCAGACCTCCTCGGTCGGGCTCGGCACGGGGATCGCGTGGGGCTTCGTCCGCAGCCCGATGTCGATCGCGATGAGCGCCATGGACATCGACGAGATCTCGGGTGGGCGGTTCACCCTTGGCCTCGGACCGGGCGTGAAGCGCCTGATCGAGACCTGGCACGGGGTCGAGTACGGCCGTCCGGCGCCCCACATGAAGGAGACGATCGAGGCGGTCCGGGAGATCGTCCGGTCGGCCGCCGCCTTCGAACCGGTCCGGTACGAGGGCCAGTACCACGACATCGACATCCGGGGCTGGACGAGGGGCACGGCACCGGTTCGGGAGGAGATCCCGATCTTCACCGCCGCCGTCCAGGAGGGCATGTCCCGGATGGCCGGAGACGTGGCCGATGGCCTGATCGGTCACCCGCTCTGCTCGGCCCGGTGGATCGAGGAGAAGATCATCCCGGCCTTCGAGACGGGCCTCTCGCGCTCCGGCCGGAGCCGCTCGGAGTTCACCTTCCTGCCGAGCATCTGCGTCGCGATCGACGACGACTACGAACGCGGCCTCGATGCCGCCCGGCGGACCGTCGCCTTCTATTCGACCGTCAAGACCTATATGCCGCTCTACGAGATGCATGGCTTCGGAGAGAACGCGGTCAGGGCGGGCGAGGCCTTCCGCAGGGGCGACATCGAGGGAGTCGCCGCCGCGATCCCCGACGAGATGGTCGAGCGCTACTGCGCGGTCGGCACGCCCGATCAGGTCCGGGAGAAGGTCGGGGAGGTTGCCTCACTGGCCGACGAGATCTTCCCGGGCGCCCCGAACTACTTCATCCCGCCGGAGCAGATCGCGGAGTACAACGAGCGGATCATCGAGGTCTTCGGCACTCCCGGACCGTGAGCCGGGGTAGTGGGACCGGCCGCGGAGACCCAAGCCCGGGTCTGGTGGGGGGCGAGCCCGTGAGCAACTGCCAGAGGCCTGGGGTGGGTACCGCGATACGCCGATGGAAGCTTGAAGAGAGTCTCAGCGACAGCTGCCGGTCAGAGCGAGTCGCCGGTCGCCTCGGCCTGAGTCGTCAGGTCGGCCAGCTCTTCGAGCCGCGCGATCTGGCGCTCGCCCTCGGCTCTCGCCGGATCGCCCTCCGGCAGTCCCTCGATCAGCCGGGCGACCCGGTTCCTCAGCTGGAGCGCGAAGTGGGGGGTTGCCGCCCCGGTCAGCTCCCGAATCTCCTCGGCCGTGATCGGCCGGTCCTGACCGAGGACCCCGAGGTGTTCCGTCTCGCTCATCCGCCCACCCCACTCGCCGTACCGACCTTGACCAGCTCGGCCACACGGTCGATTTCGGCCTGCTGTTCGAGCCCGATCGAGGCCTCGTCGCCGATGATCCAGACGTGGTTGTAGAGGGCGCGGGTCGGGTCTGTCGAGTAGCCGGGCTGCACGTCCAGAAGGTACTGGAGAACGTCCTCGGGAAGCGCATCGACGGAGTCGGTCATCAGCAGGGCCGGCCAGGTGCCGCCGGTCGAGAGCGGGGTGGCCGCGACGCCGTCCATCGGCCGGTCGGAGCGGATGACCGTGTATCCGTGACCGGGGTCGTTCAGGTTCCAGCCGAAGCTGCCGCTCGAGAAGCGGACTAGCTCGAGTGCCGCCGAGGTCGGGTCGCTTCCTGGCAGCCGCTCGACCGAGGCCGCGACCTTGCCGATCTGCTCGACGACCTTCGGCGAGACGGCCGAAGGCGGACCGAGCACGAAGACCGGTACCTCCCGGTTCGCCTTCCTGCCCAGGACCTCCCGGGTCGCCCGGGGGAGGCTGTCCTTCGAGGTGAAGAGGATCGGGTCGCCCGAGCGAGCTGCCCAGGTCGCGGCCGGGGCCCCGTAGGCGGGATCGGAGTCCGGCACGACGAGGAATGCGTTCGGGGGTGCCCCCGTGAGGCGGGCGATTTGGCCGGCCAGATCGGCGGCCGTCTGGGCCGACGAGTCGCCGGCGATCCTCTCGGCGTTGAGGCCCGAGGGGGGCGTCACCTTGCCGACCGCGAACACCTGGGCCTCGCGGGTCGTCGGCGAGCCGGAGGGGTCGAGCGTCGCGAGAAGCTCTTCGCCTTCGGCCGAGAGTCTGCCGGAGGGGGCGAGCAGTAGCGGCGCCCCGATCGGGTCGGCGCTGAGCGCGGCCGCCGCAACGGCTCCCTGCCAGTCTTCGACCGAGGCGATGGTCACCGCGGCCGGCGCCGTTCCGGGGCCGACGGAGGGGTAGGAGGCGAGCAGCGAGGCCAGTGAGACCTCGACAGGATCGCCGGCCGGGATCCGGGTCGTGTTCCGGGTCGCCACGGCCGGGAAGCCGAGCACCCGGCCCTCCTGGATGCGGGTCACCGCCTGACCGGGCGCCGACCCGCCGGTCTGGGCATCGTCGTCGTCCCGTCCCACCCCGAGCAGGAGGTAGGCCGCAACGACGGCCAGCAGGAGGAAGAGGAGGGCGACGACGGCGAGACCGATCCAGGGGACACCCTGCCGGGATGGCTCGCCGGGCGCGGCGTTGATCGGTTGGCGATTTCCCTGCACTGCGGGAAAGGGTATCGCCGCGCCTTACCCGTAAGAATGGCCCGGATGCCCTTTCCCGCTTCTACAACCACCAACGACCGGGGCAACCTCGAGGTCGACGGGTGCGACCTGGTCGAGGTCGCACATTCCTTTGGAACCCCGGCCTACCTCTTCTCGGTCTCCGAAATGAAGAACCGCGCCAGGGCATTCACCGACGCCTTCTCCGCACGCTCGGACCGCTTTGAGGTCCTGTTTGCCAGCAAGGCCCTCCCGGTCACGGCGGCTTACCGGCTGTTCGAGGGGGAGGGGCTCTCGGTCGATGTCGCCTCGGGCGGGGAGCTGACCATGGCCCTGGCTGCCGGCTACGACCCGAAGCGGATCTACATGCACGGCAACAACAAGACCGACGCCGAACTCGAACTGGTCGACCGGGCCGGGGTCGGAACGTTGATCATCGATTCGTTCGACGAGATCGAGCGTTGCGATCGGGTGCTCGGCCGGAAGGTCGACGCGATGGTCCGGGTCACCCCCGGGATCGAGCCTTCGACCCACTCCTACATCCAGACCGGACAGGTCGACTCGAAGTTCGGCTTCGGCCTCGAGGACGGCTCGGCCGCCCGGGCCATCTCCCGGGTAATCGACTCCGAACAGCTGGAGCTGGTCGGCCTCCACTGTCACATCGGTTCACAGATCTTCGAGATCGAGCCGTTCCGGCTCGCGGTAGAGGCCCTGGCTACGATCGCCGGGGAGTGGTGCCAGGTGGTCAACCTGGGTGGCGGGCTCGGCATCTCGTACCTGATCGGGGACGATCCACCCGGAATCGAGGAGTACGTCGACCTCAAGGTCCGTGCGGTGAGGGAGTCCTTCGGTGAAGAGGTGAAGATCCTGGTCGAGCCGGGCCGCTCGCTGGTCGGCACGGCGGGCCTCACCGTCTATACGATCGGCACCGTCAAGGAGATACCCGACGTCCGGACCTACGTCTCGGTCGACGGCGGAATGTCCGACAACCTGAGGCCGATGCTCTACGACGCCCGTTACGAGGCGGTCCTGGCCGACCGGCCCGAACGGGAGGGAGATACCGCGGTCACCGTGGCTGGATCCCACTGCGAGTCCGGGGATATTCTGATTCGGGACGTCTCGCTTCCCGGTCCCGCGGTCGGCGAAATCCTCGTCATTCCCGCCACCGGAGCCTACGGATACGCAATGGCCAACAACTACAACGGCATGCCAAGACCACCAGTGATCTTCCTCGAAGATGGAGTAGCCGAGGTCGTGGTGCGCCGCGAGACCTGGCAGGACCTGATGGCGAGGGACCAGTGAGCGAGCCGCTCAGGATCGGGCTGCTCGGCCGGGGGACGGTCGGTGGATCGCTCGAGGAGCTGATCGCCGAGCGGGGGGCGGCGATCGAGGCGGCCTGCGGCCGGTCGTTCGAGGTCGGCGGCGTGCTGACCACCTCGGAAGGCGACTTCGACGAGATCCTCGCCTCTTCGGACGTAATCGTCGAGCTGATCGGCGGGGTCGACGACGCCCGCCGCTACGTGATGGCGGCGCTCGAGGCGGGCAAGCCGGTGGTCACGGCCAACAAGCAGCTGGTCGCGAGGTACGGAGATGAGCTGTTCGCCGCCGCCAGGGAGAACGGGACCGAGATCAGGTTCGAGGCCGCCGTTGCCGGAGTCGTCCCGATCATCCGGACGATCCGGGAGGGGTTCGGAACGGTCCCGTTCACCAGGGTCTTCGGGATCGTCAACGGGACGACGAACTTCATCCTCACCGAGATGGCCTCGACCGGGGCCTCCTACGACGAGGCACTGCGCCGGGCCCAGGAGCTCGGCTACGCGGAGGCCGACCCGACCGAGGACGTGAACGGTGCCGACGCGGCGGCCAAGATGGCGATCCTCGCGAGGCTCGCCTTCCACTCGCCGGTCACACTCGACCAGGTCTCGTTCGAGGGGATCGAGTCGGTCCAGCCCGATGACCTGGCCTACGCCCGCGAGCTCGGCCTCTCGCTGAAGCTGCTCGGGGTCGCCGAGAGGCTCGACGACGGGATCACGGTCCGGGTCTTTCCCTGCTTCCTCTACCCGGGCCATCCGCTCGCCCCGGTCGAGGGGCCCTTCAACGCGGTCACGGTTGAGGGCCCCGAGATCACCGAGGTGACGGTCTCGGGACCGGGTGCCGGCGGACCCCAGACGGCGGCTGCGGTGCTCGGGGACCTGATCTCGGTCGTCACCGGACCGCCCCAGGCCGGGCCGCTCGAGAGCCCGATCCCGGTGCTGGGCGACGTCGAATCCTCCTTCTACCTCCACCTCGAGGTCGAGGACCTGCCCGGCGTACTTGCCGAGGTGGCGAGGCTGCTCTCCTCGGCCGGTGTCTCGGTCAGGAGTGTCGTCCAGAAGGGGATGGGGGATGAGGCCCGTCTGGTCATGGTGGTCCACCGGTGCCCGGAAAAGGACTTCCTGGCTGCGGTCGACGAGATCGCCGGCCTCGACTACATGCGTGCCGCGCCCCGGTTCATCCGGGTGATCGAAGAAGAGTTCGTCTGAGCCGATGGCCCAGCCCCTGATCGAGCGTTACCGCGATTACCTGCCGATCGAGCCGGGGGATCCGGTGGTGACGATCAACGAGGGTTCGACTCCGCTGATCGAGGCACCGAAGGTCTCGGAACGGGTAGGTGCCCGCGTGCTGCTCAAGTTCGAAGGGCTCAACCCGACCGGAAGCTTCAAGGATCGGGGAATGACGATGGCCGTCTCGAAGGCCGTCGCCGAGGGAGCCGAGGCCGTGATCTGTGCCTCGACCGGAAACACGGCCGCCAGTGCTGCTGCCTATGCCGCGCGGGCCGGGCTGACCGGGGCGGTGATCGTGCCGCAGGGCAAGATCGCGGTCGGGAAGCTGGCTCAGTCCCTGATCTACGGGGCGAGGGTGATCGCCCTCGACGGCAACTTCGACGATGCCCTGGTCGTGGTCCGGCACCTGGCCGACAACTTCCCCATCGAGTTGGTCAACTCGGTCAATCCGTATCGCATCGAGGGCCAGAAGACGGCGGCCTTCGAGGTGATCGATGAGCTGGGAGGGCCCCCCGACGCTCTGGCCGTACCGGTCGGAAACGCCGGCAACGTCACGGCCTGGTGGAAGGGCTTCACCGAGTGGGATACCGCCCCCCTCCTGTTCGGCTTTCAGGCCTCGGGCGCCGCGCCGCTAGTCATCGGCGAGCCGGTCGACCGCCCCGAGACGGTTGCCTCGGCGATCCGGATCGGCCGACCGGCCAGGGGAGAGGAGGCGCTGGCCGCCTTCGCCGAGTCCGGCGGTCGGGTCCGGGCCGTGACCGACGACGAGATCCTCGAGGCCTATCGCTTCCTCGCCGCCCACGAGGGGATCTTCTGTGAGCCCTCTTCGGCCGCTTCCGTCGCCGGCCTGTTCGTCCACGGCATCGAGCCGGACGGCGATACCCCAAGTCCGGAGACGATCGTCTGCGCCCTGACCGGCAACGGCCTCAAGGACCCCGATACCGCCCTGGCGACGAGCGAGGGTGTGATCGAGTGCTCGACCGACCTGGCCGAGGTCGAGCAGGCCGTGTTCGGTCAGCGCCCGGACTGAGCCGACACTACGAGCGGAGCTTGTATCCCCGTTCGAAGAGCTTCAGGTTGAACATGAAGAGGCCGAGCGTGACCGCGGTGAGTATGAGTAGTGATAGTCCGACCGAGATCGCTTCGATTCCGAGGAATCCGTACCGGACCAGGGAGATCATGTAGTAGAGCGGGTTGAACTCGGTCAGGCTCTGGAAGGGCTCGGGGAGGAGCGCGGCCGAGTAGAAGACGCCGCCGAGGAAGATCAGCGGGGTCAGTACGAAGGTCTGGACGAACGAGACGTCCTCGAACTGCTCGGCCCGAACCCCGATCAGGACTCCGAGCTGGGAGAAGAAGAATCCGATCAGCACCAGGCTCAGGATCAGCACCAGGGGGTGCTCTATCGGCAGGTCGACCAGCACCAGTGCGACAAGGAAGGTGATCGTCGCGATCGCCATGCCGCGGAGGAAGCCGCCGAGGGAGAGGGCGGTCAGGAGCTGGGCCGGGGAGGAGGGGGAGGAGAGCTGGTCGTCGATCGAGCGCTGGAACTTCTGCTGGAGGATCGAGGAAGAGTTGTTCGAGAAGGCATTGATCGCCCAGGCCATCATGATCAGGCCCGGGATGACGAAGGTGATGTACTCGAACCCCTCCAGGTCGCCGATCCTCGTCCCGAGCGCTGCCCCGAACACGGTGATGTAGAGGAAGGTCTCGAGCAGCGGGGCACCTATCGTCTGGCCCTTGATCTTCAGGAACCGGCTCACCTCGCGGCGGACCAGGGTGAAGATCCGGATCGCGGTCGGGTTCTTCACTCGACTCCCCCTTCGTCCAGGCTCCCGAGGTGGGAGCGGGATAACTCCTTGCGCCCGACCAGGGCCAGGTAGGCATCTTCGAGGCTCTGGACGGCGAATCGGCCGGCCAGCTCGGGGCTGGTTCCCTGGGCGACGATCTCGCCCTCGTTGATGAAGGCGATCTGGTCGCAGAGCTGCTCGGCTTCCTCGAGGTAGTGGGTGGTCAGGAGGATCGTGGTGCCCTGGCGGTTCACCTCCTGGACGTACTGCCAGAGTTCGAGTCTCAGCTCGACGTCGACCCCCGCCGTCGGCTCGTCGAGGATCACGAGCCGCGGTCGGTGCATCAGTGCTCTGGCCAGGATCAGACGCCGCTTCATCCCGCCGCTCAGGGTCCTGGTCCGCTGGTCCCGCTTCTCGACCAGCGAGAAGGCCTCCAGGAGTTCCTCGACCCGCTCCTGCCGGTCGGGTCGCGGCATCCCGAAGTAGCCACCGTGGAAGTCGAGAGTCTCCTCGACGGTCAGGAACCAGTCGAGGTTGAGGTCCTGGGGCGCCAGCCCGACCGCCTCCCGCGCCGCCCGGTAGTCGGTGATCGCGTCGTGCCCGAAGGCCTCGATCCGGCCGGAAGTCGGCATCGCGAGTCCGGTCGCACAGTGGATCAGGGTCGACTTGCCGGCTCCGTTGGGGCCGAGCAGGCCGAAGAAGCTGCCGTCCGGGATCTCCAGCGAGACGCCCTTCAGGGCCTCGACGCCTGTCGCGTACCGCTTGAAGAGGTCCTCGACGAGCAGCGCCGGTGGCGGAAGCTCTCCGTTTGTCTGGCCCTTGTTCACCCATCCATGATGAAGGTCGACCGACCCCGGCGCGCTGCGCCTGCGTTTCGGGCGGGCCACCCAATACCTTTCCGGTGATGACCGAGCGACGGAGATTGGTCCGGGTTCCGGCCTCCTCGGCCAACCTCGGGCCGGGGTACGACTGCATGGCGGTCGCCCTCGACCTACACCTCGAACTCGAGGTGGCCGAAGCGGGTTCGTTCACGGTCGAGTCGGGGGTAGGGGGAGTGGCCCTCGACCGGGAGAACCTCGTAGTCAAGGCGTTCGAGTCGCTCCACACGGCGGACGGCATCGCCTTCCGGATCGGGGGCGGGATACCGGTTTCCCGTGGTCTGGGATCTTCGGCCGCGGCGATCGTCGCCGGCCTGGTAGCGGCAGACCACATGTTCGAACTCGGCCTGGAGAAACAGGATCTTCTCGAGCGGGCCGCGGCGATGGAAGGCCACCCGGACAACGTGGCGGCTGCGATCTACGGCGGGTTCGTGCTCTGCTCGGCCGTCACCGGCCGCCCGACTGCGACCAGGATCGACGCACCGGAGGGACTCGAGGGGGTCCTGGTCATACCGACCGAGGAGGTAGTTACCGAGATGGCCCGTCAGTCGATCCCCGATCAGGTGCCGCTGGGGGACGCCGTTGCCAACGCCTCGGCCGCGGCCCATCTGGCGCTGGGGCTGGCCAGGGGCGACTTCGACCTGGTCGGCACGGGCCTCGCCGACCGGATTCACCAGGAACGGCGCCGCCACCTGTTCCCCCGGTCGATGGAGGTCGTCGATCTCGCAGCCGAGTGGGGTGCGATCGGCGCCACCATCTCGGGTGCCGGCCCGACCGTGCTCGTCTGGTCCGGCTGG
>JAUMBO010000067.1:0-9519 GCA_032119635.1 Solirubrobacterales bacterium
CGTCTCATCGGTGATCTGGGTGACGTTGCTGGCGTAGTCCTCGAGCGCCCGGTCGCCCCGGGCATCGATGCAGCCGCGGATCCCGATCACGATCAGGATGAAGACGACGAGCGCGATCCCGGCCGCGATCGCTCGACGGGTCATCATCCGGCGCCGCTCGGCCGGGTTGACGGGAGCCCTCGGCTTCCGGACGGCGCTACCGCGTGAGGCCTCGGTCTCGTCGGGCGGCGGCTCGGGGTCCCCGAAGTCGGGTTCGTCGGGATCTGAATTGAAGAAATCGTCCATCGGGACAGGAACAGCGTAGATCTCCGGCCCTCGGTGCGGCACGACGGGGCCTTCGGAAACCGTTCGTCAGCCGGAATCTAGACCCTTCCGACGAATCGCGGATGCCACTCGGGACCCTGCGAGGCGCTTCGCACCCGGAGGTCCGGGGCTTTCGGCGTCGAAAGCCATATCCCATGGTGAATACGACCTTGATGAACCGGTTCGAAATCGTCGAACGGCTCGGTGCGGGCGGCTTCGGAACCGTCTACCGGGCCTGGGACGCCCGGCTCGAGCGCGAGGTCGCGGTCAAGGTGATCGAAACCGAGCCCGGATCGGGTGCCCGGACCCGGCGCGAGGCCCAGGCAGCAGCCCGCCTGAACCACCCCGGGATCGTCGGTCTCTACGAGTTCGTCCAGCACGAGTACGGCCCCGGCGACAGCAGGGCCTTCCTGGTCAGCGAGCTGGTCGAGGGCCCGACCCTGCGGGAGCTGATCGACGATGACCGGCTGAGCGACCGGGAGGTCGCCGGGATCGCGATCGAGACCGCCAGGAGCCTGGAGCATGCCCATTCGCGGGGCGTGGTCCACCGGGACGTGAAGCCCTCCAACCTGATCCGCTCGGACGAGACCGGCCAGACCAAGCTGATGGACTTCGGAGTGGCCCGGCTGGCGGGGGTGGAGGAGCTGACCGCGGCCGGCGACGTCCTCGGGACCCTGGCCTACATGGCGCCCGAGCAGGCGGAGGGCATGGAGGCCGGTCCGGAGGCCGACGTCTATTCGCTCGGGCTGACGCTCTTCGAGGCATGGACCGGGGTGAACCCCCGTCGCGGCAGCACGGCCGGCGAGACGGTCCTCGCGGCGACCCGCGAACTGCCGCCCCTCTCGTCATACCGTCCGGACCTGCCGGTCGAGCTGACCGACCTGATCGACGAATGCCTCGACCTGGAACCCGACTGGAGGCCTTCGGCAGCTGAGCTGGCGGTCGGGGTCGAGCGGGTCCAGCAGAGCCTCGACTCAGGTGCCCCCGAGCGCCCCCCTGCTCCAGTCCCTCGCATCGAGGTCGGTGATCGGGGTTGGCCAGGCAGGATCGCGACGGGGATCGCGATGGTCGCCGCGACCGCCACCGTGCTCGTCCTGGCCGGGGTCGGGGACGGAGCCTCGGTCGTCGCCACCGCACTCGCCGCCGGGCTGGCGGCACTCGCCTCGCCGCGGGTCGGCTTTCCGCTTGCCGGGGTGGCGGTGGCGGCATGGCTCGGCTTCGCGGGGGATCTCTGGGGGGCGGCCTTCGCGCTCGGCCTGGTCTGGATATTGCCCGGGCTCCTGGTACCGGGCCCAGGCGTCGCCCTGCTCGCGATTCCGGTCTCGCCCCTGGCCGGCCTTGCCGGACTGGCCCCCGTTGGAGCCGTCTTCGCTGCCTTCGCCGGCCGGGCGAGAGATCGTGCCCTGGTCGCGGCCTGCGCACTCTTCACGGCGGCCGGGGTCGAGGCGATCTCGGGCCGGAAGATCCTGTTCGGGGACGTCCCGAAGGCCGGAGCCGACTGGGCGGCCAACCCGTTGACCCTGGCCTCCGACCTGATCTGGCCGGTGGTGACTGCTCCCTCCTTCCCGATCGCTCTCGCAGTCTGGATCGCCGTCGCTTTGGCCGGCGGCCTTGTCGTGGATCGGCTGGCCCGGCGGGGCGACCGATCCCCCGGGAGGCTCGAGCCCTCTGGCGTAGGATCGGGGAGTGTCACCGATGTCCGATGAGCCGCGTGCCGGCGGGGGTCCGACTTGAGCGTGTTCCGGCGACTCGAAGATCGCCTCGAAGGGCTGGTCAGGGGCGTATTCAGCCGGGCCTTCTCGAGCGAGGTCCAGCCGATCGAGCTCGCCCGCCGGTTGGCCCGCGAGATGGACGCCAACAAGACGGCTTCGGTCGCCCGGATCTACGTCCCGAACCGCTACACGGTCTACCTCTCGCCCGGCGATCACGAGCGGCTCGAGGGCTACGAGGGGTCACTCGGCCAGGAGCTCTCCTCCTACCTGCTCGAACATGCCCGGACCAGGGGGTACGAGCTCTTGACCCGACCCGAAATAACCTTCGAGACCGACGACCGGCTCCGGCTGGGGGAGTTCGGTATCCAGGCCCGGATGGTCAAGGCGCCTTCACGGGAGGGCGAGGCACCGGATCAGGCGGAGGAGGGCAGGACGATGGTCTACAAGGCCCCGAAGCCCCCCCCGGTCCCGATCGATGTCGAGCCGACCGTCCAGCCGCCGACCGCCTGGGTAGAGGTCGAGGGCCGAAGCCACGACCTGGTCGGAACGGTTGTGACGGGTCGCTCCGAGGAATGCGGGATCGTGCTCGATGACCCGAACGTCTCCCGGCGCCACGCCGAGTTCCGGCTCAGGGGAGGGGACTGGCACGTGGTCGACCTCGGATCGACCAACGGGGTGAAGGTCAACGGGAGGCAGGTCGGCTCGGCCAGGCTGACCGACGGTGACCGGATCACCCTCGGGACCACTACGGCGATCTTCTCGGTCGATGGCGAGGGGTGAGGCCAGGTGGAGTTCGAGCCGATCTCTCTGGTCCTGCGGTTCGCCTTCATCGCGATCCTCTTCCTGTTCCTCTTCTGGGTTGCCCGGTCGGCCCGCAGGGACCTGGTCAGGACCCGTTCCGCGTCCGGTTCGGACTACGACCGGACGGTCGGCCCGACCCCGGGAGGGAGCCATGACGCCTGGCTGGTGGTCGAGTCGAGCACCGATCTCGCACCGGGCACCCGCTTCGACCTGTTCGGCGGGGCGACGCTCGGACGCTCGGGGCAGGCCGAGATCACCTTCACCGACCGGTACGCATCCGGGATTCACGCGAGGGTTTACCCCAGGGGCGAGAGGTTCTACATCGAGGACATGAATTCGACCAACGGAACACTGCTCGACGGCGCACCGGTGGTCGGCGAGACCGAACTGGCCGAAGGCGCGATCGTCGCGATCGGCGACACCTCGTTCCGGTTCGAGACCGAAGGGAGGGGCGCGTGATCAGGGTTGCGGCCCACTCCGGGAAGACGGACACCGGCAGGCAGCGCCGGGTCAACGAGGACGCGATGCTCTCTCACGCGCCACTGTTCGTGGTCGCGGACGGGATGGGCGGTGCCCAGGCCGGTGAGGTCGCCTCCCGGGCCGCCGTCTCGGCCTTCGAGGAGGGCCTTCCCGAAGGCCCGCTGGCCGAGACCCTGCCGGCCCGGATCCAGACCGCCAACCGGGTGATCCACGACCAGGCTCGGAGCGACCCCAGCTTCGCCGGGATGGGTACGACGATCACCGCCGCCGCTATCGACCCGGGCTCGGAGACGGTGACGATCGGGCACGTAGGCGATTCGCGGGCCTACCGGATTCGCAGCGGGATCATCCAGCGACTGACTCGCGACCACTCGCTGGTCGAGGAGATGCGCCGCAGGGGACAGCTGACCGAGGCCCAGGCCGAGGAGCACCCCCAGCGGTCGATAATCACCCGCGCCCTCGGGCCGGAACCGGCGGTCGACGTGGACGTTCAGGAAGTGGCCGCCGCCCCGGGCGACCTCTTCCTGCTCTGCTCGGACGGCCTCACCTCGATGCTCGACGACGACCGGATCAGGCGGCTCGTGATCGAGGCCGATTCGCTCGATCAGGCTGCCAGGGAACTGGTCGATGCGGCGAACCAGGCCGGTGGCCGGGACAACATCACCGTGGTCCTCTTCCAGGTCGAGGACCCCGCCGCTCCCCTGCCCCGCCCCGGCAGCCCCAGGGCGGTCCCGTCCAGGGCGACCGAACCGGCCGCCCGGGGTGGAAGGCGGCGCGGTGTCAAGGTCGTGGCCGGGCTGCTGGCCGGCCTGTTGGCGGTCGCCGTGATCCTCGGCGGCGCCTGGCTCGGCTCGAGGCAGGTCTGGTTCGTCGGCACCGACGAGGCCGGGCGGGTCGCGCTCTATCAGGGCCTTCCGTACAACGGTCCTTTCGGGCGGGAGCTCTACCGGCTCGAATACCCGACGGCGATCCAGACCAGCGACCTTCCGCCGGGCCGCCAGGAGGTGGTGGCCGACCACCGGCTCCGCTCCCGAGACGATGCGGTCGACCTGGTCCGGGAACTCGAGACCGGGCGCGGGTCCTGAGCCGGGTGGAGGAACGATGACCGGAACTGCCCTGAGGAACAGGGAGCTGGCGGCCCTTCTGCCGGTGGCGATCCTGCTGACGATCGGCTTTGCCGCGGTCTTCGCCCAGGGCGAGAACGAGCTCAGCGACCTCAGCCTCGCCTACGGCCTCTACTTCCTCGCGGTCTGCCTGGCCGCTCACGTATTCATCCGGATCCGGCTTCCGGACTCGGACCCCTTCCTCTTCCCGCTGTTCGCCCTGCTGACTGCGATCGGGTTGATCATGATCTACCGGCTCGACTCCGATCTGGCCCGGGAGTTCGCCAGGGACCAGGCCAACTGGTTCGTCGTCGGCCTCGCCTTCTTCGCGGCGACCGTCCTCCTGCTGAAGGACTACTCGGTGCTCGAGCGGTACCGCTACACGATCGCGGCGGCCAGCCTGCTCCTCCTCCTCGCCCCCAGGTTGCCCCTGATCGGGGAACAGGTCAACGGCGCCTACCTGAGCGTCGCCCTCGGCCCGCTCTCGTTCCAGACGACCGAGCTGGCCAAGATCGGGATCGTCATCTTCCTCGCTGCCTACCTCTGGGAGAACCGGGAGCTCCTGGTCGTCCGGGCCCGACGGATCCTCGGCATCACACTGCCACCGCTCAAGTATCTCGGGCCGCTGCTGGTCGTCTGGGGGGCCTCGATGCTGATGCTGATCTTCATCAGGGACCTCGGCAGCTCGCTGATGTTCTTCGCTGCCTTTCTCGCCCTGCTCTACGTGGCGACCGGAAGGCTCTCCTTCGTCGTCGTCGGGATGTCGATGTTCCTGCTCGGCGCCTGGGCGATCTACGGAACGGTCGGCCACGTGACCGACCGGGTCGACATCTGGCTCGACCCCTATCGCGATCCGGGGGGCGCCGGGTACCAGGTGCTGCAGTCGATGTTCGCCCAGGCCGACGGGGGCCTCTTCGGGGAGGGTTTCGCCCAGTCGCTGGTCACCATCCCGGGTTCCGATACGGCCCTCCTGCCGGCTGCCCACACCGACCTGATCTACACGCTGATCGTCAGCGAGCTCGGCCTGGCCGGCGGGATCGCCCTGCTGGCCATCTACCTCCTGATCGCGGCTCGCGGGTACAAGACGGCACTGATCGCGGGTGACGGCTTCTCGAAGCTGCTGGCTACCGGGCTGACCACGGTGCTCGCTTTCCAGGCCTTCGTGATCATCGGCGGCGTGACCCGGGTGATCCCGCTCACCGGCGTCACCCTGCCGCTCGTCTCCTATGGCGGCAGCTCGATCGTTGCCAATTTCATCCTGCTCGGCCTCCTGCTCCTGATCTCGGACCGGGCCCGTCGCGAGGCGAGGCGGGTGGCCTCCTAGCATGGACCAGCGGATCGTCAGGCTGTTCGGCTTCGTTTTCGTCCTGTTCGCGGTCCTGGCCGGGTTCACGACCTGGTGGGCCGTACTCGATGCCGACCGACTGAAGGGCGAGAGAGCGAACAAGCGGCCGCTTTTCGAGGCTCAGCGGGTCAAGCGGGGAACGATCCGGGCATCGGACGGGACCGTGCTGGCCGAGTCGAACCCGATCGGCCAGGGTGAGTCGAAGAGGTTCATCCGTGAGTACCCGCTGGGCGAGCTGTTCGGACACCCGCTCGGCTACTCGTACGCCGAGCAGGGATCGTCCGAGTTCGAGCGCTTCCACGACCAGACCCTGACCGGGGAGGGGAACGAGGTCGACGCCCTGCTCGACGAGATCTCCGGCGAGCCACCGGCCGGCAACCCGATGTCGACAGCGCTCGATGTCGGGGCGCAGCAGACGGCACTCGACCTGCTGGCCGGACAGCCGGGATCGGTGGTTGCGATCGAACCGGCGACGGGGAAGGTCAGGGTCGCGGCGAGCCTGCCGGCCTACGACCCGAACCTGATCCCCGACTTCCTCCCGGACCTGAACTCCGACCCCGCGGCTCCGCTGCTCGACAGGGCGACCCAGGGCCAGTACCCGCCGGGCTCGACCTTCAAGGTGGTGACCGCGGCGGCCGCCCTGGACAGCGGGGCGATCGACAGCACGACCCTGATCGACTCTCCGGCGACGATCGACGTCCAGGGCAATCCGCTCTCCAACTTCGGTGGCACCAGTTTCGGCCCGATCGATGTCGAGACCGCCCTGACCAACTCGGCCAACACCTTCTTCGCCCGGCTCGGTGAGCAGATCGGCAGCGAGACGCTCTTCGAGTACATGGATCGGTTCGGGTTCGGCTCCAAGCCGGAGATCGACTTGCCGAGGGACGAGCTCTCGGTCTCTGGGGTGTTCGAGGACGGCAGTCCGGTCCGGCCCGCCGACGGGGTCGACGTGGGAAGGATCGCCATCGGCCAGGAGCGGCTGCTGGTAACTCCTCTGCAGATGGCCGAAGTGGCCTCGACGATCGCCAATCGGGGTGTTCTGATGAAGCCGAGGATCTGGACCGCGATCCGCGATCGCGACGGCCGGCTGGTCGAACGGATGGAGCCCGAGACCCAGTCGACGGTGGTCGAGCCGGCCACGGCGGCCGAGCTGGCCCAGGCGATGACATCGGTGGTTGACGAAGGAACCGGCACCGCGGCGGCGCTCGCCGGGGTCGACGTCGCCGGCAAGACCGGCACCGCCGAGGTCCCGGGCCGGGCCGAGTGTGCCGGGCTGCCGAACCAGGCGTGGTTCATCGGGTTCGCCCCTGCCGATGCGCCTGAAGTCGCGATAGCGGCCACAGTCGAGTGCACCTCCGGCACCGGCGGTACGGTCGCGGCACCGATTGCGGCCGGAGTGATCCAGGAGCTGCTCGGGGAATGACCGTGGGAATGAAGCCGGTGGAACCGAAACAGGTGGCAGGACGATGAGGCTCTCGGAGGGCGAGGTCGTCGACGGCCGCTACCGGATCCGGTCGAGAATCGGATCTGGCGGGATGGCCGACGTCTGGCTGGCCGACGACCTGGAGCTTTCCCGCCTGGTCGCCCTGAAGGTGCTCCATTCCGAGTACGCCAGCGACCCTGCCTTCGTCGAGCGCTTCCGGCGCGAGGCCGAAGCGGCGGCCGGCCTGCAGCACAACAACATCGTCCCGATCTTCGACCGCGGCCAGGTCGGTGACACCTGGTACATCGCGATGGCGTGGATCCAGGGCCGGACCCTGCGGGAGCTGATCGACCAGGGCCTGACCGTGGACCAGTCGGTTGCGATCGTCCGCCAGATCCTCGAGGGAGCCGCCTTCGCCCACGGCCACGGGGTGATCCACCGCGACCTGAAGCCGATGAACGTGCTGGTCGAGGATTCAGGCCGGGTCCTGGTCGCCGATTTCGGGATCGCCCGGGCCGGCGAGGGGGCGACCGGTGAGGACGGCGTGATCATGGGAACGCCGGGCTACCTCTCGCCCGAACAGGCCGATGGTGGAGAGGTCGGGCCGCCATCCGACCTCTACTCGATCGGGGTCATCCTGTACGAGTGCCTGACCGGCCGTCGCCCTTTTTCGGGGGACGATCACGCCCAGGTCGCGTTGCGCCAGATTTCGGAGCAGCCGGAGGCCCCGAGCCACCTGAACCCCGATGTATCGCCGGCCCTCGACCGGGTCGTCGCCCGGGCGCTGAGCCGCGAGCCGTACGGTCGGTTCCGGACGGCCGACGAGTTCATAGCCGCTCTCGACGAGGCGATGATCGACCCGACCGGTGGCTCGCCGGAGGTCGAACGGAATCGCAAGCCGCTGATAATCGGCATCGTCGCGACCGTCCTGCTCGCCCTCATCCTCTTCGGGCTGCTGAGGAGCAACTCGGTCGTCGTTCCGAACGTCATCGGGGAGCGGACGAACCGGGCCACGGAGAGACTCGGCCAGGCCGGCTTCGAGGTCGATCAGGTGACCCAGGTCGCTTCGCCCCGCCCGGTGGGAATCGTCGTTCGCCAGGACCCGAAAGGATCGGCCGACCGCGACTGCGCCTTCGTCGGCTACTTCTGCTCGAACCCCGGGGTAGAGCTGTTCGTCAGCAGTGGGCCTTCCGATGTCGAGATCCCCGATGTCGCCGGTCTCTCCCGTGACGATGCCGAGCTCGAGCTCGAGCAGGCCGGGTTCGAGGTCTCGATCGAGCGTCAGCCCTCGGACGAATACCCGGGCGGTCGGGCGATCGGCACCGAGCCCCCGGCCGGGGACGAGGCACCGGCCGGCTCGACCGTCACCCTGCTCATCTCTTCCGGCCCGGCCACCGTGAAGGTGCCGGCACTGGTCGGCCTGACCCTCGAGGCGGCGAGGCAGAAGCTCTCGGAACGGGGCCTCGAGCTCTCCTCGACCGAGGAGGAGAGCGACCGGCCGGCCGAAGAAGTGATCGGCCAGAGTCCGGATGCGGGAACCGCCGTCGAGCCCGGCTCGACCGTCGAGCTGACCGTTTCCTCAGGCGGGCCGGCAACGGTCTCCCTGCCCAACCTCGTCGGGCAGCTGAGATCCGATGCGGTCCAGACGGTCAGGGGGCTCGGCCTGGTCCCGGTGGTGGTCGAACAGGAGACGACGATCGCACCGCAGGATGGCCGGGTGATCGACCAGGATCCCCAGGGGGGAGACTCGGTGGCACCGGGCTCGAGCGTCACCCTGACGATCGGAGTGTTCCCCGGGTGAAGCGGGACCTGACGGTCGCCGTCCTGAGTGGCGGAAGGTCGAGCGAGCACGAGATCTCCCTGCTTTCCGGCAAGGCAGTCGCCGACGGCCTCCGGGAGGCCGGGTTCGAGGTGGTCGAGGTCGTCGTTTCGCGTGGAGGGACGTGGACCGGCCCGGAAGGCCCGGTGGTGATCGAGCCGGGCGCCGGCCTGGCCGGGATCGACGTCGTCTTCCCCGCCCTCCACGGACCCTTTGGAGAAGACGGGGCCGTCCAGGGCGCGCTCGAGACGGCCGGGGTCCCCTACGTCGGTTCCGGCGTTCTCGGCTCGGCCGTCTGTATGGACAAGCTGACGCTCAAGCGCCTCTGCCGGGAACGGGGTCTGCCCCAGGTCGACTTCGTCGAGGTCGGCGACGGGGAGTGGCGGCAGCGGATTGCAGGTTTCGGCGCGCCGGTCTGGGTCAAACCGTCCGAACTCGGCTCGAGCGTCGGCATCTCCCGGGTCGAGGATCCGGAGTCGCCTGAGCTCGACCGGGCGATCGAAGAAGCACGGGCCCACGATCCCAGGGTGATA
>JAUMBO010000068.1:0-3515 GCA_032119635.1 Solirubrobacterales bacterium
AGGCGAAGTGAGCTGGATCAGGGCAACATCCCAGACCGCCGCCCCACCGAGGATCCGATACCTCGGCCTGCCGTTCGGGTCGAGGGGCATTACCACCCGCTCGACTCCCAGCGTCTCACCTACTGCAGTGTTGTTGAGCCAGGTCCGGCCGGCGATGGCCTTCAGGCTGCCAAGGGTCGCGGGCCGGTAGAAGGAGACGCAGTGAGCTGCCGTGACGACGAGGTCCGGCGCGATCAGGGAGCCGGTGCAGAAGTAGCGGGCCGTGATCGGAACCCCTGGGGCGAAGCTCCTCCTGTCGGTCAGCGCAACCTGCCAGGGCCACTGCTCGATCCAGGTTCCCTTGCCGTTGACGATCCGTGCTTCGGCCCGGTCCAGTCCAGGCGCGTCGGTCGATCCCGACGCCGGGCTGGCGGCGGCCAGAAAGGCCCCTACCGCGAAGGCCAGGGCGACCAGGGCGACCAGGGCGAGACGGTACGAGCTGTTCTCTTTCGCCCTCCTGGCCACAAAGTAAGGGTATCGGGCCACATTAGTAAGCGAAATCAGATGTTTTGCTAATCTTTTGCTCATAATGTTTCGGGCCAGTCCCGTTCCCGGTGAAGGAGTTGTCCGGGCTCTGGGGAATAAGTCGGAGTCCTCATGGGAATCTCACCCTTCGGAAAGAAGAACAAGCCGGAAGCCGAACTGGAGCGCGCTCGCCTCGAGAAGGCACGGAGCCTGCCCAGGAAAGGCGGAGCTCCGATCATCGATCTCGAAGAGGTGAGCAAGGTCTACCCTGGCGGTCACCTCGCCCTCGATCGCGTCTCCCTGGCAATCGACCGGGGCGACTTCGTATTCCTCGTGGGTCCGACAGGTTGCGGCAAGAGCACTCTGATCAAGCTCCTGATCCGCGAACTGCTGCCGACCGAGGGCTCGGTTTCGATAGCCGGACGCGACATCAGCTCGCTGCCCGAGAAGAAGATCCCGATGCTGAGGCGGAACATCGGCACGGTCTTCCAGGACTTTCGCCTGCTGCCCAGCCGGACCGTCTACGACAACGTCGCCTACGCCCTTCAGGTGATCGGGGCACCCCGCTCCGAGATCCGGGAAAAGGTTCCCGAGGCGCTCCGGCTGGTCGGCCTCTCGACCAAGCTGAACAACTACCCCGACGAGCTCTCCGGCGGGGAACAGCAGCGAGTTTCGGTGGCCAGGGCCTTCGTCAACCACCCTCCGCTCCTGCTCGCCGACGAGCCCAGCGGGAACCTCGACCCAGTCACTTCGGTCGGGATCATGCAGCTCCTCTACCGGATCAATCGGACCGGCACGACGGTCGTCGTCGTCACACACGACCGCGAAATGGTCGACCGCATGAGGCGCAGGGTGATCGAGCTCTACGAAGGCCGGATCGTCCGCGACGAGGTTGCCGGCGGCTACACCGAGGAATCGACCACCGAGTTCGGCGTCCGGATGAGGGCCGAGATGGGTGTCGGGGCCGAGGGTCAGCCGAACGGCAACTCCGGCACTCACAGGGGTGAGGGCTGAGATGGGCCGCCTGACCTTTTTCATCCGCGAGGCCCTCCGGGCGATGAGGAAGAACATCGCACCGACCACGGCTGCCGTCGTGACCACGGTCCTGACCGCGATCCTGATCGGCGTGCTGGTTCCCGTCTTCCAGACCACCCAGAGCAAGAGCTCGGACGTACGCGACCAGCTCGAACTGCGGGTCTTCCTCTACGACGATGCGACCGAGTCCGAGGTCGCATCCCTTCAGCAGCAGATCGAAGAGGTGCCCCGGGTCCAGAGCGTTACCTACCTGAGCAAGGACGACGCCCTGGCAGAGTTCCGGCGCGACTACGGCCAGGAGAACCGGGACGTCCTGAAGGAGCTGAAGGGCAATCCGCTACCGGCGAATTTCATCGTCAAGCCCGATGATGCGGCCGACCTCGAGGCGATCCGTTCGGCGATGCAGGCCCCCGGGGCCGGATCGGGTGAGCCGGCCTGGATTTCGCCGGTGATCAAGGACGTAGACGACCGGCAGGCGACCGCCGACAAGATCGAAGAGGTCACTGGTGCGCTGAAGCTGGTCCTGACGGTGATCACTGTGCTCCTCGTGGCGGCTTCCCTGCTCCTCGTCGGGAACACGATCCGGCTTTCGATCTATACCCGGCGGCGGGAGATCGAGGTGATGAGTCTGGTCGGCGCGACGAGGTCGTTCATCCGGTGGCCCTTCATGATCGAAGGCGTGATCGTCGGCATGCTCGGTGGAGCGCTTGCGATAATCGTTCTGTGGGTCGGCAAGGTCACAATCGTGGATCCGCTCTCGGACAGCTTTGCCCTTCTCGAGGCGCAGGACTCGGTCTCCTTCCTCCTCCTGATCGCCTGCCTCTTCGGGGCTGCCGTGATCGTCTCGGCGCTCGGCTCAGGGCTTACCCTGCGCCGCTTCCTCAAGGTCTGAACGGACCGCCCGAGACCGCTTGAAGACCGTCTGGACAGCGGTCCTGTTCGGTTTCGTCGGCATGGTTGCCGGCATCTGGCTGGTCTCGACCCCGGTGTCAGTGATTGGGCCCCTCGGCTGGGTACAGGACATCCGGGGAGAGTCGCTGACCGACGAGGTGAGCGAACTGGTCGAGGACTACTACTACCGCCCGGTCGAACCGGGGCAGCTGGACAGGGCCTCGGTCGATGGGATCGTCGATCGGTTGAGGCGCCAGTACAGGGACCGTTTCACCCACTACTTCGACCCGGAACAGCTGGAGCGTTTCAACGACTCGATCGAGGGGAAGTTCTCGGGGGTCGGGATGACGGTCGGCGATCTAGTGCCGGCAGGCCTGGTGGTCGGCCGGGTCTTCAGCGGCTCGCCTGCCCAGCGGGGCGGGATCGAGACCGGTGATCTGATCACCTCGGTCGATGGCGAACCGATCCGCGGCGAAGGCGTCGATGCGATCGTCACCAGCATCAAGGGTCCCGAGGGGACCCCGGTCGTGCTCGGTATCCGCGCGCCTGGCGGCGGAGCAACCCGCCGGGTGAAGCTGGTCCGGGAAGAGATCACGGTCCCGGTCACCGAGAGCCGGGTCGTCCGTCGGGACGGCCGTCGGTTCGGTTACGTCTCTCTCTCGGCCTTCAGCGAGGGGGCGGGGGCGGCCCTTCGCCGGGCGCTTCGCAAGGCCACCGACCGGAACGTCGAGGGCCTGGTCCTCGACCTGCGCGGCAATGGGGGGGGCCTCCTTCCCGAAGCCGTCTCGACCTCGAGCCTTTTCGCGCCGGCCGGCCGAAAGGTGGTGGTCACCCGCTCCCGCTCCGAGGGCAAGCGGATCTACCGGACCGTGGGCGGCCAGCTGGATCTCCCACCGATCGCCGTCCTGATCGATCGTGGGACGGCCTCGGCCGCCGAGATTCTGGCGGCGGTGGTACGCCGGTATCGCGGCGCACCCCTGGTCGGGACCCGGTCGTTCGGCAAGGGCCTCTTTCAGCAGCTGATCGAGTTGGAGGGGGGTGGGGCCCTCGATCTCTCGATCGGGGAGTTCCTGACCGCCGAGGGC
>JAUMBO010000069.1:0-2235 GCA_032119635.1 Solirubrobacterales bacterium
AGATCGCCGGAGTACTCCTGGCCACCACGATCGTCGCCGGGGGTCTGGGCATCACAGCGTGCAGCTCGGATAACTCGAACTCCGGTTCGTCCAGCGTTGCCGACCAGGCCCAGGAGGCACAGAACAAAATCGACGAAGCGACCCAGCAGGGCAAGGAAGCGATCGACCAGGGCAACCAGGCGGTCAACGAGGCCAAGGACGCGGTCAACAGCGTCTCGGGCGGCAACTAGCTGCGGAGTAGCGGCCCGGTCGGGACCGCCCGGTCCCGACCGGTCTTCATTGGTCAGCCCCTTACCCGGTGCAGCGAACCCCGTCCTGGAGGCCGCGGTCCTGAAAGACTGACCGGCAAGGCCGAACCGGCCCCCGGAGGGGTGGCAGAGCGGTTGAATGCACCGGTCTTGAAAACCGGCAGGCGTCTTTCGGCGCCTCGAGGGTTCGAATCCCTCCCCCTCCGTCCCTGACGGGACTTCCGTTCAGCGAATCAGTAGTCGCGAGGCGGCTGGTTGGGCGGCGGACCGCCCCGACGCTGCCCGTTCGCCACGAAGGAAAGGATGACCCCCACGACCGCAACGCCCATCAGGATCCAGCCGACCAGCTGGAGATCCACGCCCTGAACCGATTCGTTTACGGCAAAGGCAAGGATTGCCCCGATCGCGAAGATGAAAAGTGATCCTCCGAAATACATCGGGGCGATGCTACCAACGGTCGCAACCGTAAAGAACCAGCCTCGAAACGCCTCGCTCTCGCCTTCCGGCCAGTCCCCCGAGCAGAAGGAACCCGGAACCGGACGGTGACCGGGGCGCGCGCCCTCTACACTCCCCCCATGGAGACTGAGCAGAAGCCCCAGAGGTCCGGAGACGCAGTCAAGAAGGCAAAGGGGCAAGCACGGATCCTGATCGTGGTTGCCGCCTTCCTCTCCCTGATCGCCTCAGTCGTCCTCTACTTCACCGGCAGCGAGAACGAAGGCATCTTCATCGGGCTCTGGGTCCCCTCGATCCTCGCCCTCGGCGCCCTGCTGGTGCCAGCCGGGAGGGACTAGATGGAGTCGGTCGGGATCTTCATCTTCGGCCTCTTCATCACAGCGATCGTCGCGGCAGCCTGTGCGCTGATCGTCTACGGGATCGTCACCGAGCGGCGCGAGCGCGAGGAACTGGGCGAGAGCCGTACCTCCGAGAGCCCCGAGTAGCGCTCGAGCCTAGTCCCCGACCGGCCGGCCGATTATCCCCTCGAAGATCCGGCGGAAATAGAACTCGAGTTGCTCTGCTCCCAGATCTTCCCGGTAGGCGTAGCGGTTGAGCTTCAGTCCGTCGATCACCGACCAGACGGCCAGCGTCAGGCCGTACGGGTCGAGTTCGGGATCGATCAGCCCCATCTCCTGGGCCCGCTCGATCAGCACCTGGTAGGAGTTGAGGAAAGACTCGTCGAGGCTCAGCAGGGCCTCCATCAACTCGGGCTCCCTGGGGGCTGCGATCAGGATCTCCACGTAGGCCCGTTTATAGGGGTCGATCTCCTCCTTGAGCTGGAGGTCGGCCAACCCGATCTCGTATAGGCGCCGGATCGGATCGGGATGCTCGAGCTCACCGAGCTCCATCTCCTCCCAGCCGAGCGAGTAGGCCCGGGTCAGGACCTCCCCGATCAGGTTGGTCCGGGAGCCGAACCGGTAGGTGAAGGTAGTGGTCGAGGTCTTGGCCCGATCGGCAAGGGTCCGGAAGGTGCAGCCGGCAAGGCCGTCCTCGGCGATCACCTCGATCGCCAGGTCCAGCAACTGATCTACCGAATACTCCGGTGGCCTGCCCCGCTCAGACATCGGGTCCCAGTCTAGAAAAACCGAAGCCCCTGTCAGGAAGAATGGGTGCGAGGCGACGCTTGGCCCAGAGTTGACAGCTCGCTCCAACCCCGGAAAGGACGATTCAGGTGGACGATGAACTGAGGGAAGCGATCGAGGACCTGGCCGGCGAGGTGAGAAGCCTCTCGGACCGGATCGGGGAACTCGAGCGGGCGGCAAGAACCGGTGATCTCGGTCCCGCCCCCATGCCGGCCCTCGACTCCTCGCTGTCGGCCAAGCTCGACCTCTTGGCCAGCGAGGTCAAGGCGATTCGTAGGGAGATGTTCTGAGCGTGGGCGACGATCAGACAGACGCCACGGCCAAACTGCTCGAAGCCCTGGGCGCAATCCACGAACGCCTCCACGAGATCGAAATCCGGCTGGATTCGATCGAGGCTCAGGTCGAGACCT